>NZ_CP011272.1:2800344-3111493 GCF_001610875.1 Pirellula sp. SH-Sr6A | reverse complement strand
ATCGCCGGCGAAGTAGTCGCGAAATTCCTTTTCGGAGTGGAGATCGACCGTTCTGCTTTCACGCATTTGCAGAGCGCGGGTAAAGAGATTCGATTGCATTTCCTCGAGCATGGAGCTGATATTTGCAATCAGCTCCGCGCGAGGCATTCCCGCGGACTGGTTGGTATCGCGCCTCGCGACGAACGCAGCGTTTGCCGCCAAGTCTTTTGGACCTACTTCGATGCGGATGGGAACACCTCGGCGAACGTGGTACCACTTCTTCTCGCCGCCGCGCAAATCGCGGTCATCGATATCGACACGGATTTTTTCTTCGCCGAAGGATTGAGCGCGGAGTTCGCGTTGGAGAGATTTGCAATACTCGAGGACTTCGGCTCGTTGCGCATCATCGCGATAGATCGGCATGATGATCGCGTGGAGCGGCGCCAACCGTGGAGGGAGGACGAGTCCATCGTCGTCCGAGTGGGACATGATCAGGGCGCCGACGAGTCGCGTGGAAACTCCCCATGAGGTGGTCCACGCGTAGGCGATCTCGCTGTTCTGGTCTTGGAATTTAATCTCCTGGGCCTTGGAGAAGTTTTGACCAAGGAAGTGAGACGTTCCTGCCTGCAAAGCCTTTCCGTCCTGCATCATGGCTTCGATGGAAAAGGTGTGAACGGCACCGGGAAAGCGTTCGCCAGCTGTCTTTTCGCCTTTGATCACCGGCATCGCCATGTAATTTTCGGCGAAGTCGGCGTAGACATCGAGCATTTTGCGAGTCTCCTCCATCGCTTCTTCGGAAGTGGCGTGCACCGTGTGTCCTTCTTGCCAGAGGAATTCGGCGGTTCGAAGGAAGAGTCGGGTGCGCATTTCCCAGCGGACCACGTTGGCCCATTGGTTGATGAGGATGGGGAGATCGCGATAGGACTGGACCCATTTTGCGTAAGTCGCACCGATGATTGTCTCGCTGGTGGGGCGAACGATCAGCGGTTCCTCAAGGGGGCCGGCGGGACGAAGCCCACCTTTCCCGTCTGGTTCCAATCGATGGTGCGTGACGACCGCGCACTCCTTCGCGAATCCCTCGACGTGCTCCGCTTCCTTTTCCAAGTAGCTCATCGGGATAAAGAGCGGGAAATAGGCATTTTGGTGCCCCGTTTCCTTGAACATGCGATCCAGCGCGCGTTGCATGTTCTCCCAAATCGCGTATCCCCAAGGCTTGATGACCATGCAGCCCCGGACGGACGAGTTCTCGGCCAAGTCGGCTCCCCGGATGACTTGCTGGTACCACTCTGGGTAGTCTTCGGCTCGGGTTGGGGTAATCGCTGTTTTGGCGGCCATGGAATCTTCTGTCCTCAAGATGTTCTGGGAATGGGTTGGGAAAAGTGTATCGGAAACGCTCGTCCCTTCCAGCCGAGATCCCCATGCGAAGGGATCGCTAAGGGAGGGATCGCCAAGCTCGGAGTGCGTCCTGTGGAGGAATTGCCGAGACATGGCGAGATCGCGCTCATCGGGGCCTTTCCTAGCTCGCCACGGCTGCGAGTTTCCCAAGGGAGATAGGGGTGGAGTACAATACGGTTCCCGCCCCTGGCTCCATGGCTCGATAACATCTCCCTGTTTTCACAGAAGCTCCTTCCATTTTCATCATGCGCAATCCTTTCCGTCCTAGCCGCGTTTCTTCCGCATTCGGTTCGTTCTGCCTCGTCGCATCGTTGGCTTGTGTTTTCACAGCGAGCTGGAGTAATTGCATCGGGCGAGCTTGGGGAGACGAGTTTAAGCCGGACCAATCCAAAATCCCTGTCGCTCCACCCGAGAAGGCGATCGTGCTGGTGGGAGAAAAGGAGCATGCGTTTCTCGCGATGGATGGCAGCCCCATCAATTGGCCATTTCAAAACGGGGTTTTGACCTCGACCAAGGGTAAGAACCAGAACCATATCGTTTCCAAGTGGCACTTCCGTGATGCCGACATTCACGTCGAATTCAAAGTGAGCCCCCAAGGAGAGGGGAACAGCGGTATCTACATCCATGGCCACTACGAGCTCCAGATCCTCGACAGTCATGGAAGACCGGAGGACAAGCTTTCGCAGCAGGACGAAGGCTCGATCTACGGGTTTGCAAAACCCCTGGTGAACGCTGCGAAACCTGCTGGAGAATGGCAGGTCTATGACATCCGTTATCGCGCCCCACGGCGAAACGAATCGGGGGTCATCACGGAACCGGGCCGTATCACAGCTTGGTTGAACGGTTCGAAGGTTCAAGAGAACACACCGTTCGAAGAGCCCCGCTCCGTATTCCATCCCTTTCGCTTCGGCACGACTCCTTATTTACAAGTTATTGCACCTAAGTTAAAAGAGACTCAAGTGGGGCCTGTGTTTCTGCAAGATCACAACAGCCCCACCGAGTATCGAAATGTTTGGATCGTGCCGCTGGATGATTTGGCGAAGATGTACGAGCCTGGGAAGTAGTGCGAATGAGTCGCATCCCTGGCATGAGAACTTGTTCGTATTTCCTGCATGAGTTGGGGCGTTTGGAGATGTTTTCGATGAAGAACCTGTGGATGGTATGCGTGTTCGGAGCGTTGCTCGCGGGTGCGATGAACTCGGTCGCTTGGGCGGGTAGTCCAGTGGGAACTTGGAAGGGTCAGTGGAAAAGTCAGTCGACGGGTCATCAAGGACCAATGCGGGCGACGATTCGGGCCAACGGGCAAGGCGGATACGATGCTCGCTTCAGCGGTCGATTCTTTGTGGTGATTCCTTTTACGTACAAAGTTTCCATGCAACCCAGGATGGATGCGGCGGGGAATGTGCGGTTGATGGCCAACAAACCGCTGGGGCCGATGCTTGGCAGTTACCGCATGGACTCGATGGTGTTAGGAAATGGCTTGTACGGATCCTTTGCAGCGGCCAAGGATACGGGAACGATTTCGATGCGACGCGTACGGTAACGAGGAGGATACGACATGGCTAGACATTCGCAGAGGGTCGTCATTCCGACCTCGGATGGTTTGGAATTGACCGGCATCCTGGAGGTACCCGATGCGGAGCGGCTAGGGACGATACTTTTCTCGCATTGTTTTACATGCAGCAAAGATCTCAAAGCGATCGTTCGAATCTCTCGCGAGTTAGCGAATCTCGGTTGGATCGTCTTGCGATACGATTTTCGAGGGCTCGGAGGGAGCCAGGGAGAATTCGCCAAGTCGAATTTCAGCACCAATTGTGTGGATTTGCAGGCCGCCGCGGAGTTCTTAGAACAGGAGTACGACGGGGCGGATTTTCTGATGGGGCATAGTTTCGGCGGGGCTGCGAGTTTGGCCATGACTCAATCGATTGAGTCCGTGATCGGCGTGATCGCATTGGCTACCCCGAGCGATACCCACCATTTGGCTTCCCTCTTGGAGTCGATGGATCCATCCATCGTGCTAGAGGGGCGAGGGGAAGTCACGATTGGAGGATTTACCTATCCGGTTGAGCGGCAGATGCTCGAAGATTTCCGCAGTTTTGATCTTCCTGCGAGTGTTGCGGCGCTGAGAAAGCCGATGTTGGCATTGCACTCTCCGACGGATGAGACGGTTGCGTACGAGCACGCGTTATGGAATTGCGATTTCGCCAATGCAAGGACTCGGCCGGAGGGGCCTCGATCGCTGATAACCTTACCCAACTGCAATCACTTGCTCACCGACGAAAAGCATTGTCGATGGGTCGCAACTCAAATCAATAGTTGGTGCCAGTCGTTCGACTGATAGGTGCACTGATTGGTGATACTACTTTTTGAAACTTCATCCTCGTCCTTAATGGATTTATGAATAGCACAACCCTGGCCCCGGCCAGTACCACGGGAGTTTGCTCACCTCGATTCGAGTTCGTGTCGACCCAGATCTGTCGGCATCGGGTGATTGCGAAAGATACTTGGCAATTGACGGTCGCGATTCCTGCGTTTGCCCGCAGGACCTTGCCCGGACAATTCTTTATGGTGCGCATCGCCGGGGCAAACGATCCTTTGATCGGTCGAGCGTTTGCACTCTACGATGTCCATGATGGCGCCGATGGGAAGCCGGAGGCGATCAGCGTGGTCTATATCGTGAAAGGTAAATTCACGCGCGCCCTTTCGCAGTGTGTTGCGGGTGATCAAGTGGAGATTTGGGGGCCCTTGGGCAATCACTTCTCAACGTCCCCTGTCGAGCATTTGATCCTCGTTGCGGGAGGAGTCGGACAAACTCCCATGCTAACAACGGCTCTCGCCGCTCTCGGAAAACGAGCATTCGGAACAGATTCTTGCACCGAAGCCTACGCGAAGCGAGTTTCGCTTTGCTATGGAGCTAGGAATCGCGAGTATTTGGCAGGGCTTCCCGAATTTCAATCGGCCTGCAGCGATGTCCACATCGCGACCGAAGATGGTTCGATCGGAGTTTCAGGAAGGGTGACCGACGTGCTGGTCCCCTTGTTGGAGGAGAATCCCAGCAGTAGCAAGCGAATTGTTTGTTGCGGGCCGGAACCGATGATGCGCGCCGTGAGCCAGATCGCTGCTCGCTACAGCGTTCCATGTGAAGTCTCTTTGGAAACACCGATGGCATGCGGCATCGGCATTTGTTTCACATGCGTTGCCAAGGTCCGGCAAGAGGATGGCGAATGGGATTACAAGCGAACGTGCATCGATGGTCCGATCTTCCCGGGCGATACCATCGTTTGGGAATGAGCGACTAAGCAAGACCTTTTTCGATAGCGAGGGTCAGTGCATCCGGTTGTTCTAAACCGATAGAGAAGCGAAGCGTTCCGCCGTCGATCCCGAGTCGTTGCAACGCATCCGTCGCATAGGAGCGGTGGCTCGTGGATGCGGGGTGGCTCAACGTGGTTCGTGTGTCACCGAGGGAAGGGCAAAAGGGGATCGCGTTCTGGGTGCGTGCAATAAATCGATTCGCAGCGTCTATGCCTCCGTGAAGGTGCAGAGTCATCATGTTTCCGAAGCGTTGGCCAAATTGGGCGCGGGCGACGTGATTGCTTTTGTCGGTGGGAAGGCCCGGATAGTCGAGAAATCTTAAGGAAGCGTGGTTCGCGAAGCGTTCCGCGAGGATTTGGGCGGTTGCGGCAGCTCGTTCCATGCGGACATCGAGGGTCGCTAGGCCTCGCTGAGTCAGCCAGCAATCGAGCGGACTGCTAGCCAGTCCGTAGGCGCTGACCGTGCTTCGTATGCGGCCCCACACCTCCGAGTTGCCGCCCAGGAAGCCGAGCATGGCATCGCCATGCCCGCACGCGAATTTGCTCAAGCTTTCCATTACGAGATCGGCTCCGAAGCGACTCGGTTGACAAAGAGCGGGGGTCGCGAAGGTGTTGTCGACGAGAACGATGCAGGGGTCGGGGTTGGCTCCGTGGGCCCGATCGCAAATGGCTTGGAGATCCGGGACGCTCATCCGTGGGTTGGTGATGGTCTCGACGATGGCAAGTTGCGGTCGTTGGGCCAAGGCTGTATCCCAAGCGTTGAGATCGGTCGCATCGATATCGATCCACTTGATACCCCACCGGTGGAGCTCTTCTTTGACCAGGTAGGAGGTCTTGCCGTATAAGGGTTGAGCGAGGATCACCGTGTCGCGCGGTTTCAAGAGGGACAAGCAGGCTGCTGCCAGTGCGCTCATCCCTTGCGCGGTCACTATTCCGTGTTCGAAGCGATGGAGCGCTGCCAGCTGGTGGGCGAGGTCTGTGGCGTTGGGGTGGCCGTCGCGGCGATAGACGAAGCCTTCTGTGGTGCCTCCGAGAATCCCATCGGCTTGTTCGATAGAATCCATTTCCCAGACGCCGGAGAGTTGGATCGGAGGTGACAGGGGTCGTGGGTTGGGCTGTTTCATGTTTGGCTACCAAATCGCTTTGAACTGAAGATAGGACCACCAGCAGATCGCCGCGGTGATTCCGATCAAGGCGAGCGTATAGAGCGTGTTGATCACCGACCAAACTATTTTCTCACGCCGGGAGAATGCGCGGCTGAACCATAGGAGTGGCAGGCCGAGGAACCCAGTAACTCCGAACAGCGTGACGAATACAATCACACGAGTCGTCTGCCGATCGAGCAGCGGCGTGCGCCCAGAGGGAAGTTGTGGGGAAGGTTGCGGAGGAGCGGCCGTGGGTTCCGTCATGATCCGATTACAGTCTGATCCGATTACGAAGGAAGCTTTCCTTCTGCGATTTCTTGTTCCCATTGATCGATCAATGGCCAGCCGATGGCACAAGTTCCGAAATCGGAGAGGTGCAGATAGCTGTTCAGCCTCGCGATGACTTGATCGATCATTTTCGGATCCTTGCGAAAGTAAGGTCCATGGCTGGGAAGAAGCCACTCGACGTCCGCCTCTCGGATGCGTTTCAGGGATGCGATGAAGTCGGGAATATCGCTACCGTGGTGTGCGTCGATCGCCCCCACTCCCCCATCCCGATAGATATTGTCCCCGCTCAGCAGGAGGTTTCCAAGGCGAAAGGCGAGCTGACTGTCTGCGTGACCGGGAGTTGACCAAACTTCGAGCGAAAGGTTTCCGATGGTGATGATATCCCCATCGTTCACATGGTTCTCTACCGTGACAGCAGGCATCTCCTCATGGATACCTTGCGCTTCGATTTCGGCAAACGTCTTGAGCCGGTCTCCGGCCTCGAGCAAGCTAGCGGCTTTCGGGTGGGCCGTGACGGTGGTCTTGAGAATTTGTTTGAGTTTCGCGAGCCCTTGGCAGTGATCGACGTCAGCGTGCGTGGCGATCAGGGTTTTGCATTTCGAGAGGCCGAAGTCCAAATTTCGAATGAGCTCAACGATCTCATCGACATCGTCTTCGTATCCGACGTCGATCAGAGCCCACTCTTCCGAGTCGTGAATAAGGTAGACGTTGCATCCGATCAAATGTCCCGCTTGGACGTTCAGTTCGATCACATTGGGAAAGATGTATTTGCGCTGGAGCATTCGGTCTGCCTACGGAGTGGAAGAGAAGACGTGACGACTCGCCATCGGTGATGGTCGCGGCGTCGCCGACTGGGCATTGTAGGGAACAGGAAAGCAAATGAAAAACGGTTAGCGGAGTGGAATGTCTTCTGGCGGGGAGTTTTCGGTGGTCAGGGTCATCAGGGTACCCGATTCGTATTTGACTTGGATCAAGGCCTGCATGTGCTCAACCTGTCGGGTGGCGAGTTCGCGTTCCGCGGCGACCAACCGCATTTCGGCATCGATCAATTCGTTGAGGATCGAGCTGGTAGACCCGTTTTCCGAGAAGTAGTCTTCCAGTCGGGAATCGTACGCTTCCACTTCTGCGGCAGCGGCTTCGGCGGCTCGCAGCGCTGCGAAGATAGAGAGATAAGTCCCCTTGGTCCGTTCCACCGATCGGTAAACTTGCGCTCCTGCTTCCATGAGTTTGTATTCGAAATCGCACACGAGTTTTTCGAGCGCGAGCGATTTACCGAGTTGGTTCGCTCGCGCGGTTCGGTTATGGAGCGGGTTCTGATAAACGAATCCTCCCGCGTAGCTCGGCGCGCCGGTATCGAACTGTCTGAGGAAGGACTGCATGAGTTGTTTGTCCCCTTCCAGTCCGCGCACGTAGCCTTCCAAGACCAGATCCAGGGTAGGTTTCAGTTCTTGGTAGGCCATTTGTTTTTGGATCGAGGCGATCGCAATTTCGTGTCGAATCGCTTGGACATCCCCACGGTACATAATCGCGTTGTAGTATTCGTCCTCGAACGAATCGATCGGGGGGAGGGATGCGACGGGCAGGGTCATCGGGATCAGTTCATCGCAAACGGTCCGTTGGATGTCGGGTGCCCCTACCATGACGGCGAGTTCCGCTTGGAAGCCACGTATTTTGGCTTTGAGTTCGGCGATCAACGCGTCTTGTTCGGCAATGGTCTTGTCGGCACGAAGCAGATACATGGCGAGCAAGTCCCGGCCTTCTCGGTATTGCAACCGGGTCTTCAAATCTTCAAAGCGGGACCTCGCATTGATGGCTTGGACCATTTGAAATCGGGCGAGGACAAGTTCCCAATAGATCGAGTGGATACGAATCGTCTGGTCTTGCAATTCCCGGTTAGCGACCGCGATAGACCCTGCCGTCTTGGTTTCGTTGATGACGACGGTGGAGGTATTGTAGAAGACTCCGGACCCACGCATTAAAGGTTGGGTGTAATTGAGGGTCAGTTTCGAGTCGACTTGGTTTTTCGGCAGAAAGAAAAGGGAATTGCTATCCCGCGCGTTGAAGGATTGGCTGAACTCCGTCTTGCCACCGAACGAATTGCGATCGCGAATACCGGCTGCGTTTTCCCAGAAATAGTCGTTGAGTCGGCGTGGGCCGCCCGTGGTGAGGGTATTGCCAACTGGGTCCGAGGTGTCGTGGAATGTCGATTGCGCGAAGCTGCGGGGGTCGAAGTCGCCGCGAGCGACATCGATTTCCGTCCGCTGGATGCGAGGTACTTTCAGGATGCTCTGCAGGCGTTTGGAGTACTGGGTCGAAAGCCAGACGAGTTGGTCCAATTCCACGTAACAAATGCGATCCTGGCGTGAGGTCAGCAGGGGGCGTTGGGCACCGCTGGTGGGGGATTCCCACCAGGCTCCTCCCCAAGGCTGGAAAGGTATCTGGTCCTTTTCGTCCGGCATATAGGCTTCGACTGCGGGTTGTCGGGATAGCGGAGGCCGGACATCAGGCTGCGGGAGAGGAAGCGGCGGAGAGAGTCGGATCGGCTGTGGGGCCGGGGAGGGAGCCGTAGGTATCGCGGTGGCGGCAACGGCGACGGGGAGGTTTGGAGCGAGATTCCGGGGATTGGATTGGAGAAAGCGTTCGAAATCCTCGCTGGAGACGTCTCGGTGGAAAGCAGGGGGGGAGGGTGGTTGCCATGCTTGGAGGGGCCGCGACATCAGGGCGCAGAGCGATACGGACGCGATAAACGCCCACCCTACGGCTCCTTGAGTCACCCTGCCCCGCAAAAACACTCGACACTCCTTTGATCGTGTTACGGTCCTTCCTGGCCCGCATTCCACGTTATCGTTCGGTTAACCGCTTCCCTCAAAACAAACCGCGCGGAGTGCGGCTTATTCCTGATGAATCGGTTGATTGCGAGGCAAGGAGTGCAAGGTTTTCCCAGGCGGAACATCCTGCCCAGTTGTCAAAGCGTACGCTTCCGCTGGAGCGGGAGGGGGCGGCTGTTTCCCGCGATCGTCAAAATCGTTACGGTCGTTTTATTCTCACGACGATAAGCCGCAATTGATTGCAATTTGAGCGGTTATCGGGGCGCGACTTCTAAATTGTTCAACAGTTGGGAGGTTTCTTCTGCAGATTATGCGGTGGAAATCCGAGCACGCGTGTTTTCCGTCGCACCCCCCCAAGTTTCATCTCCCATGCCAAGGTTAAAGATCACCTACAAGATGGCGATCATCCTCGCGACGATGTCGTTTGGACCGATGGTGGCTGGGCAGTTGACGGGACTTTTTCAAGACGAGACGATCGAGTTGCAGAAGGAGCGGGTGGAGAAAAGTCGGTTGGTTGCGACGGCTTGCTCGACCCAGCTCAATAACGTCGACAGCATCAAGTTGCAGATGGGGTGCCGAGACTTGCTGCGTAAAATTGAGGACTTGCGAAGCCTTCGGATTCTGCGTCATGATGGGTTGGTGCTCTATGCCAGCCCTGGGCACGAGCAGTATTGGACACTCCCGATCGAGTCCCCCTCGACGTTGGATCAAGTGCGCATACCCCTGATGCGTGGGAATTCGGTTTTTGCCGAATTGGAAATAGCGTTTCAACCGGCAGCCCCCGATATGGTGGCCATGCTTGCTCGGTGGTTGGTGGTAGCAGCGATTGGCTTTGCGTTGAACTTCGGAAGTTTCTCTTTGTTTCTAAACAAGGCGCTGAGTGTGCTCGATCCGAAGAGCGCGGTGCCGAAACGCGTGCGGAATACATTGGACACCATCGTCGGTGGGGTGGTGATTCTCGATGCCGAAGGGAAGATCCTTTTGGTCAATGACTCGTTTGCCAAGTACGTTTCGCAATCGATAGATGAACTGACCCGTCAGCGGCTCAATCAGCTGGGGTGGTCGCGCGAGGCTTCGGAAGAAGATTGGCCATGGGAGTATGTCATTCGTGAGAAGTCGCAAAAGGCTGGTGTGAAGATCCACTTGAAGTCCGGTGATGAACCGAGGACCTTCATGGTGAATGCCACTCCGGTATTCGATGCTCAAGAGAATATCTCCGGTGCATTGGTTAGTTTCGAAGACATCACGTTGATGGAAGTGCAACGGCGACATTTGTTGACAGTGTTGAGCGATTTGGAAACATCGAAGGAGCAAATTCGCAGGCAGAACGAGGTGCTGCATGAGTTGGCCACACGCGACGGGCTAACAGGAGCATTGAATCGCCGCGCGTTGCTGGAGAAGATCGACAAGCTGTGGGGGGCAAGGAATCAGGGGGATCGGGGGTTGGTGACCATCATGATGGACATCGACCATTTCAAAAAGTTGAACGACCAACATGGCCACTCCGCAGGGGATGCGGTTTTGAAGGAAGTCGTGAAGACTGTTTCGCGGATTGTCGAAGGTCGGGCGGTTTTAGGACGGTTCGGCGGGGAGGAGTTCTGTGTGGTCCTTTCTCAAGCGACTTTGGAGGAAGGGGCTGCATTGGCGGAGGAGATTCGTGGAGGAATCGCCACCGAGCTTGCGAATCCCTATCGAGTGACCGCGAGTCTTGGGGTATCGAGCAGCCTCCATGGGGCACCGACGATCGAGGCCCAGATCGAGCAGGCGGACCAGGGGCTTTATGCGGCCAAGCATGGGGGGCGAAATGGGTATCGAGTCTGGAGTCCAGAATTGGAGGAGCAGTCGAAGGAAGAAGAGCGAAAGAAGGCGGCCAAATTGGCGTCGACCGACGTGGAGGAGCAACCTGTTTCCTACCATGCTGTCGTTACGTTGAACTCCGCGTTGATTGCGAAGTCGCCGGTGATAGCAGCGCACTCGCATCGCGTGGCCGAGATTTGCGTGACGATGGCCCGAGGGGTACTGCCGGTCGGGCAGCTCTATACGTTGGAAATCGCTGGGATGTTGCATGACATCGGCTGTTTGGCGACCCATCAGGACGCGGAGCATTCGGACGAGCATGTCAGTCCTGACCGCGTGGCGAAGGGGGTTCAGATTCTCCGATCCGCGTTCCAGAGTCAGGTGCTTTTGGGGATCGTTACGCACCAAAACGCATCGGTCCGAGAGATGGACGCTTTGGAGGACATCGCTGTGGTCGCGGGAGCGAAGATCCTTGCGATTGCGAATGCCTACGACATCGCTACTTCCGAGCTTTCTGAGTCACCTTTGTCGCATGAAGAGGCCATTGCGTGGTTGAGACAGGAGGTAGGGAGTCGTTTCGATAGCGAGTGGGTCGAGCGGTTTGCCGATTCGCCTTATGGATGGCGACCTGTATCTGGAATGGGAGACGTGGCGATGCTCGACAGCGCGTTGATGGTGGGGTATCAGTTGGAGCGGGTGATTCATTGTTTTGAGTCGGGGAATTTGATGGGGCTCAAGCCTCGGTTGGAGAGTTTGCAGACGTTGGCGCGGAAGATCGAGATGCCTTGGATTGGTAGGATCATCGAGGAGCTTCAAGGGGATTTGGAGCGGAAGGCGGTTGCGGATTGGGGATCCCTCGCGCCGCTGGTGCAGGATTTGGTGGAGATCTGTTTGAGCATCCAGCGCGCCCACTTGCGCTCGGACCTTGCCGTTTGCGAGCCGACCGTTGCGAGTGTTCGGTAGCCGGCCTTCGATAGCGGGACTACTTTACCGCGAGTGGGACGGGTTGTTACACCAAGCTTTTCATTTTGTCCCGAGCGCGGGATAGGAGCGGCCCGACGCTGTTTTCGGGCATCCCGATTCGGGATCCGATTTCTTGGTAGGTGCAGCCTTCCAGGTGGAACATTTTCAGCGCTGTCGCCTCGTTGGGAGAGAGTTTGGCGAGTGCGGATTGGAAGTCGAGCGAATTGTGGAGATGCGGGGCGGGTGCGGATCCTGGTACGTCGAACAGGAGGCTGGTGTGGGAGTTGGGGATTCTTAGTTGGGAGAGTCTGCGAACGATAACGCGTCGAGCGATGACGGTGAGGTAGGTAGCTAAGGAGCTTCGGCCGCGGAATCGTCGGAGTGCTGCGAAGTCCTTTTCGATCCAGGAGAGGAAGACTTCGGCGACCAGATCATCCCGAGATTCGGTGGTGATTTGGATATTTCGTGAGGCTGCAGTGTGGTTGACGACGTGGACGATCAAGGCGAGGAAGCGGTCCGTGAACTCTTGCCAGGCAGCGGTGTCCTTAGCGAGGCACTTGTCGAGCAGTTCGCGATCGAGATTGGAGAGTGCCACGGCATTGCTGGGAAAAGGGGCGAACGAATTCGAGTCGCCGGGAGCGATTCGGTTGCAGCGGGATTTACTCAATATTAGGTAGCGAGATGGACGACAGCAAGCAGATTCAAGTTTCTTGACACCTGGTTTCCTCGCCCCTACGATGCGAGTCGCGTTTGTTCCGGCTTGGAAAAACCAGATTGATTTGGGCTTGCCCGACAATCTTTTCGATAGGTTTCGCACAAAGAAAGAGGGAATGGAAATGACGCACGTTGTAACCCAACCATGCGTTGGCTGCCGATACACAGACTGCGTGGTGGTCTGCCCCGTGGAGTGTTTCTATGAAGGGGAGAAGATGCTCTATATCCATCCGGATGAGTGCATCGACTGCGAGGCGTGCGTCGCCGAGTGCCCGGTAGAAGCGATCTTCCACGAGGACAATGTACCTGCGGAGTGGCAGAGCTATATCGCGATGAATGCGGAGCAAGCACCTCAGAGCAAGGTTATTACCGAGAAGAAGAAGCCGTTGGTCGATTCGTGATTCTTGGGAATCTTGGGAATTCTGGAGCAGACGGCTCAAGAATGGACTGAGAAGGAACGATAAACTGGTCTCCGCAAGGATGCACGGCAGACCTTGAAAAAGCGGGTCGACGTGGTTTTTGGAAAAACCGCGTTGACAGGAGCGAAGAGATCGATAGGATTCTCGCTCCTGGTTCCGGCCAGGAACCCGCTAGTTGGATTCGCGCACGTAGCTCAGTTGGTTAGAGCGCGTCGCTGATAACGACGAGGTCCGTGGTTCGAATCCACGCGTGCGCACTGGTTAGTTCGGGGGTGTAGCTCAGTTGGGAGAGCATCTGCTTTGCAAGCAGAGGGTCATGGGTTCAAGTCCCTTCACCTCCACTCGAAAATCATCCAAAACAATTTCAAAAAAGGCCTTGCGGCCGACAAAGAAATCTGGATGATTCTCGCCTCCTCGACCGACGCAAATCGGACGCGACGCAAGTCGCCGAAAGAAATGCGAAAGTCGAGACGGTCAAAAAAATCTTACAAAACCACTTGACGCGAGTCAGTGACCTCAGTAAGATGGTGACCCCTCGCAAGTGACGGAAGTCGCGAGCGAAACTGATCTTTGGCAATTTGGTTGGATTGGTAGATGGCATCTGAAATCGTGCTGAGTCCTTGATTTTTCCGGTTAAGGACGAGAGCACGAATGATATGTTTAAACCGGTTCTGAGAAGAACGCTTGCTGATTATTCAGTTGAGCTTTAATGAACCGTTTTGAACGAGCGCAAAAAAGGATAGGCGAACCGGTGTTGCGATGTGAATCGCGATAACTGGTTGGATGATCGGATCGAGCGGCTCGGTGCAGTGTTGTTGGTTGTTGGCTGCGAAAGCGGTGAATGAACAATGATGTTGGGTTGAGTTGAGTTCGAGATTCCGATGGTCAAGTTACTAAGGGCGCACGGGGGATGTCTTGGTATTGAGAGGCGATGAAGGGCGTGAAAGTCTGCGAAAAGCTTGGGTGAGTCGACAAATAGGCGTTGATCCCGAGATACCCGAATTAGCGTACACTGAATTCATAGGTGTACGCGGCCAACCCAGGGAATTGAAACATCTTAGTACCTGGTGGAAAAGAAAGAAAAATCGATTCCGTTAGTAGCGGCGAGCGAAAGCGGAAGAGCCCAAACCGAGGAGGTTTCCTCTTCGGGGTTGTAGGGCCACTCACATGGGAGTTACAAAGCGACAACTAGCTGAAGTGTCCAGGAACGGCACACCATAGATGGTGACAGTCCAGTAAGCGAAAGTTGAGCGCCTCCCGAGTGGTACCTGAGTAGGGCCAGTCACGTGAAACCTGGTCTGAATCTGCGGGGACCATCCCGTAAGGCTAAATACTCCTCAATGACCGATAGTGAACTCAGTACAGCGATGGAAAGGTGAGAAGAACCCCTGTTAGGGGAGGATAGTGAACCTGAAACCGTGTGCTTACAAGCGGTCGGAGCACTATTAAAAGTGTGACGGCGTGCCTTTTGCAAAATGATCCGGCGAGTTAGCGTTTGCAGCAGGTTAAGGCTCTACGGGCCGAAGCCAGAGGGAAACCGAGTCTGAATAGGGCGACTAAGTTGCGGGCGCTAGGCGCGAAACTGCGTGATCTACCCATGGACAGGTTGAAGCGTGGGTTAAACTGCGTGGAGGACCGAACTCATTTGGGTTGAAAACCGATGGGATGATCTGTGGGGAGGAGTGAAAGTCTAATCAAACGCAGAGATAGCTCGTTCTCTCCGAAATATTTTGAGGGATAGCCTCGAGCCACTATGCAGCGGGGGTAGAGAGACTGAATCGGACGGGGGCCCTTCCTTGGGTACCTCGCCGAACCAAACTCCGAATACCGTTGTAACTATCTCGGGAGTCAGTCTGTGGGGGATAAGCTCCATGGTCAAGAGGGAAACAACCCAGATCGTCAGCTAAGGTCCCGAAGTTCTATTCAGTCACTAAGAAAGTTGAATCTCTGTGACAGCCAGGATGTTGGCTTAGAAGCAGCCACCATTTAAAAAGTGCGTAACAGCTTACTGGTCGAGAGGTTCTGCGTCGATAATGAACGGGAGTAAATAGAACACCGAAGCTGCGGGATCCGTAAGGATCGGTAGGAGAGCGCTGATGGGGAGATACAAGACGTACCGTAAGGAGCGTTGTCGGCCCCATCAGGTGATTATGCCGGAATGAGTAACGATTAAACAGGTGAGAATCCTGTTCGCCGAACACCTAAGGTTTCCTGGGCAAGGTAAATCCGCCCAGGGTTAGCCGGTACCTTAGTCGAGGCCGAAAGGCGTAGACGATGGATGGACGGTTAATATTCCGTCGCCGGCCTTGTGAAGTGATGGAGGGACGGTATCCGAAAATACAGCAGTACGACTAGAAATGTCTGTTGGTCCTGATGAGGCGTCCGGTTGGCAAATCCGCCGGGCACAAGCCAAGACAGGATCACGAGGGCACTTAAGATCCCGAAGTGTGTGGCAGGATATCCAAGAAAAGCTTCTAAACGTTAAAGCAAGGTCGACCGTACTAAAACTGACACAGGTAGGTGAGAAGAGTATTCTAAGGCGCTCGGGAGAACGGTGGTTAAGGAACTCTGCAAAATGGCTCCGTAAGTTCGCGATAAGGGGCGCCTACGAAAGTAGGCCACAGAAAATCGGCAGCAGCGACTGTTTATCAAAAACACAGGACTCTGCGAACTCGTAAGAGGAGGTATAGAGTCTGACGCCTGCCCGGTGCTGGTAGGTTAAGGAAGAGGGTTAGCGAAAGCGAAGCTCGCGACCGAAGCCCCAGTAAACGGCGGCCCTAACTATGAGGGTCCTAAGGTAGCGAAGTTCCTTGTCGGGTAAGTTCCGACCTGCATGAAAGGCGTAACGACTGCTGCACTGTCTCAACCACCGACCCGGTGAAATTGTAGTTGTGGTGAAGATGCCACATACCCGCGGCTAGACGGAAAGACCCCATGAACCTTCACTGTAGGCTGATATTGGGTTGAGGTATGTTCTGTGCAGAATAGCTGGGAGGCTTTGAACTGGGGACGCAAGTTCTCAGGGAGCCATCGTTGAGATACCAGCCTGGATATGCTTTAATTCTAACTTTGACCCATGAATCTGGGCTTAGGACATTGTCAGTTGGGCAGTTTGACTGGGGCGGTCTCCTCCTAAAAAGTAACGGAGGAGCGCAATGGTACCCTCAGCCTGGTCGGCAATCAGGCAAAGAGCGTAAAGGTAAAAGGGTGCTTGACTGTGAGACAAATAAGTCGAACAGGTACGAAAGTAGGCCTTAGTGATCCGGTAATTCCGAATGGAAGGGTTATCGCTCATCAGATAAAAGGTACTCTGGGGATAACAGGCTTATCGCCACCGAGCGTCCACAGCGGCGTGGCGGTTTGGCACCTCGATGTCGGCTCATCGCATCCTGGGGGTGAAGAAGCTCCCAAGGGTTTGGCTGTTCGCCAATGAAAGCGGTACGTGAGCTGGGTTCAGACCGTCGTGAGACAGGTCGGTCCCTATCTACCGTGGGCGCACGAAACTTGAGGAGGATCAACCTTAGTACGAGAGGATTTGGTTGGACGTAGCTCTGGTGTACCAGTTGTCACGCTAGTGGCACGGCTGGATAGCTAACTACGGAAAGGATAAACGCTGAAAGCATCTAAGCGTGAAGCCCTCTCCAAGACTAGGTTTCGTAGCTACTTGTAGCGAGAGTCCCCTGGTAGACTACCAGGTTGATAGGATGGATGTGTAAGCAGGGTAACCTGTTAAGCTAACCATTACTAACGGACGAACGCTTGACCATCGGTATCTTGCACTTAACCGTGCACGATCCGATAACTATCCTAGACGCAGATAACATTTACCAATCCAACATGGGCAACGACGGGTTACCACCCTCGTTGCTCCCTTCCGGTGACTATATCGAAAAGGATCACCTGTTCCCATCCCGAACACAGTAGTTAAGCTTTTCGAGCCGATGATAGTGCCCACCAGTGCGAAAGTAGGTATTGCCGGATTTTAAAAAACCCTTTGTGGATTCGTCCACAGAGGGTTTTTTTATTGCTATTTCGCTCTTTCCCTCCAAGACCCCCTATTCTCCCCTCTTTGCTATATTGAACGGACGCTCTGTTCGCTCTTTCTCCACCGTCGATATAGCAACGCCATGCCCAAGAGCAATACGACATCAACCGTTCGGTCGTTTGGAATTGCATCTCTCATCGTTGGATTGCTCGCTTGTTGGGGGTTTCTTAAATGGTCAACTCCCCCAGCTCCGCCGTTGGAGTTCGCCGCGTCCCCTGATTCGGATCCAAAGGTGATCCTTTACCGTGGTGCCGACGCCCAAAGTAAAGAGGAAATGGCTTCGCTATTGAAGAAGCGATTGGAAAGTTTGGACGCTCCCAAATTGGGGGTGATTGACGTCTCTGTAGATTTGCTGGAGGAACGCGCACAACAAAACCCCCATTTTGCAGATAGCTTGCTGCGCGGGGATCAAATCCCACTTCTTCCGAAAGATGATCCCGCCCGTCGAGGTCCCTTTCAAGCGGCTGCGAGGGTGATGGTCGAAGATTTTTATCGGGCCAATCCATCCGCCGCGGAGTCATTAGGAAAGTCCCAGCAGGAATGGATCGAGTATCTAGCCGATAGTTGGATGGCAAGTTTTCCGTCCCGTTCGAAAGTCGAAGCGGCGGCAAAGCAATCGCTCGAGGATCCGTTTATTGCATATCTGCAAATGCGCACTTCGAAGTCGTTCGAGGAATTGGTGCGCGCGAGCGAGAATGGTATGCGTTGGTGGAAAGAGGACAATCGCTCCCCGGTTCTAAGAATTTTGCTCGCGGCAAACCGTACCAACATCTACGGGCGGATGGCGTCGGAGTTCCAAGGACGGGACATTGAGGACGGGATCGAGGCGATCGTAGCTTGCGCGAAGTTGGTTGATACATCTCCTGAACTGGAGGAGTTTCTATTTTTGCGATTCCATCGACTCGTAAGTAGCTACAACGTCCATTCGCAACTTTTTCTGCTTGATCGTTTGGATTCCGAGACAGAGGGTAGGTGCTCAGAATTGTTCCGAAGTGCTCTTCGTGGTCGAATTGCAGAAGTGATTGCGTTCAAATACCGGGGAGCTTCCTATACGTACTTGGTCGAAGAGAAGGATTTGGAGCAGTTTGGGAATTGGGCGGAGATTGCGACCCGGTTTTATTTGGAAACGCTGCAACATTCTGCCGAGTTGGCCCCGGTCGTCGATGCCTTGATGAGGTTGGAACGCTCTGCAGGGTGTACCGGCGTCGCGCCGGACCACTGGTTTCGGTATGTTCTGTCGGTCGATCCCGAGTATCTCCCCGCCCACGGGACATTTTTGTCCTCTCGGGAGACCAAATGGGGAGGTGGAGAGGCGTCTTTGCTTCGTTACGCGGATCAATTGCATGAGGCGTTTCCGAAATCCCCAACCCTAGGACTCTTTTCTTTGCAAGTTTTGGAGGAATGGGCCGAGGAACGAGGATTCGGAGCAACTTTCGATTCGGAGCGGGTAAAGTCGATCTGCGATTCCACGATGAATTATCTCCAAAGCGACGTTGGGAAAGCGGATCACTGGATGCTTCCGCCCAACTCGGTCCGTATTCTGGCTCGATTTCTCTGGGATTGTGGTGAGTTCGAGGGCTTGCACTGGCTTCTTACCACTCATGGGGAGGACCTTTCGGTCCCATACGGAGTGGGGGTGGAGTTTGATTTGGAGCTTGCAAAGGATTTTTGTGGCGCAGCAACCAGCCCCATTGGCAGTGAAGTGGATTGGTTCACGCTTCAGCGAGGGCTTTTTTTCGAGGAAGCAATCCGGATTTCCCACCCCTTGGATCGCGTTCGCAAGGAGCTCGACACACTAAATACCGCGCCGCAAAGGCTCGATTCGGCGCCACTCGCGAAGATTGCGAGCCTTTGCCAGAAGGTTTTCCAATGGCGTGAGGATTGGGAGACCCAAGGAGAAGTGGTTTTGGACTTCGGAAGCGACGCGCGGGGATGGCTTGCGATTGGGGATTTCAAGGTGACTTCGCAGGGATCGATGGAATGGGCCGTGAAAATGGACGATGCGTCCTCCGTCATCATCCCGCGATTTCGGTTCTCGCCCCCTTTGTTGGTGGAAGTCGACGTGCACTATGACAAATCCAGTGTGGATCTGTACGGATTCGCGCTCTTGTTCGGTCCGCTGACCCGCGACACACTCGATGGGAATGGCGTTTTGTTTCGAATGATTGGAACCCGCCGGCTTGGGATGCTAGATCATCTCCCTCAAGCCAACGGGAAATTGGAGGGAATTTCGTCGACGGAAATACCTTGGAACTATCTCGTGACCCACAAAATGCTCCTTCATGCGGACGGGGTAGAGGTCAAGGCGAGCATCGATGGTAGAAATCTGCCGCCCGTGAAGGAAACGTTGAAAACCCAAGGGCTATTCAAGATCGGCCGCTGGGCCCCTTACCAGGCGAGAGGGGATTTGAGCGCGACGGGGCGCTATGAAATTCAAAAAGTGCGTTTCGCTAAGGCGCCGTAGAAACAGGATTGGCGTTCGGGGGTCCAGAATTCGGACCATTGTTGCAGACTTCGGTCTAGTTCCTGATTGTCGGCCGAGATCTGCTTCTCGAGAAATGCCTGGTCTTTGCGCCTTTTCCTGCCGCATTGATAACCGCGAAGCATTCGTATTCGGACGGCCAAGTCGTTGATTTCCCCCAACATCCTTTGGACTTGGGACAGGAGCGACTCGTCCATCGACAAGGAAATTTCGCCGGCGATGGAGGTTGCCAGTTCCAGGCTGTACCGGAGTTTCTTGATGCGAAGCCGAAGTTGGTGCGCTGATTCCGTGTCCCACTCACCAACGTGGATATCGCTAAGAATCTGAAGGGCAACCTTTTGGAATTCCTGCTTGGCCCAATCGGCGGCGGATGCCACTGGGGCGGCCTGAGTGGGGGCAAGGGATGGAGCTAGCATTTGGGAATGTAGCTTTGTTTTCATGGAACCGAATTCGAGTTTGCCTACTTTCTTTTGAACATCTCGAAACTCCCGCTTTCGATCCTTTTTCAATCGTCGAAGGAGTTGGGCTGCTCCTTGCGAATCGTCCTCTTTTAAGGCTTGGATGATCACATCCAAATCTCGCCCTAAGTTGCTTCTGCGTAGGAATTTCCGGAGCTTGGACCTCAGTCGTTCGTGGCAACTCTGGGGAATGACGGGTTTGTAGAAGTCCAGAGCTGCGAGACCTTTGCGGCAATCGACCCGCAGATCGTGGATCGGTTCACCAAGATTCGAGGTCGAACGAGATATCAGCGAACCCTTTCGTTGGATCTCGTCGAGACATTTTTCTAGGGATCCGAAGACGAGAAGAGAAAGAGGGTGGTGGGTGGACATGGAGAGGTCCTAAAAATCAGGTGGCGGGCTCGCGGTCTGCTGGCACCCGTTGGGACTCCAGCAACCTTATCGCAAATAGTCTGGCCTTTTCTAGGTCGCGAGCATTGGGACGGCCACGGTGTATGCCTCCAATGTACTGGAGCGGTCCGACGGTGTCCCAACCTGGTGAGCAAAACTGACCGATCACTTCGCACCCTCTTTCTTCCAGGATGCGGACCAGCGGCTGGTGCCAGAGCTTATACATCCACCGGATACCGGCCGTTGAGAAAACGAAGCAACGGTGCGGAAGGTGGGAGCATTCTTTCGCAAAGCTCAAAACCCGTGGATGGTGTTTGCCAAAGAAGACTCCCGATCCGATTCCGAGGACATCGAATCGCGTGAGGTCGTGGTCGGTAATCTCACCCAGCGGGATCACCTCAGCCTGAACGGATTCCGCCATGGCTTGGGCAATCACCTCCGTGTTGTGGTGGTGGATGCTCAAGTGAACAATTGCGATTCGCAAACTAGCATTTATTCCGTACTACAAAGAAAGATTATTTACGTTGAATCCGTTCGCCGCCACTTGGAGTGATCATTGCCCGGAGCGCTGCTTCGTCGATTGATTTCTCCACAAATAGTACGGATCCGTCGGCTCGTGCGGCGTTGAATCCGGCGTCCGTGAAACCACCCAATTTCGGAAGTGGGCCAGTTGGATCGAAAGCAATGTCTTCCGGCTTTGTCCACGGAATATTGCTCTTTGCCTCTACGACCAAAAGGGTCGCAGAGGTCCCATCGGAGATGTCGGAAATCTTACTTGGTTTGTTAGGTTGGAAAATGGTTGCTTCCCCAACGAGAACAACATAGTCGGTCGTGGTCGAATCGAGGGGTTGGGAAGGATGTCGAAACAGGGATGGCATTTTCGCGAGGAGCTTTTTGTTGTTTTCGCTATCCCACGGTTCGTCGAATCTGTACAGGTCGTAAAGCTCTTGTTGTTCGATATAAGGAAGGATGGCAACTCGCCAGCTATAGGGATAGACGCTGTTAGTCGCGGTCAGCTTGGAATGAGGGAACTTTTGGAAGGAACCCTCGTAGTTGTAAAATCCGAGAGCGATTTGTTTTAGGTTGTTGCTACTGTTGCTTCTGGAAGCTGCTTCTCTCGAAGCAACTAGCAGACTTGGCAAACGCTTGGCCAAAACCCCATCACACCGAATGGTCGTTTCAGCGAAAATCGTGTTCGCCTCTTTACCGATCTTGGCAGACTGCAGCGAGGTTAATACGATTTCACCTGCCTGCCGTACCGTATCGTTTACGGAGGGATCGTTCGCGATCACGTTTTGAAGGTCCCTTGACGGAGCGGAGGCAGCCCCCAGCATTTGGCTGGAGCCTGCATCGCTTTTCGTTACACGTTGAAACTCTCGAACGAAAATTTTTGCGAGTGTAGTCGTGGCTTCGAGAGATTCTTTTGCAATTTGGCTATTTGCCTCGTCTGAACTTAACACGCGAAGGTTCAAGACCAATTCGTCTGTCGAGGCGGAGGTACCTATTCCCCAAAAGTCTGCTTCCTGCATGATGGTTGCAATCATGGCGAGCATTCCATTTCCGCGAGCAACTTGCGGTCTTAGCGCCAACATTAGCAACGTGGATTGTTTTTTGTTTGCGACGAATAACGCATCGCCTTGGCTAAGCCGTTTCCAAACATCGGACTGAGTAATGGCGGAAGGAATCTGTTGCCCTTCGATGAGGTTTTCGATTCTGTTCCCAACACCTTTTTCTCGAATGACGAAGGAATTCCGAGTCGGAAACCATGCGAGAAAGCCACGCGGCATTTCGTAAAAGGTCGTCTCACCCAGCTTGCTGCTTTTACCGTTCGGAGAGATTGCTATTTTCTCAAACGACTCGAACGAGGAACTCGATTGCGCGAAGAAGGAGATCCATTTCAATTCGGATTTCGCGATAGTTCCTTCTATTACAATTTGCTCGACGGTTTGAATCTCGATTCCCAACTGAGTTGTTAAAGATTGGACGATAGGGAGAGATTCGAAAGCATGGAACGCTTCCCTTAGTAAGTGATTCTTGAGCAGATCCTTTGGCCGCAGTGCAATTAAAAAACTGCCTTGGTCACCGACGTAGCGCAATTCAAATTCTTTCTTGGGCTCTCCATCTGTGGCAGCGGTCTCGCTTGACTCGATGGATTTCACTACAGGTGCAGCGATGGAATCGGCTGGTCTCAGTCCAAGCAAACCGAAAAGCAGCAGTATGATGAGAACGCATGCAACATAGGGTATAGCCCTATAGTTCGACCTTGAAGAAACGTTAGTGCTCTTTAACATCTTGACTCTCCTCAATAAAGTTCGCCCACCCAGGAATTGAGTTGCGGGCCATCCAGTGAAACATTTGGGACGAGATTCCTGCTTCAAAGCAAGTTCTGCTAAAAGGGACAGATAGTTTTTGCTTCCACCCAACGATTCGGCTGCCCAATGATCCGCGGCCCATTCTTGTTCCAAGCGGAGTCGATTCACCAGCCAATGGATGATTGGATTGTAGAAATGGAATGCTAAGCAAGTTTGTGCAGCGAGTTGCGCCAGATGGTCACGGTTTCGAATGTGGGTCACTTCGTGTGCCAAAATCCCTCGCAATTCGAGGTCGGTCCATTCGCTCCAATCCATGGGTAACCACAAGACCTGTTTGATGATTCCGGTCGTTGCAGGCGATAACACGCTGGGGGAAGTGCGAGTTTCGAACAATATCCCCTGTTTCGAATGGTCGGGTAGCTCAACGAGCAATTGGCTCAATCGAGGATCATCGATTACGGTACTGTTCCGCTTGAACTTTCTTACGCTAACGGCTCCGGCGATCAATCGAAATAGCCCAATTGGTATTGCTAGGATAGGAATCGAATATGCCCACCAGATCCATGAAAAGGAGTTGTTCGGTGAACCGACTTGTTTCGGTCCGGAGGTCGCGATTGGAATGGTCTCGGTCGCAGGCGCGATCCCTTTCGGTAACCAGGACCTCCAACCCTCAGTACTGAGGGTTTCCAAAGAGATCTGCTGTTGATTGCTCCCAAAATTCTTCCCTGCGTTTGCTGTGAACCGCTTACCCTCGGGACGCGATTGCAATGTCGAATCGAGGGTTTTCCCTTCAAGAACCTTGCGTTCGACCCAGTCCAGTGAATTGTTTGTCCAGCCGGGCAGGGCAACGAACTTTCCCAGGGTTAGAACTAAGATTGCGAGCAGCCCCATCAGTGGAATATTTGGTCCCTGAGGGGTCCAAGTCCGAATGCAAAGTAGCGATACAATGATCGCAAAAATGGCAACTTGAGACGCGCACGAAAGCAATCGTGGGCCGAAGGTCGAAATCCAGTCAATGATCATGATTTGTTCTCCTTTAATACCCTCTCTAATGCTTCGCGCTCTTTGCGAGTCAGTTTCCCGCTGTCGAACAATCGGAGAACAAGTTGTTCGCGAGAACCTCCAAAGAGTCGTTCTAATAGATCGCCAACCATGCTCTTTGAGACATCTTCAAAGGGGCGTGATGGTTTAAAAGAGTAGGGACGTTGATCACCCGTTTGTGTGAGAAAATCTTTCTCATGAAGAATCTTGATCAGTGTAGCTACTGTCGTGTAGGCCAAGTTCCGCCCCGTCGATGCTAGATGATCTCTCACCTGAGGCGCTGTTAACTCTCCCTTATCCCAAAAAATATGCATGATCTCTAGCTCCCGCTCGGTTAACTCTTTTGCTGCAGGTCGAGCCATTTGTGCCTCACGTTTGGTTTGTTAGATTTGGTTTGATAGTAGTGATCGCGTGCAAGCGAGTCAACGTATTTGTAAAAATTCTCGAAGCGAGTCTAGGGACAGACGGAGGCTAGGCTGAGGAACCGGCTCACATAATCACATAGGCTCATGGGGCCGTATGCGCTTCGATTCGTTGCAGTAGCAGGTGGATGAGAATGGCGGCGGCGATGAGATCGGCGTGCGTTCCTGGATTGGCAAGTCGCTTCCCTTTTGTGCTTCGTAGAGATCGCAACCAGCTGTCCAGGTCTTGCCAAGCTTCCCGCCAATCCGGAGACGGTCGGGTGGAAAGACGGAGTACGTGCGCCGCCCTCACTCGGACTTCTTCGGCCAGCTCTTTGCCCCCCTTCCTGGCGATGAGGCTGTCCGGACGGGCGGCGAGGAGTTCGAGTTGAAGCAAGGTAATTGCATCGAGTGTTCCTGCGTAATCCCCCCCAGGAGATAGGATCGATAGTCTATGAGCTAACGCGAAACACAATTCAAATCGAGAGACGTACTGCAGTGCGACGTCATCGTAGCTAGACGCAAAAGCCATGGCGTCCAGAAGTCGAACCGGGGGACTGGAGGCGATATCCATTTCTGCCGTGGCCCCCAACCCGCCCGGACTGCAGAGTCGAATCGCTTCATAAACATCCCGCGAATCCTCCGAGCTGAGCCTCTGCAGAACGTCTTCATCGAGTAATCGCTGCCAATGCTCCGAGGAGACGCCATGCGCGTTGGCTGCATGCAACGTACGAGCGAAAGATTTGATCAGCGGTGCGACAAGAAGAATGGTACCGAGGCTCGTGTTGCAATCCACCGATTCGAGCATCGCTCGGGTGCACTGAAGAACTGCGTCCCCAGGTGCAACGTTTTGCTTATCGTCCCCGTCCGAGTACAATCGATCGATACGATGGCCGATCGCGCTTCCTGCCGCGAGAAAGGTGTCATGGTTCATGTCCTCGAAAGGGTGACCCGGGTAGACATTCCCAAGTTTGGGAGCGGTGCACTCCAGCTCGATGCTCCGACGGACAAACTCTCCTAGCGTTGGCTTCATAGTCTGTCGTCGTAGAGTGTGATCACCGAATCTCGAAAGTGGCTATCACCGGATGGTGATCGCTGATATCCCGTTCGGCGCGGTCCTTTGTATACCGAGTATCCCAGTGGTCCATGTCTGCTTGTTCCCCTCGGATATTCAGGTCGCTTCGAACTTGAATCGATTGGAATAGGATCCCGTTTCCATCCTTTTTGAGCATGGAAGGGGAAGCGACCATGCGATCAAACTCCTTTTCCAAAATGAGATGCGTCTGACGCTTGTCGGAGGGAGCGTATTCAAGTAGATCGATGAGATCATCTTTCTCGTCGGGGGTGTGTTTTCCCAGGATGATGTGCATGCCATCGCCATCGGGCTGGATTTGTCCGACGCGTTCTTCGACATTGAGATCGCCTAGGACCAACACATTTTCGCCTGCGGCCACACGAGCTCGAACCCAAGCGTGCGCGAGTTTGCATTGACGCTTTCGCAGATCCGCTGCATCGGCGGTTGCTCGCAGATGGAGTACCAGCAGTGTAAGAGCTTCGGTGCGATTGCCTACCTGCCATTCAAAGCGGGCGAAGAGATGTTTGGATAAATTGTAAAACTCATTGGATCGAAACATCTCATTGGTCTGCTCGCGGCGAGAGAACTCCACCAGTCCTGACTGGAATAGAATCCCAACATCCTGTTCGGTCCCGCCATCAAACCCTTCGATGAAAGCGACTCGGTAGGAGAGATTGTGCCGCTCCTTCAGTACCTTCGTGAGGGATTGCAGAACGCTTCGGTCCTCGATTTCCTGCAACGCCAGGATCGTCGGCTGCATTTTTGCGATCGCGTTAGCTGCGATGTTCTGCTTCCATTCCCATTCTTCGCGGCTAGGGGACGATTGCTGTTTTGCCACGTCACTTCGATTGTTGCTCAGATCCTCGTCGAAAAACCATTCCAAGTTCCATGTAGCGACCGTCAGCGGTTGAGGAGGAGTATCCGCTTGGCACAGTGAAACAGAAAAGAGTGAAACAGAAAAGATAGAGGCTGCGGCGACGAGCGTCCGAGCTAGGGTCGCGTGCAAGCCAAAAACGAATGGAGAGGAACTCAGAGATCGGAACTCGAAAGAGATCATGCCGTAATACCCTTGTTGTTCTTTCTGCCGGGCGTTGGCCAACGATCTTGTACGAAAGGAAATAGAAGCTGGGACGATTGCCTCCTCGTGAGTAGGATAGCAGTCCGTAAGGCGATAGCCAGTCGTCCTATCGCAACAATTTGGTACCTTCCCAAAGGCGAACGAGATGAATGTGGATCTTGGGCCCGCAAGGTGGCGTTTACTGGTGTGCAACACGGTCGGCTGCTTGATTTGGTTGATTGCAAGCGTCTTGCCCTGCATCGCGCAAAGCGACCCAATTACGATAGCGCGCGGGGCGCTACCGACAATTGCCGAGAAATCCGCCTACACCTCCACGGCCAGCGGGCCGGAAGTGGCCGAGTTTCTGACCCTGCTCTCGGAACGCCATCCGGAAGCGACGTTAAGTTCAATCGGTGAGACGACGGAACGTCGTTCTTTGGATGCGATTGTCCTGTCGAAAGAGCCGCAATTGCAGCTTCCTTTGCCTGAAAGCGATCCCCGCTTAACGGTTTTGATTTTGGGGGGCATACACAGTGGTGAATGCGATAGCAAAGAGGCGATCTTGTCTCTTACGCGAGACTGGTTGGCCAACCCTCAGAAGAAACGAGCGTTGCTCGAAGCGATGGTCTTTGTCATTGTGCCGAACTTCAATGCCGACGGAAACGAAAGGGTTGGAGCCCAGCACCGCCCAGGTCAAGAAGGGCCGACCGGGGGAATGGGAACACGCGAGAATGCCATGGGGCTCGATCTCAATCGCGACTTTGTCAAATTGGAAAGTCCGGAAGTCCGATCCCTGGTGCGAACCCTCGATGCTTGGGATATCGACGTCCTCTTCGACGCGCACACCACCAACGGATCCCTTCATCAATACGATCTTACCTACGATCTTCCTCACAACCCTGCAGCGCATCCGAAGTTGCAAAATTGGATTAGGGCCGAGTTTCTTCCCACGGTGACCAAGCAGCTGGAATCAGCGGGCCTACCTACCTTCTACTACGGCAATTTTTCGCCGGACCACAAGCGATGGGAGTCCTTCGGACACGAACTTCGTTACAGCACCGAGTACATGGGAGTGCGAAGTAAAATCGGGATTCTCGTGGAGTCCTATTCGTATGCGAGTTACCAGCGCAGGATCGAAGCCTCCTATCAATTTATCGATGCGTGTGTCGAACAATTGCGATTGCGCCGCGAGCAAATTCGAAGCTTGCTGGCGACACCTGCTTGGGACGACAACCGGATTCCTATTCAAGGCCGTATTGTTGCCGCATCGGACAAGGTCGATGTTCGGGGATATGCGTGGGGCGATACATCGACGTCTGAAGAGAAGCAAGATGCGGAGGTGGATGCGTCGCACCATGACGGGGTTTCGAAGAAAGAGCTCCCCTCCCCGCGCGGAGCGTTCCCGTCTCCTCGCGATCGAAACCGAAAGAAGGAGATAGTTCCCAGTACCTACTCCGTTGAACTGGTGAATGTCGGTGAAGGTAAATTGCATGTGACTGCACCGAAGTACTATTTCGTTCCCTTCGACAACGCTTGGGCGGCCGGACGATTACGGTTACATGGCGTGGAACTCCTGGAGAGTGTCGATCCACGTGCGTCGGAGCAACGAGAAGTGAGCGGCTATCGCGTTCGATCCATTCGCGAGCTGCCTGAGTTCCAGGGGCATGCCATCAAGAGGTTTGAAGTGATGGAGGAATCATTTCAAATCTCCATGCAGAATGGATGGTTGGTGCCTACGGATCAACCGCTAGGTGTCTTGGCGACATGTTTGTTGGAACCGCACGCAGATGACTCGTTGGCAGCTTGGAATTTCTTTGACCCATCGTTGAACGTCGACACAATTTATCCGGTGTGCAAAGTCAACGATCTGCCTGCCGATTGGAAGTCCAAGCCGATCGCGAAGCTGGGGCAGAACGATCGCCAACCTCGCGACATGGCGTTCGAGAAACTGACCCTTGAGAAGCTCTTCAAGCGAGGGGAGAAAGTGGCATATACACCGACTGCAACATCCGCTCCGCGATGGATTGCGGACCGAGACGCTTATTTGATCGTGCAAGCGGATCGCGTATGGGAGGTCGATTGCAAAACGGGCGCGATGAGTCCCTTTGATAAAACCAGCAAACTAGCCGATGCCCTCGCAAAGGAGGATGCATTTCAAGATGGCAAGGCGGCGTCCTACCGTCGCAACTTTTCCGTTTTCGATCCTACTTTTTCCCATGCGCTGATCGAACAAAAGAATGACTTGTATCTTTACACATCGGAAACCGATTCCGTCAAACGCTTAACCCGTTCTCCAGATGGGGAAAAGAAGGTCCCGACGCTGAGTCCCGATGGGAAAAATGTGGCGTATGTCCAAAACGGAAACTTGTGTGTCGTGCATCGAGAAACGGGCGAGACACGTGCTCTCACCCGCGATGGGGGTGGTGAAATACTCAATGGTTATCTGGATTGGGTGTATCAAGAGGAGGTGTATGGACGAGGAAAGTTCCAAGCCTATTGGTGGAGCCCCGATGGGAAACGATTAGCCTTTTTGCGGCTGGATGAGAGTCCCGTCCCTACCTTTGTTATCGACAACTCGATTCCATTCGCGCAGTCCCTCGAGCGAATGCGGTATCCCAAAGCGGGTCAGAACAATCCGCACGTCTCCCTGCATGTGGTCTCGTTGGAGACGGGAGCGATTCAAGACGTACCGTTGTCGGACTATGCCCAAGATGACCGACTCGTTGTTCGCGTCGGCTGGTCACATTCCTCGCCGAATGTGTTGGTTTATCAGATTCAAAACCGGATCCAATCCTTCTTGCACGTGTGGTCCTTTGATTGCGATAAGAGCGAGAACCGTAAATGGCTGGAGGAATCGTCGCCGGCTTGGGTGGATGTGATCGAGGAGCCTCGTTGGTTGCCGGATGGAAGTTTCTTGTGGCTTAGCGATTCAGCCAGCGGTCGACGTCATCTGTATCGTGTTATGCAGGGTGGTGAGAAGCTTCCTGTGACCGAGGGAGATTGGGATATTCGTGAGCTCTTGTGGGCAAGCGAGGATCGGGCATTGGTCACCGCTCGACGCAGCGGGCTGGCCAACACCGATTTGCTCGCCATCGATTTGGCGACCAAGAGTATCACCGAGCTCGGGGAACCGGGAGGGAATCATCGGGTATCCGTTCATCCGCGTGGCGACTTTTGGTTCGATACTTGGAGCGACAACGATACGCCAGGGGAGCTATGGCTTTGCGATCGAGAAGGGAAGCGGCTGCGCTATTTGGGAGGAGTGAAAAAGGATCGGTTGGAATATGTGCGATCCAAGCATCCCGAACTTTTTTCGATTCCTGCCCGCGACGGATTCGCCATGCAAGCGTTGTTGTACAAGCCATCCGATTGGGAGGCGAGAAAAGTGACCGGGAAGATGCCGGTGCTCATCCATGTCTACGGGGGTCCGCAAGCGCCGACGGTTGAGAACACTTGGACGCACCGAAGTGATCTTTGGCATCGATGGATGGCGGAACAAGGGATCGCGGTGTTGTTGTGCGACAACCGTTCCGCATTGGGGCGAGGGAACCAGGATACTTGGACCATTTACCAAGACATGGGGCGAGTGGAGCTGCGCGACTTGGAGGATGCTGTGAAGTGGCTTCAGGGGCAATCGTGGGTGGATGCCGAGCGGATTGGAATGTGGGGATGGAGTTACGGCGGTTACTTTACCGCCTATGCCATGACCCATTCGAAGCTCTTTCGGGCGGGAGTGGCCGGAGCCCCTGTCACCGATTGGCACAATTACGACTCGATCTATACCGAGCGTTACATGTCGACTCCGCAGCTGAATCCTGAAGGGTATCGGACCAGTTCCGCGGTGGGAGCGGCCAAACATTTGCAGGGTCGGCTCATGATCTTGCACGGAGAGATAGATGACAATGTCCACATGGCCAATTCGATGCAATTGGCCCAAGCCTTACAAAAGGGGGGCAAGACATTCGATCTGATGATCTATCCGGGCAACCGGCACGGGATCACCGATCCCGATCAATCCGAGCACCAGTATCGGACGATGTCGGAATTTTTCTTCCGGGAGCTCTTGGGCAAGCCCCTTGCTCCATGATCCGGCTCGTAACCCGGTTGGCGAGCCATCGGTTGCCCGATCGTGCTCGCCGCCCAACGCCAGAAACGACGGAAATGCTGCTATTCGGCCTTGGACGGACGGGTCCGCTGAGGGCTGATTCGGGGCGGCGATTGGGCAGGTCCACGGCGTGGGGGTGGCCGGCGGTTGTCAATCTGCGAAAGCTTTGGTAGTTTGCTCGGAAGTTTTGGGATGTTACTCAGATTAGGAAACGGATTGAATAACATGCGACTGGTTTTAGCAACTCTATTGATGGTATTGGTAACAATGAGCAGTGCATCGGCAGAATCCCCGTCCAAGGGAAAGATCACCACGAGCGTCTTTTTTGACATCGCGATCGATGGCAAGGATGCTGGTCGAATTGTCATCGGTCTCTTTGGCGAAGACGTTCCTCGCACCGCCGAAAACTTCCGAGCTTTGTGCACGGGCGAAAAGGGGAAGGGAAAGAACCGCGAAGGAAAGAATCTTCACTACAAAGGGAGCTTCTTCCACCGAGTGATTCCTGATTTCATGCTTCAAGGTGGCGACTTCACCCGCGGCGACGGAACAGGTGGTGAAAGCATTTACGGGGAGAAGTTCAAGGATGAGTCGTTCAAGTTCGTGCACGACGCACCTGGCTTGTTGAGCATGGCCAATGCGGGCCCCAACACGAATGGTTCCCAATTCTTCATCACGACCGTCAAAACCGAATGGCTCGATGGCAAGCACGTTGTGTTCGGACGCGTGACCGAGGGTATGGATGTGGTGAAGGCGATCGAAGCCTTGGGAAGCCGTAGCGGTAGCACCCGATCCAAGATCGAGATCAAAGACAGCGGCGAGATCAAGGCTGCGAAGTAATCCATCGCATTGCGGTCGTGCAATGAGCAGAGATAGTCTGCGAAATCAATAAAAAGGGCTGCTCGACCGAGCAGCCCTTTTTGTTTGGTGCATCTTTTTGTTTGCTATTCGATGGGGGCGGAAGAGGTTTCTCGCCAAGGCGCTAAGACGCAAAGGGGAGGAACCACGGAATACACTGAACACACAGAAATAAGTTCACTTTCATTTGGCATTCCCTTTCCGTGTGTACCGTGTCGTCCGTGGTTAAAATCTGTTACTTGGATTCGAGTTGGAAGTCGAAGGTGTTCTTACCGGACACGACTTCGACCTTCAGTTCGCTCTTTGTGTTGTAGCGAGCGGGGACGACGGGCTTTCCGGACTTCGACTTCTTCGAAGCCGTCTGTGCTTCGCCATCGCCCACTTCTGGTTCCTCGGACTCTTCACCTTCTTCACTCGGCGCGATCTCTACACGATTCGGACCTACTTTCGACCCTTTGGTTTGTCGAATGTAAACCAATTCGTATTTGCCTTCGGCATTCGTCATTCCCCGAGCTGGGCGACCGTTCTCGGGTTGGAAGACGACCGCCACCCCTGTTAGGGGTTTGCCGTCCAAAGTAATCGTACCGGTGACTTGTCCCAATTCGGGTTGATCACTGCTGGTGCATCCCGATGCAAACAGGGACAACCCGATGAGAACCAAACTCCAACATCGAAACACATTCATATTAACTATGCCAACCGGGGAAAGGATTGTTTAGGAAAACTACTCGGTGAAGCTAGCGGACTCCCCGCCATTGCGAGTGCTAATCGCTTGGTAGGTTTTCATGTCCATATTCTCAGAAAAGAATTGAATACTTCCGTCACCAATCAAGAAATGCGCTCCGCCGGTGTGCCAGCTTCCTGCCGCTTCTTCCGCACCGCCGTTGATAGGGTCGTTACCTTCAGCAGCGATGAGAAACTCGGTCATTTCCGTGGGAGGATTGGAGTCTGCCCCACCCGAAAACATGGCTTTTCGATCCGCACCTGCGCCGAAGCCACCCATCGCATTTCCGCCCGAGTCAGGTACTTCGCTGACGAAGATGGTATTCGACAAGCCATCCGACACATCGCTGAACTTCGTTTTGCTTCGGACGTAGAAGACCCCATTGCCGTTCATGCAGCCCCATGGATTGGACATCATATCGGCCAGAGTAGCCACTCCGGTGCAAATGCAGTCATCGTTTCCGTTGCCAATGCGCGTCCCCATGTTGCCGTTGTAGTTGGACGGTTGGTAGCCATCTTTCTGCGCACCATTGCGGACGTCTGGCTGAGATGGGCACCAGAACAAAGGCACGACATTCGCTTTGACCACTAGTGGTTTACCGGAAGTCGTACCGCCGAGTTCATTCCCCATTCCGTCGGGACCTTGAATCGCGTCATAGAGATTCGTCTGTTCGATGTACGGCAACAGGCTGGCATGCCAAGTCCATCCGTGGCCGTTGAAGTTGGTCCCTGCTGCATTGGTGATACCATTGCAACCTGCTGGCAAGGCTTTGAAGGCTGTTTCGTAATTATGGATGGCGAGTCCGATTTGTTTGAGGTTATTCGAACATTGCATTCGCCTTGCCGCTTCGCGTGCCGCTTGAACGGCTGGCAACAAAAGTCCGACCAAAATCCCGATGATGGCAATGACAACCAGCAACTCAACAAGGGTAAATCCGCGACGAATCTTGGATACTCTCAGCATGGGGTATGAATCCTTTAGGGATGAAATTCGATGTCGGTGGAGGTCGTGAGCGATCTCATTTAAGACCAGCTGCGACTCCTCCAAACCGTTTGGGAGGGAGGTCCTAACGTTTGGCGAGCAAGTTATCGAATCGACCCCAAATCGTCGATCCTCTGAACACAATGTTCATGCAAACTTCACAATATAGCGGAGGTGCAGGCTTCGGAGTTACGTTTCCCGGATTACCGGGAGCCGTATTACCATAAACGTGTTAGGAAGACGCGGAGAATCGTTGAAACGAAGGATACTACTGCAAATGGGAAATGCGTCGCTCGCGATGGGAAAATTAGCTGCATTGGAGGCCATGGCGGATACACTCCCGAAGACCGACACTATGCCCGGCCTGTTTGTCGGTCACGGTAGCCCCATGAATGCGGTCGAGGAAAATGAGTTTGTACGAGGCTTCCGAGAGATCGCACGTTCGATCCCCAAGCCCGAAGCGATTTTGTGTATTTCGGCTCACTGGTTTGTCGATGGCACCAAAGTCACTGCGATGGAAAAGCCTCGCACGATTCACGATTTCGGCGGATTCCCTCCCGAGCTCTACGGGATCCAATATCCTGCGCCGGGTAATTCGACTCTTGCTGGTTTAGCCGCAGAGATGGCGAAACCCACTCCGGTGGACTTGGATCTCAGCTGGGGCTTGGATCATGGTGCCTGGACCGTTGCGATGCACATGTATCCTGAAGCGGACGTTCCGATCGTTCAGCTTAGCGTTGATCGGAAGCTTGCACCGCACGGGCATTTCGAGTTAGGTGCACGACTCAATGCGCTTCGCAGTCGAGGCGTCTTGATCCTTGGCAGCGGCAATATCGTTCACAACTTGCGGTTGGTGGATTTCCAGAGTTTTCACCGGAAGAACTACGGATTTGATTGGGCGATCGAAGCTCGCGAATTCGTCAATCGCTGTATTCAAAGCGGGAGTTACCAACCTTTATGGGAGGTCGCCGAGCGGAATCGGGCGATGCAATTAGCGGTGCCGACTCCCGAGCACTTTTTGCCGCTGCTCTATATCTTGGGGCTAAAACATGACCCCGCAAATCATCGGTTGTTCAATGATGAGATGCTGGCGGGGAGTCTGAGCATGACGTCGCTGAAGGTATTTTAAAAGGACAGAATGTCAACACAGGTCGTAAACGGATGTGACAGTCGACGCGGCGCACTAATCGGGTGTGTAAACAATTTCTCCAGACTCCAATCGGTAAGCGGTTCCAAGACGCGTTCCTTTCCCTGTCAATTCGGAATCGGTTGCCCGAAAGGTTTCGATAGGAAGGGAGTCTTTGGTTGCCGCGAATGGGTCATCGACTCGCGATTGCATGCTCGGGACTTGCTGTGCCGACTTGGCCAGAACGAGGATCAACGCGATGACAACAACAATCCATAAGTCGAATAGGTTAACAAGACCGCTGAGCGGATCTTCTTCTCGATCCAGATCCCAGCGCCGAGTCTTCTTCGTCATGATTGGCTCCTGACTGCAATGCGGGAGAGAGATTACCGAGCGAGTGGATCAAATCCAGATCCGCGAGATCCTTTTCCGCCCAAGAGCGATGAAGGATGAACAAGGCGTATGCGAGCGCGCCGATCATGATGCCGAAAACGGTCATCGTGAAGGCGATATTCATATGTTCACCGAGCGCTCCGATGTCGGAATGGGCAAGGCCTTCGAGCGCGGGGCCCAGAGGAAGGAGTGTACCTACCAAACCGAGCATCGGCCCGGTTCTTACCAGGACCTGCAATCGACTCAGCTTTCGATGGACCATCACTTCCGCGTCTCGGACGAAAACCTCGATATCGTGCGTACTTTTACTGCGGTGAGCAACCCATCGATGGAGGGGGAATCGAGCCTCGTGAGGCCACGCCTCGGGCGAGACCACCCTCTTGCGAACTCCATCGATGTACTGACACCAAGATGCGCCAGTCATCCAACGGTCGAGGGCTTGCCGAAGGGTCAAGCCGGTTTGGAAGACAAGCCATAAACCCGCAAGCGACATTCCGATCAGGATTGGAAAGAGCAGATACTGCGAGATTTGGTAGAAGAGGGATAGAACGTATTCTTGCATTAGATCTTTTGCCGAAGAGCAAACCCTCCTAAGAATACCATCGCGATAACAAGCCCGATCCACCAGTACGAGTTTCGAGCATCCGATGCGGGGCTCGCATCGGAGACGTTGGAAAGTTGCTGGCCACGAACCATGGATTCGGCATCTTCCAAAGATGCATCCTGAGACGCATCCTGAGAGCTTGAGGTCGAATCGGCGGACAGGAGATCCGGCGATTCGGGGGGCAGTGCCAAGGGAGGAGGGGCTGCGTCGATCGCAGGTTCCGGTAGCGGCTCGTTTGCCGGCGAAGGTGATTGCGTCGCAACATCCGAGGGCGCGACTTTGCGTTGGTAGGTCTCCACCAACTCCGGGGCGTTTTGAGCAATCAATCCTTGGACGAGAGTGTGAAGCTTTTCGTTTCCACCGCTGGTAAGGTGTCCGGAAAGTCCGTGTTTCGCGACATTGGCTGCGTATCGATTCGCAAGATCGGACAGGGTCAGTTCATCGGCGCGCCAGTATCCTTTTCGGGAAGACTCCAGCATAGTCGCCATGGCATCTTGGAAAGCGTAGGGGTTGTTTCTTTCGAACCAGTCGTTGAGCCCAAGATTTAGTTTGTCGTCGACAAGAACCCGTTTCATTTCGTCCCAATTGTCATTTCCGACACTCCCTGGTCGTGTTACCTCCCAACCGAAACTATTGGATACTAGAAATCGCATGTGGTCGGCTCCTGCGTAGCCTTCCTTCATCATCCCCTCTAGCCATTTTCTATTGAAAAGTCTCGTTCGGTACTCACGTCGAAGTGCATCTTCGGCTGGGATCATTCCTGCGCGATCGGGATCGCGAACATCCGAGAACACATATTCCGGGCGTCGTCCTGTCATTCTTTCGATAGCCAAGCAGAGGGAGCCTCCGTGCAACCATGTGTAACGGCTGGCCAATGGTCCGGTCAAATGGTCCGACCAACTGCGAACCACGGTGTGGGTCCCTTGGATTGTTTTGTCGTATGCTTCGCCTGCGGCCTCTCCCCATGCGCCTTCGGTGTAGATATGTTTGTGCGTGGCGAGGTAGGTGTCGGCGATATCCTCGCGCGTGTCCCATTCTCCGGAACGAGCGACGCGGTAACTGAGCATCCCTCCATTCTCGCGGCCCGGTGCGATTCCAAATATCCGACCTCGAGAGAGAATTCGTGCGCGCTCTTCATTCATTCCCTCTTGCATGAGATCGCTCGCAATGGATTGCGCATGTTGTTGGATGACGTTGTCTGGCTCGTTTGATTCGGTCACCAAGCGGATCGCCTTGTCCCACAGTTGCAATCGACTCGGTAAATTGGATTCGTACCAACCTCCCGCGGCGATGAAGACGTCCACTCGTGGGCGTCCTAACGTTTCCCGTGAGATCAATCGGACATCGGTAACCAGTCGCTTGTCATCCCAGACGGGCTCGACGCCGAGGAGGTAAAGGATCTGGGCCTCCATGACGCCGTAATCTCGGAAAGTCGCGCTGCTCCGCAAATCAAAGCCGATCCTCGTAGGCATCGTTCCGTGGTGCTGCGTGTGATTGGCAATCATGTCTTTGGCTAGTCGGACACCAAGTTCCCAACTGGGGCGCGAGGGGATTTCTTCTGGATTGAGCAGAACCATATTGCGACCGGTCGGGACAACATTGGGATTGCGAATGGGGCTATTTCCAGGACCAGGTGGAACAAACCGCCCATCGAGTCCTCGCAGCAAGTTCTCGACTTCGTCCCCCGTTTTCAAAAAGGCTTCGTTCAGTTCGACGGCCAGCCGAAGTCCTTTTTCGATCGCTTCCGGTAGTGACTCGAATGGACGACCCGCCACCATCCCGACGGCCATGCGAGGTTCTACCTTCTGACGAACGACTAGTTCCACGATGCGTTCTGCCGTCGAACGAAGCTGATGATCGGGGTGGTCATGGGAATGGCCTGGTCCATTCGGTCCTTCGTCCTGTCCGTGCCCGTCGAGGAGATGTTGCAATTCATGCAGGAACGGGCGTCTCAGGATTTGGACCAAATACGGAATGAGCAAGTCTTCCCGGGGAGTCTCTCCGAAGACATGGAGATTGGTCGGGATGCTCTCCTCCTTGATATCGTGCAGATACTTCGCAACCGCCGTCAACTGTTCGTCTGTCAAGGCGTTGGTGTCGGGCTGGGTCAGATGAAGATCGGTGTCCAGTCTCGTTTGTCGCACGAGCTTGGTCAGCTCTTTGCGAAACCCCTCTTTGAGGGCCCCCTCTTCAAGAGTCTCCCATTTGTCGAGCAGTTCGTGCAGACTTTCCAGTTCATCGCTTAAATCCGCATCGACCATCGGAGGTGGGAGATGGCTGATAAGTGTCCCATAGACGCGGCGACGAACAGGGGAGGATTCGACCATGTTTTCGACAATCCACGGATTGAAATTTGGCATGCGCCCCATGAGGATGTCCGGCCAATCTCGCCGCACCAATCCATTCGGTTTTCCCGGAAGAGCGAACTCCGAGCCATGGGTGCCGAAGTGGACCACCGCATCCGCCTGGTACTCCTGTTCCAGCCAGAAGTAAGTTGCCATGTAGTTGTGCGGAGGGGCTGTGACCTTGTCATGCGTTTGCGAGGAGACGGATTCCCCTTCGTGCAATTCCCCTCTTAGTGGCTGAGGTAGGAGAACGACATTTCCCAGGTCGATGCGTGGCACGACGATGTAGGACTCCTTACCATCATTCCAAACCATGAATTTGCCGGGCGGCGGTCCCCACTTTTCCTCCATCTGCAACCGGCGATCGGAAGGGATTTTCGCTTCATACCACTGACGATATTGTTCGGCAGGAATCAATGCTGGAGATCCCTTACGTACCAATCGCTCCAGTTCGGAGGGGGCCCAAACCCCAATTTGTCGTCCGCGCTCCATCATCCATCCGAGCAACTCCTCTTCGGCCGAGGGGGCAGGAGCGATGCGATATCCTCGTTCCCGCATCTTGGCGAGAACATTGATCAAGCTTCGGGGGGCATTCATATGCATGCCGGTCGAGCTACCTCGCATCAATTCCCCTTTCCCCAACTCGCGATCGTAGTAGACGATTGCAACTCGCTTGTCCTCGGGTGGAGAGTGACGAAGTCTCGCATGGGCTAGTGCTCGGGCAATCAAGTGTTCGACTCGCTCGGGAATGGGCTGGATTGCCTCCGCGCTTCCTTGACCTGTGCGAGTGCCTCCTCCGATTTGTGGCTCGATCGCACCGATCAATTCTTGCCCGATGATATGAAATGCCAGTTCGCTCCCCGCGAGTCCGTCGACGCTTTCTTGGTACTCAACTATCGATTGCTTTCGGAAGAAGATCGAGTGAAGATGCGGGACATCGAGCTGCAATCGAAACGCTAAGGAATCGGTGCTGTGGCAAGTGTGGATCACTACCGACGGGGAAAAGGATTTGGCCAACACTTCATATTCTCGGTACCTGCCATCGATGAGAGCCGCGGCAACTGCACCTTGCTTCTCCGCTTCGAGGATGATCGCATCGACGACGGCAGGCTGCTGGAAGGCGAGATGGGTTCCGTGAACCGCGATGAGCAACCGAGGTTGATCGGGGTGGATGTTTCGCTTGGCTCGTTGCCATAGAAGGAACTCCTCGGCAGTCTCGAAGAGGTCTTGGTGGGCAGGGTGGTAAAGACCGATGCGATCGATCTCGACAGGTGGTTCGATTTTCCAATCTTTTTTCAGGTACTTCGAGCCTGTGTAACGCAGCAATCTCCGCAGATTCTCCTTGGTACTCCCGTAATAAGCGCCTGCTTGCTCGTCTTGGGTGAGGAGTGGAGAGATCCCTAGGCTGGCGAAAAGTTCGTTCGTGTTCGCTTGAAAGGCAATGATTTGAAGCGATGGGTTTCGCTCCTTCGCACTCTGGAAGAGCGTTTTGTACTGTTCCCGGTCCTCGGCACGTGTGTGTTGGATGTAGAGGATCTTTACTGAACCGAAGTCTGCTTCGCCTCGCTGAATCGCGGAATCTTCAAAGTAACGAAGGGATAGATCGAGCTCAGGTGCAAAGGTTTGCAATTGTTCATAAATACCCCCATGAAGGCCTAGGAAACCGATGTCCGCTGGAGATGTCTCGACCGGAGTCTCCGATTGCGCCCAGGAATGCGACGGCATCCATCCCAACGCCATCGTCACGAAGGTCCAGATCACGAAGAGGCGCTGTCGTTCCATATCGTTGGGGTTTTCTGTTGCCATGTGCTAATTGCCTTATTCGTTGGCGGTGACTTCACCGCCGCTGCGCGTGCCGAACGACTCGTAGACGATCGGGTCGATGGCAGAGGAAAGAAACCGAACCGATCCGTCTGCTGATCCCATATTGACACCCCCGGTATGAAAACTCCTTGCTGCAAAGTTGGTGCTTCCCAAGCTTGGCCCCCAGCAATCGACATAGTGGTCGTTGGGTGGGCGTGTGGTGACGAACGTGCTATTCAAAGCTTGCCCGCCTATCCACGTACCTCCGCGGTCGCTGAAGTTCGGTGCAAGTGCTTGGCAGGTCGCGATATCCCCCGCATTGGAAACATTTCGAACACCAACGTAGTTGTCTCGAAGTGTGGCAACATTGAAATCCCCGCGGAGGCATTCGCTGAGAAGGTAGGTGTTGGATGACCCATCGGTCAGATCCCCAAACCGGATTTTGGAGTTTCGATAGAAGACACCATTACCCGATGTGAAATTGACCGAAGAGCCTTGATTGCCGACGTAGTTTGTCGGAGCTCGCCCGCCATCTGCATCAGGTTGGCGGGTCGATCCAGCGGGATCCGACGGGCAAATAAAGGTTGGTATCCATACACGCGACGCAGGCAGATTGTTCTGGTCGATCGCATTACCCAAGGCCGAATTGTCAACATTCGACGTCGAGTAATACGGATCATCCACTCGGCGTGATGGAAAGGATACAAGGTTCCAGACGTTGTCCTGTTCGATGTAAGGCAACGTATACGTGATCCAGTTGTGCTGTGTGGAGTAAGTGGGGCCGCTGCTCCCAGTCGTCAAGATAGGTGGGAAGGCCTTCTTCGCGTCGTGGTGATTGTGGTTGGCGAGAGCCACCTGCTTTACGTTGTTGGAGCATTGCATACGTCGCGCCGCTTCGCGAGCCGCTTGGACCGCGGGCAAAAGCAGTCCTACCAGAATGCCAATGATCGCCACGACGACAAGGAGTTCGACGAGCGTGAAACCTCTTCGGTGCAATGTCATGTTTTTATCGGTCGATATCTTGAGTGTGAAGCTACGGAGGCTGTGGGGTTCCGCATTTATTTCTGAGTGGGAGTGCCGAATTGGGCGCGATGCCATGCCATCTGTTTGTTTTTGCAATCGGAGCTGCAGACGATGTATTGACCCGCTCCGATTTGAAGCCGGTTTTCCGTTTGAGCACTATCCAGTCTCTTGCCGCATTGATGGCATGTAATCCACAAGGGGCTCTCGCCTGAGGGGAGTTCTGGGTACCCGCCTTCGGAGCTGCAGCCCGACACCGTACCTATCCAAATCCCAAGGATGACGAGCAAGAGAGTACGATTCTTCATCACTTAACCTATCGATTCGAGGATACGCGTTCGCGGCGAGAGTCGTGGCATGAACCAAACTTGGTCGCGGAGAAGCAATCCTAAAAGAGAGGCGAGAATCGATCACGCGTTGGCGAAAGATTGTCCAAGCCGTCGATGTATCTCAACCCATCTGGAGAAAGATGGTGAGCTAGGTGGAGCCAGGAATGGCTATGGCGTCGAAGTGGTCCCAACGGGTGACATCGGCTTCTTCGATGCGCTCGTGGGGGTCGATATTATGAACCGGATCGGTGGTATAGACGGTGTACCCAAGCCGAGTGAGGTAGGCCCAGAGCATTTTGCGTCGCTCGGTGCTGAGATGCTTGTAGAACTCCACATGAATGGTGGGACGCTGTCGCACAAGTGTGGTTTCGAGCGACCGAAGAACCTCGAGATCAAAGCCTTCCGTGTCCACCTTCACAAACCGAATCTTGGCAGTCCATTGGGGGTACTCACGTTCCAGCCAGCTTTCGACCCGCATTGCTGGGACTTGCAACTCGAAAGCGTGGCCATGGGTCCATCGACTGATGCCAGCCAAGTTGCCGCCGTTCGAAAAGCCGGGATCGGAGTAGTGGAATAGGAGTTGGCAATCCTCCGGCGCCGCGGCGGCTTGAACAGGCACGATGCGCGTCGCATGCCGATTGAGGGAAGCGTTCTTCTCGAGAATTTCGTAGACGTATGGGTTGGGCTCCCAAGCGAAGACAATTCCCTCAGGGCCAGCGGCGAGAGCAAGGGGAACGGTGAAATCACCGCAATGGGCGCCGATATCGAGAATTGCGTCCCCAGGCTTGATGTAATCCCGAAGGCGGTCGATATAGGATTGCCGAAAGGGGACGAAGCGATCCTTAGGGTGCAACCACCGTTCGAACGAGATAGGTCCTTCCCGTTCCAGCTGGAATTCGAGTCGCTCCGAACCATACTTCCGTATGGAGGGTTTGAGTCCCAAGGTCCATAGGAGAGATTTCAGCTTCATGCTGATCTTTCGCTGCTAGGTCGATCCATCACGTGTTCGACAGATTCAGTTGCGCCGTCCGTTTGCTAATCACCATCTCTTTGTACCGGGTGCGTACATGCGCCATCCAAAAGAATTGATAGATGTTGATCACGAGCAACATCAAAGTGATCAGGGGAAGCAATTTATCAAAGGTCACGCCTGGTTGAGTATCTGCAGGAGACAAAACACTCGAGGGGATCCCATTCGCATTGGGGAGGTTTCCCGCGTTTGGATTTCCTAAGTTTTGGGCGGCAGGGTTAGGTGGAAGTCCAGTGCCCGCCGGATTCGATAAAGGAGCGGGAACTGCGGACGCCAACCGGGGATCGTAAGGAGCAGGCTGGAGGAGCGGCAATCCATAACCTTGCGATGCGCCCGGATTGCTGCTGGGGGTGTTGGGCTGGTTGTAACCAACGGGTGCACCGTAGTTCGTCCCGTTTTGGTTTGGAAGCGGATTGGACGCAACATGCGGGACGGCGGGACTGGAGCTGGCGTAGGGGGGGCTCAGGCTTCCTGCACCGGTTGTCGGATTTGTGGAGGGAAGAGGTTGTGTGCCGCCTGTGAGGCGACCCAGCATAGAACCCGCATTGGAATCGGCGCGAAAGCCATCCGTTCGACCCATGTTCGTAGACGATGGATTCGGCATTGCTGGATTGGGTGAGGTCGGGTTCTGGAAGGTGGAACCATTGCCGGTCGGCGCACCGGAGAGGGCCAGGCCGCTCGGAGGGACGATGCCACTATTGGTCACGGGAGGAAGTGGGCTGGGCTGCCTCGTTCCGGAGTTGCCGAGCAAGCTGGGAGCGTCGTTGCCGTTCGGGGACATGCCAGGTGGCAAAATACTTCCACTGCCGGACCCTGGGTTGCCCATACCGCTATTTCCAAGACCACCTTGGCCTGCAGCAGGCAGGACGGGGTCGATATCGGACAAGGAGTTGCGGTCGTCGAGCATGGTCATCATCGGCGGTGCGTTGCGGGTGATAGCGGCCCGCATCTCCGGTGTCGGGGCGGTTCGAGGCAGAGTGCCGGTTCCAATCCGAATGATGACTTCTTCCACGAAGGGACGGATGTCGGGCGGAATAGGGGCACCGAGATCGTTGCCGAAACGCCCGGCCGTGAAGGCGGCCAGCGATTCCGGGGGAATCTGAATGGTGAAGACAAATTTCTTGGTCAAGGGGTCCATTCCCCAGCCTGACTGAACCAAGCTCGCCAGCCGCTCGATTTCGGCCGTGTTGTTCTGGGCGCCACTCAAGGTGTTAGGCAGGATCGCTTGTTCCTGCAAGAACAAGGTCGTCAGGATTAGAAAAGCTTGGATCATGCTGAGGCCTTGAACGTCCGTTAATCGACAGAGCCGCGGATCTCGCTGGAATGGATTGGAACACAGGGAACAGTCGGCAACGAAGGTCCTTCCTGGATCGCTGCAGCCTGCGTGGCTTGGCAATCATAGAGGAACTGGAGGACTCGCGTAAAGGTTGATCGCCGGGGTGGACCTGGCAAAACGGGCAAGCTTTCGAAAAAGTTACGCGAGCTTATTGGGGGAGATTGAGGAGGATGTAGGTCCCGCTCTTGCCCGCGACAGCGATATCGGCTCTGCCGTCCCCGTTGAGATCGCCGGTCGCGATTTGGAGTCCTACCCCAATATGGCCTTGCTCGATCGCGCGCTTGACAAACTCCTTACCGTTCCAGTGGTAGGAATGGATTTCGGGCATGTCTTTTCCACCTGGGTCACCACCATTATGGGCGAAGTAGCGTTTTCCGGAGATCAAATCCTCGACGCCGTCCCCATCGAGATCGCACAATGCCAACGCATGGGGCTGAGAAAAGGACTTGTCGATCACGACCGAGTCGAATGCTAGCGGTTCGCCGGCTGGCGTCTTCTTTCGCTTCCACCAGTAAAGTCCGTAATCGTGCCCGGCTCCGACGAGCAAGTCGTTGAGGCCGTCGCCGTCGACATCCTTTACGAGCATAGGAATGCTCCCTTGGATATTCCAATCGGCATGGTATTGCCACGGTTGGTCCCACATCTTCTCGGTGGGTTGTTCGTACCAGCCGGAGCCGATCAGCACATCGACGCGACCGTCGTTGTTGATATCCCCGACTCCGAGTCCGTGTTGGTTTCCTTCTTTGCCGACGGTGCTCCCTACCAATTCGAATTTGGCTGGGTTTTCCTTTGTCGCTTCGCGGGGGACGAATCGCCACACGACCGTGGGGTTCTGCTTGTTCCAGCTGTTGACCACCCATTCCGGTCGTCCGTCTCCATCGAGGTCGGCCATGAGCTGGGCCTCGTTTTGGCTCGCTTTCGTATCGACCAGTAAATGCTTTTTCCAGGTTTGACCGAGACGCCAACCTTCAGCCCCCGGGTTTTGGTACCAGTGGACTTGGGTGGGGATAAAGGAGCCGGCGACGACATCGAGCAATCCGTCTAGGTCAACGTCCATCAGGAAGTCCCCGTTGGATTCTACGTATCCGTTCCAGTCCTCGATGGTTCGCAGCGGTCGGGGCTTGAAGTCGGGAGCGGCATACCAATTGCGGCCCGCGACGACATCGTTTTTACCGTCGCCATTCAAATCGCCGATGGCACACCCTTCGTTGGCATCGAGGGTCAGCATCTCGACCTTCCATTTCGATGAACTGGGGGCCAGGGTGGGCTCGGCGGCCGTACTCGTGTTGGCTCCGAGGCAGGAGACGCCCGTTGCGAGGAGGGCGGCGAACAAAGATCGATGTTTCATGGCGGGTGGATGCGATGGGAGAGGAAGGGAGGGTTCGTGCGAATACCCCGTTGTGCGAATACCCCGTTGAACGCTCGGTTCGAACGCTCGGGTTCCATGTCGGCTGGGATCGCATCCTAGTTTACCTAAACGGCCGATCGAAAGAGACACCGACGGTGCGATTCTCGGCAACTTGTCGGAGTCTCTTTCGATTGCCAGCTTCCAGCGTACCAACTACACTGTGGTTGTGAATTGGAGAGTGCGGGAGAGTGTTGCCCTGGACCAGGGAAACCACCGAAGGCGCAAGATGCGAGCCCATAACCGCTCAGGTATCGAGAACTGCATCCTCCTTTATTCATCTCTGGAGAGCGGTCTTGTTCGATCAAGACCCACCGAAGGGGAAAGACTTTATCGCACGGCAATGCCATCTCTGGTTATCGCAATCAGGGGATGGGAATGCCGGTCGAGCGGGTCGAGATCTCTCAGGTAAAGGGACAGAGGGGCCAGCCATCGCAGTGCGATCGACCGCGCGATTTGTTCGTTGCTGGTTCTTTCAAATGCGATTGCCGTTCCTGTTCTTTTACAATCGCACGATCGAGGATCTCGGATGTCGAACGCAACCCCGCTGTCTCCTTTTGTCTCCCGCCACATTGGCCCTCGCGATCACGAGATTCGCGAAATGCTGTCCATGTTGGGGTACGAGTCCCTCGACCATCTCACCGATACGGTCGTTCCGAATGGAATCGCTTATCGCGATCGATTGCACTTGTCAGGCGGTGTGAGCGAGGAAGAAGCACTCGCCGAACTGAAGCAAATCGCTTCGAAGAACCGAGTGGTCAAGAATCTTATTGGACAAGGCTACTACGGAACATTTACTCCAAAAGTCATTCTCCGCAACGTTCTCGAGAACCCAGCGTGGTATACGGCCTACACGCCTTACCAACCCGAAATCTCTCAAGGCCGCTTGGAGGTCTTGTTCTACTTCCAGACGATGGTTTGCGAATTGACCGGAATGGAAATCGCCGGTGCCTCCTTGCTCGACGAAGGAACCGCAGCGGCGGAAGCGATGACGCTTTGCTTGCGATCGACCAAGAAGAAAGGAACGCAGTTCTTGGTGGCGAAGCAATGCCACCGCCAGACCATCGAGCTTGTCGAGACGAGGGCTAAGCCGCTGGGGATTGAAGTCGTAGTGGTCGATCAAGCCGACGCGGCCCTCGATTGGGCCAACGCATTCGGCGTTTTGGTCCAGTACCCAGCGACGGACGGTTCGGTTCCTGGTTTGAAAGAGTTTTGTGACGCTGCCCACGCGTCGGATTGCATGGTCGTCGCAGCGACAGATCTGCTGGCATTGACATTGCTCAAGCCGCCGAGTTCCTTTGGAGCGGATGCGGTGATCGGCAATGCGCAGCGCTTCGGTGTACCCTTTGGTTACGGAGGTCCTCACGCTGCGTTCTTAGCGACACGCGATGCCTACAAGCGGACTTTGCCTGGTCGATTGGTAGGGCAATCGGTGGACTCTCACGGCAAACCTGCCTATCGATTGGCGCTCCAGACGCGGGAGCAGCATATTCGCCGCGAGAAAGCCACCTCGAATATTTGCACAGCGCAAGCTTTGTTGGCGATCATGTCGACGTTGTATGCGTGTTATCACGGCCCGCAGGGTTTGCAAGGGATCGCCAGACGTGTTCATGGACAGACGATGCGATTGATCCGTTCGTTGCGAGCGGCTGGATGGGAAGTTCTCAGCGATCAAGTCTTCGATACGTTCGTCATCAAGACAAGAGATGAAGATGCTTGCAAGCTGATGGAGCGGGCTGTTGCTGCGGGATTCAATCTTCGTTACGTCGATGCGAGGCACGTTGGGCTTTCGCTGGATGAAACGATTTCTTCAGAGGACTTGGTCGAGATCGCTGGAATTTTTCAGGCGCAGCTCGTGGAGAGCCATGGAGATTCGGAGCGATCGACGTTGCCGGTCGACGGGTTCCGCGATGATGCTTACATGACGCAAAGCGTTTTCCATCGCTACAGAAGCGAAACAGAGATGATGCGGTATCTGCGGCGATTGTCCGAAATGGATATCGCCTTGGATCGGGCGATGATTCCGCTCGGTTCGTGCACAATGAAGCTCAATGCCGCGTCGGAGATGACTCCGGTGACATGGCCGGAGTTCAATGCGATCCATCCCTTTGCGCCGGCGGATCAAACAGTGGGCTATCGCGAAATGATCGCATCCCTCGAATCGATGTTGTGCGAAATCACCGGTTACGATTCCATTTCCCTGCAGCCCAATGCGGGGTCGCAAGGAGAGTACGCGGGCTTGCTCGCGATCAAGCGATACCACGAATCGCGAGGGGATCACCAGAGAGATATCTGCCTGATTCCCAGTAGTGCGCACGGTACGAATCCCGCCAGCGCCCAGATGGCGAACATGCAAGTCGTCGTGGTGAAATGCGACCAGTACGGCAATATCGACGTGGCCGATCTCGACGCCAAGATCGCGGCTTACCCAGGTCGCGTCGCGGCGATCATGATCACCTATCCTTCGACACACGGAGTCTTTGAAGAGGTAGTCACCGAGGTATGTGAGAAGGTCCATGCGGCGGGTGGGCAAGTCTACATCGACGGTGCAAATCTCAACGCGCTCGTGGGAGTTGCCAAGCCGGGTAAGTTTGGAGGGGATGTCTCGCACCTGAACCTGCACAAGACCTTCTGCATTCCCCACGGTGGCGGTGGTCCAGGCGTTGGGCCAGTCGCGGTGAGAAGCCATTTGGCGCCGTTTCTTCCTAAGGATGGTGTGAATGCGGATCGCCAGGGACCGATCGTCAGTTCCGCTCCGTTCGGCAGCGCGAGCATTTTGCCTATTTCCTGGATGTACATTCGGATGATGGGGGCGGAGGGGCTTCGGCGGGCCACACAAGTCGCGATCTTGAACGCCAATTACATCGCACACCGTTTGAAGAAGCATTATCCGATTCTGTATACGGGGCACCGAGGTTTGGTAGCGCACGAATGCATCCTGGATACCCGTCCGATGGGGCAGCACCATGTCAGCGTGGAGGACATTGCGAAGCGTCTGATCGACTATGGTTTCCATGCTCCGACGATGTCGTTCCCGGTCGGTGGGACACTGATGATCGAGCCGACTGAAAGCGAATCGCTGCAGGAGTTGGATCGCTTTTGCAGGGCGATGGCATTGATTTTTGAGGAATATGAAAAGGTGCGCGAGGGAGTGTGGCCGGCGGATAATAATCCCTTGCACAATGCACCCCATACGCTGGACACACTGCTCGAGGGAGCGGAGTTCCCTTATTCGCGTCGTGAAGCGGTTTGTCCGGACAGCGAACAAGACTATGCCGTCAAGTACTGGCCACCGGTAGGACGTGTCGACAATGTCTACGGCGATCGCAATCTCGTTTGCGCGTGCCCGCCGATGGAGACCTACGCGGCAGCTGAGTAAACGATCCAGCTCGCACCCCTACGCCCTGCTCTTAGGAGCACGGCGTAGGGAGTCTGTTCGGAGAGGCTGCAATGTCCGGGATAGCGGATCATCGACTGGGAGCGATGGACGGGTCCCGTCGATCTCGACGTTTAGGCAGAATGGCAAAGATCCAAATCGCAAGCCCGATGGCGATTCCGATTGCGCTGATCCACTGCGAGATACTCAGGTCCGTTCCAAACTGGCCTCCTTCATCCACTCGAGTGTATTCTTCCATCGAGCGAACGACACCATAGGCGATCAGTCCGGTAGCAAAGAGTGTCCCGGTGCGGAGGAGAAATGGTGAAAGAGCGACCGTCCAAAGGAATAGGACCAATCCACCGGCGGAGGCGTAGATCTGGGAAGGGTGAACCCCCACCGAGGAGCGAGGCACTTCCTCCGACGGGATGTAAAAAGTCTGGCCGTCGACGACCAATACCCCTTCAAAGGCGGGGCGTCGCAACGGTTCTTGGGGGTTGGGGCCATCGACCGGAGTCCAGCTCAGGCGATCGATCCGTCCTCCTTCGCGAATTCTCTTCTTCGCCCCCCATGAGTCAGGCTTGACGGAAACGATGCGTCGATCCTCCGTTTCGATTCCTAGAATTCGACCCGTGGAAAGTTGTTCCTCGTACACCGGCGATCCGGCCGGAAAGGAAATCGATGGCAATTCCGCTTCGCAGACACCGCCATAGCAGCAACCGTTGAGCAAGCATCCAATGCGTCCAAAGGCCAGGCCTAGAAAAAACGCGGGCGTCACCGCGTCCGCGACGAGCAAAATGGATACGCGATGGCGAAGGGTCCAAAAAATCATCGCAGCCAAACCACCGATCACGCTCCCATAGACGACCAACCCTCCCTCGGTGATCTGCAGAACGGAGAAGAGTTTGGCTACCAGCGTATCCCCCTCCATCTCGTCCCAATATTGAACGACATAGAACAAACGAGCGCCCACGATCCCAGAGACAACGGTCCACGTCGCCAGGGAAAAAAAGGACTCCGTAGAAATTCCGCGCGCGCGAGCGCGGCGAAGCGCTACCCAGACGCCGAACAAAACCCCCAGCATGAGCAAAACACCGTACCCGCGAACCGGGAGCCCAACAGGCCAGTCGTCGATTCGCGTTTCGATGCGAGGGAGCAGCAGGGCGTTGAGAAGCAGCATTGCTCCCCAAACAAACCCGTTGTTCTTCAGAAGAGATTCTCGCAGTTCGGCCGTCCGAGCCGCCGCCAATGCCAGGATCGCAATGACGATAAGAACCAGCGTTCCCCAACTCACCAATCCGAACACGGGGAGCCCAAGGAACGCATGGGGAATATGAAATAATGTTTGCCTCATGCCTTAACGTTAAAGCATGAGCCCCACGAAAGATAGAGAGCTATTTCTTCTCCATTTGAGAAAGCTCATCTCCAAAATCCAAAACCGGTTCGGAACCAGCAAACGGGTCCGCCGCCTCGCTCTCCTGCTCCGCTGCCTTGCCCTTTTTAGGCTTCTTGGGCCGTGCCCGAATCGCCGCCACGATCACGGCGAGAATTGCCCCTACGAGAAGAGCAAGCCAAAAATAAGGAAGCAAAGGAAACAAAAAGTTCATGGGTGGAAATCGCAGGGCAGGAAATGGCCATCCGTCCAGTCGGGTCTCCTCTAACCCTAATCTCCGATTCCCCCCTCTTCAAGTTGACAAGATCGACTTTCCTTGCGAAGATACCAAGCCCAAGACTTTTGTATAAGTTTTTTCGATTTTGGGAACCAACGGGTTCGCTGGAGTTTACTGTGCCGAATATTCAAAGCGCTAAGAAGCGTCTTCGACAATCCCTAGAGCGACGCTCTCGCAACCGAGCAGCCAAATCGCAGCTCAAAACGGCTATTAAAAAGTTGCGTGAATCGGTGACGGCGAAGAATTTTGACGAAGCGAAAGAGCAATTCAACAAGCTCTGCAAGATGCTGGATCAGACTGCTTCGAAGAGAATCATTCACGTCAACAAAGCCGCTCGCACCAAGAGCCGTTTGAACGCCTACATCAAAAAGGCATCGGCTGCTTAAGCGGTCGATGGAGCGATCGAACGATCCAGGGCTTGAGTTGGCAGTTTGCTAGCTTGTGGCGTCCTCGTGAACGCAGGGAGCTTCGATTTGAAGATACTCCCTTGTTGGTCACCACGGACCTGATAGAGCCCGATTCAGGTGATTGCCACCCCTCTCAAACCGATTTGTTGTTCTGGAAACAGGTCGTGGGCTATCGGTACGCCCAATTCTCACTTCGTGCGCTGGATGTCGGTAAGGATGTTTTTGCGTTCGAATTTGCCCCTCGTTGGGTGCCTTGCTTTGCCAGCCGCTGGGATGTTCTGCAAGACAGTCTTCGGCCTCGCGTCCCGGACGGGGATTGTGTCGTCTATTACGCGTTTCCCTATCGAAGTCCAGGGTTTATGGCCGTTCAGTATTTGGTTTGCGGTAGGCATACCCCGTACGGGACTTTGAGACGATGCGTCCAGTTGGTGGCTTGGCTCGCACAGGTCCGGCGATGCCAGGCGGTGGTTTGCCAAGCCATTTCGGACCGGTTGACCGAGCGATTGATGGATCGCTGGGGTTATGTGAGGCATGCGAAAACCTTAGGGCCCGGCCACTATATCCACCGCTTGCCAGACCCCTCACCCGACTAGGTTTTACAAATCTTTGACAGACCGATAACCTCGCCTCGACATAGAAATCCGGGGACGAACGTTATTCTTTATAGCCGCACGCTTCCATTGGGAGCCGCGATCCATCCGGCTAGGAGCGGAGCATGGCGGCTCAGGGCTATGGCGATCTCATCGAAGGTTCGCTACGAATCAACACAAGGAAAAAGGATACAGCCGAATGAAAGGCTCCACTGCAAACCATGAAGCCGGACCACAAGCCCGGAACCACCATCCAGGCAATTTGGTCGCTCCCGTCCAACCCATTGTGGACGAAATCGGCAATGCCTCGCACAAAGGGGTGTCGGGTGGAAGCAAGGCTTCGCCTGTTCCCGAGATCTACCACATTCAGTGGGGACCTTCGGCTTGGCTTGTTGTATTGCATATCGGCGTGCTGTTCGCACCTTGGACCTTCACCTGGTCAGGCTTGGCGTTGGCCCTCGTTCTCCACTGGGCGACAGGTAGTTTGGGCATTTGTCTTGGATTTCACCGGCTGTTGACCCATACCGGGCTGGTCGTTCCCAAGTGGCTTTACAATACGCTCGCTTTGATCGGAACCCTGGCTGGTGAAGGGGGCCCGATTTCTTGGACGGCCAACCACCGAAAACACCATGCCTATAGTGATCAGCCTGGAGATCCTCACTCTCCTCACGATGGCCCTTGGTGGGCTCACATGTTTTGGTTGGCATTCACCACCGACAACGGCGATTTCAAGGGATACGCTCGCAAGTGGGTTCCCGACTTGTTGAAACATCCGTTCTTGATGACGTTGGAAAATTGGTTCCTCCCGATTCACCTGGCGTTTGCTGCGATGATCACCGGAGCTGGATACCTGATCGGCGGTACCGAGCTAGCCGTCTCGTGGTTGATTTGGGCGGTCTGCGTCCGCATGGTCGGTGTGCTCCACGCTACTTGGTTTGTCAACTCGGCCTCGCACATGTTCGGTTATAAGAACTACGAGACCAAGGACGATAGCCGGAACAATTGGTGGGTGGCGATCATCGCTTACGGCGAAGGCTGGCACAACAATCACCACGCACATCCCCGCTTGGCACAGCACGGGCACAAGTGGTGGGAGTTCGATATCACTTACGCCGCAATCCGACTCCTGCGAGCCGTCGGTTTGGCCACCGACGTGGTCGATCTGGCGAGCATGCAAGAAAAGAAGCGTGCCCACGCGGAACGCAACGCCGCTTAATGACGAGCGGACGATTATCCGGCTGGGGTCATCGATCCCAGCCTAATACGGCGAAGGCTGCGATACCCGCGTAATGCGTGGCGCTAGCGAGGATTACCATCACGTGCCACACGGGATGGAAATACCATTCTTTATGATCGTTCTGCAAGAACAGAACGCCTAGCGTGTAGAGCACTCCCCCCAAAAGCATCGTCGCGAAGCAAAGGGTGGATACGAAGAAAAAGAGAACCATCGCGGGTCCCCAGCCCAGCAGGATGCACCACAAAGGATTCATATCGTCGATCCGGTGCTTGCTGAAAACCTTCGATAGAAATCCAGCTATCGCTGCGACCCATATGGCAGCGAGCAGCGTACCGCGACCCCAGCCCTCCATGTTTGCCCAAATGAAAGGGGTAAAAGTCCCGGAGATCAAGGTATAAATGACGCCTTGATCGAGCGCTCGCATGCGATGCCGCTGATCCGGATTCTTTACCGCGTGGGAGAGCATCGAGAACAGGTACATCGCCGATAGGCTGCATCCATAAACGATGCACGCGACCAAGAGCCCTGTATCTCGATCGAACGAAAGGCTCGCCAGAAAAAGAAGCGCAGGAATGCTAAGCAGAAATCCGATTCCGTGAATCAACGCGTTCAGCTTCTCTTCAGAAGCATTCTCGAGCGTCCATGTTTTGGCCATGTTCAGAAGTTGGGAGTAAGACCGGCGTTAGGAAAAGAATCGTGCGTTAGGTTCTCGAGAGGCTACCCACTCGACGCGCTGATTCGTAATGGGGTGCCGCAGCGCCATACGGTGGCAGTGAAGCTGCATCGGTTGTGCCATTCTAACTTCATCTGGCTGCGAACGCGTGTTCCCCCCTGGTAAATACAAAGGATCATTGACGACCGGGTGTCCCAGCGATGCCAGGTGCAATCGGAGTTGATGGGTGCGTCCGGTGATCAGTCTCGCTTCCAACGTGGTCGAATTCTCGCTTCGCTCCAAAACGGTAAAGATCGAATGGGCATGTTGCCCCTTTCGATCGATGCACCGACCGCCATTGGGGAGCGACTCTTTCGAGATGGGCTCATTGCATTCGATGCAATCCCACTCCACGATCCCGTCCACTTGAACGCGATACACCTTCTCCACCAATCCATCGGCGAACTGCTGTTGAACGGCTTGCGCAACCTTGTAGCGTCTCGCAAACACCACCAATCCTGTCGTGTTCATGTCCAGACGATGGCAGGGGCGAAGCTTCTCCGGCGCGTACGCCTCCTGCAAGATCGATACCAGCGTATTCCTCGCGTAACGTCCAGAGGGGTGAACCGGCAGGGGAGCCCCTTTGCTCACCACAACGAGCGCTTCGTCTTCATCGATCAAGTCGATCGACTCGCTCACCGGTGGTTCGACTGTCCCGGGCTGGGAGTGAAGGAATCTCGCCCCTTCTTGAACAATCTCCTGCGCCGAAGCGGGCTGGTAGTTTCTTCGAGGGCATTGCACGAGTCCTTGATCGATCGCTTCGATCCAAGCCTCCTTGCCATATCCCGGCATGAACTGGCAAAGCGCGTCGAGTAACGGCAGGCCGGCGAATCGTTGTGGGATGGAGATCCAGCGTCGATTTTCGTACGGGACACACCCTCGCTGCTCCGAAGCGATCTGACGAATGCGAGTTTGTCTCGCCTCTTTTCGCTCCTCTTCGGCTTGGTAGCAGTAGGGGCAAAACTGGCCTTCGCGGTACCGATCGGATTGGATCTCTTCGGAACTGAGAACGTGCTTGCACGCAAAGCACTCGTACGAGTCGGAGGGGGACAAGTTTGGGTCGACGGCAACGCGTTGATCAAAGACGAAACAATCGCCATGGTAATGGGACTGTTGGCACTCTTCGAAGTACTTGAGAATCCCACCCTCCAGCTGATAGATGTTCTCGAAGCCAAGCCCCTTCATGTAGGGACCGATTTTCTCGCAGCGAATGCCGCCGGTGCAGAACATCACGACCGGATTCTTTTTGACTTCGTCAGGCAGGGAGGCGGCAGCCTGTGGGAATTCGCGAAAGGTTCGCAGCCGTAAATCGATGGCACCCTCGAATGTACCCAAATCGGTTTCGTAGGTATTGCGGGTGTCTAACAATGCGATCGGCTTCCCTTCGTCCAGCCACCGTTTCAACTCCTGGGGGGGGAGTTTTGGGGACGCATTTTCCATTGGCTCGACCTCCACCACGCGGTCTTGAACCTGCACGGCGAGTTTGCCTCCATCACCGACGGGGATGATCTCCTTCTTGAGCTTGACCAACATGCGATGAAACGGTTGGTAGTCGGTGAGGCTTTCCTTTACCACCAAATCGGCCAGGCCTGGATGGGATGCGCGGAGAAAACCCAAAAAGGCATCGATCGCGACCCGTTCTCCGGCTAGGAACAAGTTGATACCTTCGTGGCTCAGAAGAATGGTTCCTTTGAGCTGCCACTCCGCGGTAATTTGTTTGAGATGAAGGCGACGATTGTCTAGGTCGTCGAGCTCAACGTACTTGTATGCGGCGATGTTGACGATGCTGGACATGCAAAAACCTGAACGGCAAACGAACCCTTAAATCCAAAGATGAAGCCGACCGTCGAGCCGGTCGGGGATCGCTTTGTCAACCCAACGGCGGATCTGCGAATCGTTGTAGCGCGTGCTAAAGTGACCGCAGATGACGACTTCATTCTGAAAATCGTCCCGTCGTGCGACGATGTCGTCCAGGTGCATATGCCCGTGTTTGTGGATTTTCTCTTTGCGATGTTCGGGGGCTACGAAGGTCATTTCTGTGATCAGAATCTTGGCACGGTAAACGTCGGGATTCGTATCCAGGCCTTGCGGGGCGGTGTCCCCCGTGTAAGCGATCAGCGGAATGCGCACCTCATTGGTCACGTCGACACCGCTCATCTTGATATCTCGAATCTGCTCACCGGTGAGTTCCGCGTACTCCGGTTTGAGTTTGCGTCGTCGGTCCCACACGATGAAGCCGAGCGAAGGAACGGTATGCTTCATGGGGATGGCTGTAACGACTAGCTCGCGAGAGAGTTCGATCTCTTGATGGGCCGTCAGCGGAATCAATTCGCAAGGTAATCGTCCGCGGTCGAGACGCGAAAAAGCCTTGAGCATCGAATCCACTGGCGATACGGCGGATTCGGGCAGATAGATAGTTGGCCGATCCATCTTCATCATCCGACGGCGTGCGACATACGAGGGGAGCGCCGCGACGTGATCGAGGTGGGTGTGGGAGACAAAATACCGGGGGAGCGCCATGTGATCCCAAGGTTGCGCTCCGAGATCGAATCCGATTTTCAGTTCGGCGATCCGCCAATAGGTCTGCACAGCCGCTCGAGAATATCCATCGATCGTGAGGTTGCCATGCGCGAGCTCCAGTGTCGGGGCATTGTCCACCGAGCCGATGGTTTCGGCGAGCTGCGAATCCATGTTGTCCGTCGATTTGGTGCGTCGGACCGAAGCGTCGTGGGAGGAAGAAGGATTGTTTGACAAGGAACCTGACTCGGCGAGAGGGAAATGAATCTTAGGTCAAGGAGGAGACGTTGCTTCGATCCAGAACATGCGGGGCTGGTATGGAAGAGGGGGACCGCCGCCAATCCATCACTTGCAATTCAACACGATGGTTCCCCCCAAACTCGTTGATGCTCGGGCGAAAGGCGATATCGATGAAACCGGAGTGCTGATTGATCGTCTCCACCCACTCGCTTTGCCCAAAAGCGATCGCGCGAATGGCTGTCCCGTGTTGGACAAAGCGGGCTTGGAAGTGGCGATCTCCATTTCCCATCGTCTTCGCCGGCTCTGTCAATTGGACTTGATTGGCTACGAAAATGGGCCGAGGGTTCGAGGCTCCGAATGGAGCCAATCGCTCAATTCTTTGGACCAACGACAGACTGCTAATCTGCTTGAGCGTCACTTCCGCATCGATTTCGAGCGTGGGGTTAGGGCGTGAACCGCCCAGTCGCGATGCAACCGCTTCTAAAAGCGCTGCACGGAAGCTCGGTATGCAATGTTCCTGGATCTTGAGCCCTGCCGCTGCAGCATGACCACCACAGCTTACGAGATGTTCGCGGCAATCTTGAAAAGCTTCGTACAAGTTCACCACGCCAGCCGATCGCGCCGAGCCCGTTCCCGGTTTTTGCCCTAACGGATCCAAGCCAACGACGACGACAGGGCGATGGAATTTCTCTGCTAAACGCCCCGCCACCACTCCGATCACTCCGAGATGCCAGCCCGCGCCATGCACGACCAAGGCCGGATCGTTCTCCACGTCGAACTGCTCTTTGATTTGCTTAGTTGCCGCCAACGTGACCGAGCGCTCGAGGGATTCCCGATCGCTATTGAGGCGGTCCAGGTATTCGGCCAGCGCTTTGGCTCGGTCTGGATCCTGGGTGGTCAGGAGTTCGACCCCCAACTGCGCCTGCCCCAATCGCCCTGCCGCGTTGAGTCGCGGGGCCAACGTGAACGCGATGTCCTCGGCTCCGAGGGAGGACTTCGTGTGCAACTTGGCTCTCTCCATCAAGGCCTTGAGGCCAAGGGGGGCGTGTTGCAGAAGCAGCTTCAACGCGCTTCGAACGATAATCCGATTTTCATCCACCAAGGGTACAACATCGGCGACCGTCGCAATGGCCGCAATACAAGTCGATTCCAATAAGAACTGCCGATGGGCGGGTGTGACACGTTTGTCCTGGCTGTCCAGTTGGCAAAGCGCCCACGCTAGCTTGAACGCAACGCCTCCGCCGCACAAGCCATGAAAGGGATAGCCAAAATCGGGAAGCGCGGGATGCACGATCGCTGCCGCATCTGGCAGCACTTCGCCGATGGTGTGGTGATCCGTGACGATCAAGTCCAGTCCGAGCTCTCGGCAGTGCGCAGCTTCCGCGACCGAACCGATTCCACAATCCACGGAGATCACCAATCGCCGCCCTCGCTGGTGCAGCTTTGACAATGCCTCGCAGCTCAGTCCGTAACTGTCCTCGAGCCGGTTTGGAATGAAGTACTGAACATCCGCTCGCAGCATCTTCAAGCAGTTGTAGAGAATGGCGGTCCCGCACATCCCATCGGCATCGTAATCACCATAAATCACGATGGGCGTTCGGTCTTGAACGGCCCGATAGATGCGTTGGGAGGCCGGCTCCATGTTGGGAAGCAAATTAGGCTCCCGGAGCTCCGAGAATTTCGGCTCTAAGAAGGTTTGAATGAATCCGGGGTCGGTGATTCCCCGCTGAAAGAGCAGCTGGGCGACGACGGTTTCGACGCCCGCGGTCTTCGCCAAATGCTGAATTGCTGCGGCGTCAAAGCCGCGATACCGCCACTGCTTGGTCATGACTTACCCTCCCAAGACTTGGCCCCTCCAAGAATAGGCCCTCCCAAAAATGGGCCCGCCCCGGAATCAGCCCTCCTCGGAATCGGCCAGGAATCCCCAAGCAAACCAAAACCGAACCACTTTCGACAACTCGATTCAGGCAGGAGCTGCGTTCAAGTCCGCGCAGGGGCGAACCCAAACGAAATAAAGGCTCCGAAGACCGAGGTTTACTTGCGCTTTTCGATGTGAAGCGTCACGCGGCGAAGACGTGGGCTGTATTTCTTCAGCTGCAACTTCTCACCCCCTGGCTTTCTCAACATCACGTAATTGATGTCCCCGGTTTCTTGGCAAACGAGGAACGTCGTTTCCTTTTTCTTTTTGCTCTTAGCCATGGTCGGTCGGTAGAGATCTCAGATGGAAAAAAATGAATTCCCGCATGGGAACCGCGTATTATGCTGTCGGGCCGTCGACATGACTAGCTCAATTCCAATCCGTTCTGAGCGGAACTATCCCGAGAATCGCTGCATCCAAACCCAAGCCACCCGATTTCGCCAGTTTACCACCGCGAGGTTTACCAAGTCTCCAGGGGGAGATCTCCTCGACGAATCGACGGATTATCTGGCGTAACCCTCAAATTCACACGGCGGACCGTCCGAGAATGAGGACTACGGAGAGTGGAACGACGCTGGTCGCTGGCGGCGCGAATATGATTGGGATTACCCAGACACCCAGGGTTCGGCCCAAACTCCTTTTCACCCTTTCTAGCACCCCCTCCCAAGAGGGGCAGGAATGAGACGCATGGCTCCTGTTGAGAGATCGCCCCTACAAGATCATTCGCTTTCCGAGGCAAGAAACTGGTTTCGCGCTCTCCTGCGGCGGGTTCTCGATGACGGCTCGACGAGGACAACTCGACCGATTCACTTTGAACCCCTGGAAACACGCCAATTGATGGCGTCCGACTTTTATTCCAGTGCAGCGGGCTACTCCAACGGTCTCGATTCCTCCGCATTCGGAGACTCGGCCTACTACACGAGCGGCGTCATGGACAGTTCCTCCTTGGTCGGGGAAGGAGAAGACGCGCCCAATCTGGTCGAGTTCGCCAAGGCTTTGCAGCAGGCGGGGGTACGGTTCTTCGGCGCGGACTGGTGTCCTTTGTGCACCGAGCAAAAGAATCTGTTCCAAGACGGGAAGAATTACCTCCCATTTATCGAAATGACCAACCCTGATCGCACGCGTAATGCGACGGCGATCAGCGAAAATGTGACCGAATATCCCACTTGGGAATTCGCCAATGGGACCCGTGTCACGGGGGTCCAGACCCTAGCCCAGCTTTCGGCCCTGTCGGGTGTTGCGATTCCATCCGGAAGCGATCCGACCATCGTCGAGATCCCGAACCAGACGGTTCTCAACGGATCTCCGTTGCACGTTCCTATCGACGCGTATGACCCCAACGGCGGTCCGCTGACGATCACCGTGCAGAGCAGCAACCCCTCGGTGATCGCCGCCGAGATGGTGACCAACCAGAAATCGCTCCGCTTGAATATCAACGGTTATGGCGAGATGGTCTTCCGGCTCTTCGCCGACGAGGCGCCCCGTCCGGTGTCCCGCATTGAACAGTTGGTAAACAGCGGTTTCTACAACCAGTCTGGTTCGAACAAGATTATTTTCCACCGAGTGATCGATAACTTCGTTTTGCAGGCAGGCGATCCGACCGGAACCGGCAGTGGTGGCTCTACCCTTGCCGATTTTGACGACCAGTTCGATTTCGATTTGCAGCACAACCGAACGGGGATTCTTTCCTACGCCAAGTCGGCGGACGATACCAACGATTCCCAGTTCTTCATCACCGAAGGGGCTCAACGGCACCTTGATTTCAACCACTCGATCTTTGGTCAATTGGTCGAGGGAGACGCCGTTCGCGAAGGAATCTCTCGAACGCAGGTTTCCAACTCACGGCCTGTGAACGAAATTTCGATCAACAGCGCCGAGATCTTCAATGACACCGAAAACGGAATGATCCGATTGCGGGCGCTCGCTAACACGGGGACCTCCACCATCACGGTCACTGTGACGGATTCCACAGGGCGCAGTTCGACGAGGACCTTCACCGCGACAGCTGGCGCCGATACCGCCAACGGGGGTCCCTTCCTGAGCGATATCACCGTTCCCGCTTCGATCGTCGCAGGCCAAGCCACGACGGTTCAGCTGCAAGGGAACGATGTGGAAGGGGACGCGGTTTACTACGACGCGACGCGGGTGGGATCGGTCAATTACACGTTCAATATCAACAACGACACCGGTCTTCTTACGGTGACCCCGCCGGCCAACTACACGGGCCAGCTTCAGATCTCGGTCGGCGTGCGCGCAAAGACCGGAACGCCGACGACACAGGACACGTTCGATACGCAGCTGCTGACGTTCAACGTGGTGGCCAACAATCTCTCAGCGCCGACGAGTGTCGATTTGCTGGCCAACTCCGATACCGGTTCGAGCGACTCGGACAATACCACCAGCGCACCGACCATGGAGTTTGTCGTCAATGGGACGGCGGCCGGAGCAACCGTGAATCTTCGCGTCGGGAACGATATCGTTGGGACTGCGGTCGCTACAGGCTCCACCACCACCATCACGACAGCCCTCGTGGCGCAGTTGGGAGCGGGGACGCGGAGCATCGTTGCCACGCAGACTTTGAACGGTGTCACCACTTCGCCATCTCCCGCGCTCTCGCTCACTTACGACAACACCCCACCCGCCGCCATCCCGACCAATCAATTGCCAACGAATGTGAACCTCGGTTCCACGTTGACCTACGACTTGGCCCATCCCGAGGAAGGACAAGGGCTGCGGTATGTGCTTGAAAACGCACCCGCAGGCCTATCGATCAATGCAACGACCGGCGTGATGACTTGGACTCCCAGTCAATCGCAGCTTGGTCCCCAGACCGCCTCGCTCCGTCTAACGGATACCGCCGGGAACTCTCAGGTGCAGCAAGTTGCAATCAATGTCGCGGAAGCGGCAAAGATTTCCGTGCAATTGCTACCGGTCGATTCGCAGGGGAATGTGCTGACCTCCCTCTCGCTAGGCCAAGAGTTTTTCCTACGGGTCGTCGTGAATGACTTGCGAAATACGGGCAGTCCTGCCGGAGACGGAGTTTTCTCGGCCTACATGGATATCCAGTACGATGCGAGCCGAATCGAACTCGTTGGCGATCAACCGATCGAATACAGCAATACTTTCGGCAATGGCCGAACGACGCCTAGCACCTCAACGGCGGGATTGATCGATGAGCTCGGAGCGTTCTCCAGCTTTACGGTTGGTCCTGGCCGCGATCCGCAAGTCTTGGCCGCAATCCGTATGCGTGCAAAAGCGAGCGGGCAAGCTCTCTTCTCGGCAAATCCAGCCGAAGGGGCCAGCCGTGGCTTCTCGATCTTCAAGGTGGATGGTGCGATCGATTCCGCGCTGGTGAATTTCATCCCAACTAACGTTTCCGTCGCTCAGAACTTCACGGCGGTGAACGATACGTACAACTTCAACGAAGACTCTACGAACAACACACTCAATGTTCTTGCCAACGACACCATCGTCGCGGGTTCGGGTGCCGTGCTCACCATTCAATCGGTAGGGGCGACTTCCAATGGCGGTACTGTCACGATTGCATCGAACGGACAATCGCTAACCTACGCTCCCGCCGCAAACTTCAACGGTCAAGAAACGTTCACTTACACCGTGCGTGATCAATCCGGGGCCTTGGGGACGGCGACCGTGACAGTGCAAGTCGCTTCGGTGAACGACAATCCCGTCGCGGTTGCGGACACGATTACGACAGTGAGAGCTGGGGATCAAAATGTCTTCTTGAATGTCCTGCAAAACGACACCATGGGACCTGACACAGGGGAAACCCTTATCGTCACCAGTGTCACGACGCCTTCGCAAGGCGGCACGGCCACGGTGGCATCGGCAGGGACTGGAATCGTCTATACGCCTCGAACCGGCTTCACCGGAACCGAGACGTTGACGTACACCATCAGCGATGGACGCGGCGGAACTTCGACGGCGACCGTCACGATCGTTGTCGGTCCCGCGGTACCACCTCCTACTGTCGTCGGCGATGCCTTCACCGTAACCGAGGACGCAGCGGCTGCCGAGTTCCATGTTCTTGCCAACGATACGCCGGCAGCGACCGGCGATACATTGACCATCATCAATGTGACCGCACCTAACGGTACCGCGTCGATCACCAGCAACGGCACCCGTATTACCTACGCGCCCAAAGCGAATGCGACCGGGACCGAACTGGTTGTCTATACGGCGCGCAGCACGAACGGTGGCGTCGCAACCGGCACGATCACCTTCACCATCACGGCAGTGAACGACGCGCCCAACGCGGTCGACGATAGCTTGGATGTCCTGTCCCAGCCCAATCAAACGGTCAACGTCCTGGCCAACGATACGAATGTCGATACAGGCGAGTCTTACACCATCACGTCGGTTACCCAACCAGCATCTGGGCAAGGAACTGTGCAGATCGGCCCCAATGGTAAGACCCTGATCTACACCGCTCCGAGTACCACGTACACCGGCACGGTTACTTTTTCCTACACCATCAGCGACGGAAGCACGTTAACCGATTCCGCGAATGTTACGCTGCGCGTGTTGAACTTTGTACCTCGCGACGTGGGCATCGTTCTCGATAGCAACCTGCAAGGCCTGCCAATCACTGCTTACTACGCCTCGTCGGTTGGCGCTTCGACCTCGCCGGTCGCTCAAACCATCGTTCGCAATTCGAACGGTGTGCAAGTCTCGGATGTGGGGCCTGGGGAAGTCCAGTTCGTGATTCCAAAACTGCCGTTCCTTACCGGGGAAGCCCAAACGATTCGCGTGCAGTCCGCGTTCAACGATGGAGACTCACTTTCCAATCCGGTCAGCGTCGGTACCCGCGATGCTCGATTCGTCGACATTCGGGACTTCATGGGCCAAAACCTGCGAGGGGGAGTAACCGCCGCGGTCGTCCCCAATCAATCGGCTCGCTGGTTCGAATCGCAAGGGACTTGGGGGACCTACCGAAATGTCTCTATCACCATGAACCAAGCGGGAACGTCGGTCACCCTGCGAGCGATCAATCCATCGAACCAATCGGTCGAGGCGACGCTTCCTGTCACCGATAGCCGAATCCAAATTCGAGCTCGGGATGGCAATGCAATGCTGATTCGCCTTCGCGCGGAGCCAGCGCAGATATTCACCAGTACGAGCACCAGCACCAGTACGAGCACGAATGGTAACGGCGAAGGCGAAGGGGGAGCGACAGCGGATTCTGTTCTAAGTCCTACCTCGGTGGATGCCGCGATGGAGCAAATTCGCACGAGTGAAAGTTCCCCATCCACGGAAAGTGCCTCGTCCACAGCGTCCACGCCACCCGCGGCTCCCGCGACGTGGGATACTTCGGCAGTCCCTATCGAAGAACTGGACGCTATCGCTCAGTCGATATCGACTGGGTACCGACGTGGGTTTCGAACTCGGTAACCCTATCTCGGCGGCGATGTGACCTCCAAACACTGCTTCCTATTCTGCTTTCTATTTCTCGCGCCGCTGCAGATCCTGTCGGTCTGCGGCAGCCCATGGTTCTCGCAACCTCCTAAGCCGATCGGCGATGGAATCGACTACGAAGCGATCGGTTACTCCGTCTCCAAAGGTGACGGCTGGTCCACTCACTTCTCGGATCCCATTTGGAAATCAAGCTACCTTCAAGCTGATTCCTTTCAATACGGATTTTTGGTAGCCAAGCCAGGACCCATCGTTCCCGATACGAATCGCCCGCCTCTGCTGCCCACCTGGATCGCTGCGGTCTACCAAATCCTTCCGCGCGGACCCGTCGCGTTTGCTGTTGTCCGAATTTCCCTCGCATTGGCTTTGGCCGCAGGTTGTTCCCTCTTTGCATGCTGGGGGTTTCAACTCGTTTCGAATTCCCCATCGGAGCCTCTTCGGCAACTCACTCCGTGGCTTGCCCCCGGCCTAGTTGCGATCGCGTACAGTGAGCGAAACCTTCGCAATTACTTGACGGACTTTCTCACGGAACCTTTCGCATTCCTCCTCACCGCCGCCTTTTTGCTGATCCTTTGGGATGCCTGCCGCCGTCCATCCTTGGTTCGTATCGCGATCGTCGGTGCATCGTTTAGTTTTTTGATTTACTGCCGAAGCTCGTTTCTCTTGTGGCTCCCCTTTTTGGCGATCACGATTCCCTTCTTCCTCGCATGGAGCGCTCCGTCCTTTCCGCGTCGATGGAGTCATGCAATTCGATACACGGCCTTCTTTCTTGTCATCGTTTTCGTCGTCCAATCCCCGTGGTGGATCCGCAATAGTCTGGTTCTCGGGAGATTTCAACCGCTTGGAACCAAAGGTTCGACCACTCTCTTAGGGGGCTATTGTGATGAATCGGTTGCCAGCCGGGGCGAGTGGCAATTCGCGCCGGAACGCCGCCTTCGAGCGCTGATTCCTCCTCCTGTCGAATCGAACCATGCCAGCGATTGGATTGCCAACGAACTCGCGATCGCCGCTCAAGCCGCCGAAGAAGTGAGGGGGTGGACGACCGAGAATATGTCCATCCTGCCTGGGTTGATGGTGCAGCGAGTTGTTACAGAGTGGAACCCTTATACGGGCAAGGCGCTTTTGCTGAAGATCTTTGCCTTGCTCGGAGCCATAGGACTGGTCTTCCGGGACCGGCGCACTCTCGCGTGGCTCGCGGTTCCGCTGCTCATGCAGACAATCGTTACCGCGTTGACCTATTCGGTTGGCGGTCGATTTCTGGTCCCCGTCTACGGATGCGTTTACCTCTTAGCGGTAATCGGCATGGCTGAGCTAGCTCGCTTGAGCCAACAAGCCATTCGCTCCTTCGCCTCGGCCCGCTCAAGGCCCACCGGACGTTACACCGCCGGAGTTGGCACCGCCAGAATTAACATCTCCAGAATTGACACCGCCGGAATTGACATCGCCGGAATTGACATCCCCGGAACTGCTCCCACCTGATTGGGCACCCGTTCCACCCCCTTGCATCACGCCCGGGCGAGGCGGTCTGCCTCCACCGCCGGATCCGCTATTGGATCCAGGTCCTGCCGCCCCGACTCCTGCCGGTGCGCCGGGGCGGTTGGAACCGTTCGCACCAAATTGTGGCGGGCCTCCTGTGGGACCGCCCATTCCTGCTCCTTGAAGCGCCTGCATCGCTCCCATGCCCTGAAGCACCAGGGATTTGAGATCGCGTAGGCAATCATCGACGTCGGACTGGCTTTCGGCTTCGGCCAGAATCCCGATGGTCAACGCGGCGGCGGCGGATGCTTGGAGAATCTGTCGATTGATCACTTTTTTGTCCTGCTTTGCCAACGCCTGGATTTGGACGGGCAGTTGCTTGGCCTGTTGCACACTGTTTTGATCGACCCACTTTCCGTCCAGCCGCACCCAAAGAGTCGTTCGAGGTGGCATCCCAAACGCGGCGACGGTGACCTCGGCTTCGGTTGGTGTTCGCTGCTTCGATTGGACCCCCTTGATGTAGTCGGACATCGAAAATTGCAGCTGCTCCACTTCCGGTATCTCTTTCAGCACCCGTTCGACTTTTGGAGAAATTTGTTCCACTGAGAGCTTGATGAGATCTCGCAATTTTCCATTCTGGATCGCGGAGACATCCCAAGCGTCGTTGGGGAGGATCGTCTCCAAAAGGTCCACAATCGGGTCGTACAGCCGTTGGACCCTTTCCAGAGTCTCTTCATCCAACTCCAGTTCTTTGCTCGCCAACAACCACTCTTTTTTGGTTCGTAGGGTCGTGATCAAGCTTTTGCTGGTCTTACCTAGTTCCTTAACGGTCGCGGGATCGATGAGCCCGACTGCTGTTTTGACTAGGGTTTCAAGATCCTTTTGGAATGTGGCTGGTAATCCATCCCAAGAAACCATGTAGTTCTTGGCTTCGTACTCCTGCCCGACAATATCTAAGAATTGCTGGATGTTACTCTCTTTCGGAAACTCGACAGGAGTATCCGATAGATGGAGGGGGGTGGCCAAGAACTCCGGCTTCGCACCTTCCCCAGCCGAAGCCACAGATGCTAGCTTCGCTTTGGCCATTTTCCGCGCTTGCAATCGACTGGCATCATCGAGCTTGTAAAGAGGAATGACGACTTCGGCTCCATCCCCTTTTTTCAAGGTGAGTTGGATTCCTTCCAGTTGGACAAACTCTGCCTCCAAGGTCTTGGTTCCGGAGCTGTCGGTCCACTTGTCCGCACCGCATGCCGCGCTAGACACCCATACCGCAAACAAGCACGCTGCGGCAGGCTTTGGAAGATTCATTCGCCATTTCATGGTTGTGGCATCCAGTACGAAAACGTCGAGGTAGGGGAAACGAAGGTTTTATTGTAACGATCGGTGCGGTGTCGGAAAAACAAATTCGGCGCCGGAGGGGACGCTCGTTCGATGATCTGCGTGCGTTATTTGCGTCGGTTCAGCGTGTAATAGGCTTCACGATGCAGCAATGGTTTTCCAGCCGCCGACCGCATCGCTGCTCCGATTCTCAATTCATGCACGTGCCCAATCTGCAGTCCCTCCACGTCCAATTCAACCTCCTTGCCGTCCGCGGAGACACGGACCGCGCTAAGGGTCGGCTTTGTATGATCGACTTCGGGGCTGCCATACTGCTCGCGGTAGATGTAGGTATAGGTCTCCATGGCGTATTGGCTGAGGTCTCCTGCTGCAACTGGGTCGACAGGCTCGGTAAATTCAAGCTTGAAACCTTGCGGAGTGAGTCGCATCGTTTTGATCTCAAAAGGGGTCTTGCCCGTCCAATCCAATCGTTCCAACGCAAAGTCCTTCGGGCCGCGCGAGCCCCAACCCCGGTTGGTCCCGCCGACAAAGACCGAACCATTCGGCCCCATTTCCATTCCGACCACACCGGAACCAAATCCTCCGCGAAACGGAAAACAAGCTCCTTGATAAACACCGTCCACGACTTCTAGATCGACTCGCATCAGCGTGCTATGCGTCTGGTCTCCCACGAACAACTGATCGACAAAGGGACCCCATTTTCCACCGCTCTTGTCGCACACAATCCCGCTCGCCGATTGACCCATCTTGTTGTAGGGAAATAACACAGCGGTGGGGACCAAGTCCTGGTGCTTGGCCGCTTCGATCGCCATACGGCTATTATCAAGTGGCTGCACCGGTGTAACTCCTTGAAAGGGTTTTGCGTCCCGAATCCATTTGTTGCCACCAGGATGTCCTACAAACTTTCCAGGTACCAACTGTTTGAGACCACATGTCCCGTTCCAGGGGCCTTGATTGTCTGTGTAGAAGACATCTCCTTTTGCATTGAAGCCGATACCTCCTGGGGATCGCAATCCGTAGGTGGTCGGAATGGTCTCTCCATCCTCTGTCACTCGCAGGGCCCAGCCCCGAAACGGGACATCGCTTCCAAAAGATCCGGTCAAGCACAACGCGACCCAGAGATTGCCATCCCGGTCGAATTTGGACCCGAACGCATACTCGTGGTAGTCACCGTTGATCTCCCAACCATCCGCAACGACTTCGAAATCGTCCGCAACGCCATCAGCGTCACGGTCTCTCAAACGCGATACGTCACTGCGTTGTGTTACGTAAAGCCAACCATCCTTTTCCGCCAAACCAAGCGGTTCGTGCAATCCGTGCGCGAAGCGAACAAACTGCGAGGCTTTGACCTGCGGCGCTAGAGGGTCACGGACCATCCAAATCTCGCCGCGGCGGGTCGCCACGGCCAGCCTGCCGTCGCTCATCCACTGCATCGCCCCGATCTCGAGTACGGCACCCGGTGGTGTTTCGAAGGTTGTGATCGAATAGTACTCGTCTTCGCGAATGCTCCCTGTCCCTTGCGAGATGGCAAGGCCGACCCAGCTGAGCACTATGCAAATGGCCAAGGTGCATCGCATCGAGAGCGCTCGCGTCATGATTCTCTTTCTCTTCATTTCAATCGTCTGACTATGGATGTGTTCATTGAATTCGTATGGCTACTCGACATCACCAATCGATTGTCTGTGTGATCACGGTCTCGCTTCCAACGGGGAGTTCCGCTCTCCACTCGACGCGGCCCTCGATTTGCACTCGCTGCAGCGGTATTCCATCGATTCGCACCGTGGTGCGATCATCGAGCAAGTATTCGCCACTGGGCCGTTCTTGGATTTCCCCGGCGGCGATGCGAAAAACAACCCGCTCCCCTGATAGCTTGTCGATGGAGGGAACGCGAATTTTCAATGTCCGTTTCAATTGCGTCTCGCCGTCACTCGTTTCGCTCTCCTCTTGGGGGCGGTAGGGAATGATCGTATCGGTAACCGAGCAGTCTCGAATTCGATATTCGAAGCTCGGTTGCCCGGCTTCATTCAGCCGGTAACCGCCGAATCGGAATCCACGCTGCCGACTCGTTCCCCCCGGCCATTTCGAGTCGAGTGACTCAAGAAGGGCTATAGGAGAAGTGTTTTCAATGCGCACTACGGAATCTCCCAACGGACCTTGATTTCCCGGTCCTCGTCCCACCCAGTGCTTGCTCGCATCGATAAACTCATTCTTCCAAATCAATCGAAGCGCCATCTCGTTGGCATCCCAAGCGATATTCACTTTTTCCGGATAGCCTACAGCGATTCCACGCGGCGTCAGTCCCTCGAGGAAATTGCGGTAAAGGATCGGTCGATCGGTCGGAGTTAGGACAATCGCCTCCCCGTCCAAGCCAATAGGGCTCTTGGCTTGCGTCCCTTCGGATAAGTAGGCCCAAAGTGCATCGATTTGTTTGTCAGCATCGCCGTGAAAAATACTGGTCACTGCGGACTTGCCATCCGGGAAACTGAGGGGCATTCGAGTCCCCGGTCGGTAACGCGTTGGATCGAGCATGTACCGATGAAACCAATCTTCCCGAAGCCGACTGGTCATCCGCAGCAAATCCATCGCTTGGATACCGGGCGTCGACTTGCCTCCAAACACGTGGCACTTGATACATGCCAACCCATCGCTGCCAACCAGTTTTCTCCCGGCGATCGAGAGCTCTTGACCTTCCTCGCTATCTCGCGGTGGAAAGGGCTTCTCTCGCATGGATTCGCCGTCTAGCCGAATCGTATCTTCCTTCACGAAAGCATGGGTCAACCGTTCCGAGACTGCGGCCCCGAACCCGGGCATTCGGGTCAGCATATAAGGTCGATCTTTTGCTCCATTTGCAACAATGCTCGCCAGCACCTCTTCTTTGAGCTTTCTCCCGACGTCTTGGATCATCGGAGGTACTCGCCCCTCGTTGCCCATCTCTTGGGTTGTGGTCAAAAAGAGCCGATCGCGCGTTACTTCCGGACCACCGATCTCGCCCCGCTGGTGGCAGGCGTAGCAGTTCGATGCCATGAGTTGATGGTGCAACGCATTGTTCTGAGACTGGGGGTCGCGGAGGCTCTGCAACGCCCGTTGCAAGACGTGTCGTTGCTCACGGGTCAAGTAATACTGGGGCAGGCCAACCGGAACCTTCCCACTTAAACAACCTTCAGAACCGCTTAACTCTTCTAAACGCTTGGCTTGCAAAAGACCGGACGGAGCCTCTTTCGACTCCATAGCGTGGCACTTCACACATCCCTTATCGAAAAAAATCTGCTTCCCTTGTTCGACGAGCGAATCATCCGGTCGGAACTGAGAAGGAATCAGCTCCTGTTGCACTTCGCTCTTCGGGTCCAACGTGACGAGCATCGAAGCGGGTACTCGGCCGGTGTCGGGAGACTCGACTTCGAGGGAGAGTGACTCCTGACCATTTCCTTCGAAATACTCCAATCGCAAACGATGAACGCCCGCTTCCAATCGCACGCGCCCCGATTTCTCCGTGTGGGGATGGATACCGTCGTGGCGAATCACTTCTCGGTCGTTGATCAGCAGTCGGCTCCCATCGTCCGAGCCCAGAAAGAAACGGACTTGTCCCGCGTTGGCTAACGGTAAGTAGGCTTCGAACACCATCGCAAACTGATCGGAACGCCCCGCGAACGATAGATCCAAACCGTTTGTTTTGCCGCTCTTTACTGGAGTCAATTTGGAAAAGTCGGGCAATCGATCCCATTCGCCGTGAAACACAGTCGTTTGAAACTGCTCGGAGGAAGGAGCCAGAATACGGTCACCGAGCAAATAGCATGCGATGTCCCTAGCCTCGGTACGGTTCTGAACCAGTTTGGGCATCGCTCCCCCGGCGCGGATAGCGTGAGGGTCTAAAAGGAAATCACTCAAACTCCCGACCGTGTATTTCTCGGTCAGATTCCCAAGGGGAATGCCACCGAGTGCTTCCGACTTCTCATCGCCCCTTGGAGCATGGCATGCCACGCATCCGATGGAGTGATAGAGTTTCGATCCTCGTTCGGCAGCTGCTGCATCCCCAGGGCGGTCGACGATTCGGCCGGTGGTTGCTAGGTAGCTTGCGAGGGCTCTCCCCGCTCTGTCCCTCTCACCTTCCGGGAGCCCGTGCAGCAGGTCCGGCATCGTGGTCCCCGGCTTGGCATGGGAGGGATTCGATGCAATGGCTAATAAGTGATCTGGACGGACGCGTTTCCCCACCGAACTGAGATTCGGCGCCGGTTGCGGTACGGGCAACGATTGACTCGATGCGTGACAGGCGGTGCACCGAAGTTGGGTTAAGAGCGCAATCCCCGACGCACTTTCGTCGGATTGAAATCGCTCGAAGCCCGCCACCCACGGGCGTATCGCATCGCGTTGGGAGTCGCGAGGTACTAACCAAATATTGCGGTAGAGGACCGGGCTTTCGTGATCCTGCAGGTGTATCGGTCCTGGGTTAGGCCCTTCGTTCTGAATGGACGAACGGGTCGCCGAAGGGACGGATACATTTCGTTGCACCCATTGGCCGTTGAGACGAACACTTAATGTCGCTTCACGGATCTTGTTTCCATGGGTATCGAATCGCGCGGCGGTGAAGTCGACATCGTACGTTTGCCAAACTCCCGGCGGCAACGCTGCATTGAAAACCGGAGCGCTGACCTCATAAATACTGCCCGCATCTCGATTCGTGGGGTTCAATCCAAAAGAGTCGAGAACTTGTGTTTCATATCGACCTTGATGGTAGACCCCGCTGTTGCCGCGGGATTGACCTTCCGCCTGGGGTTCAAAGGGAATGCGAAACTCCAGGTGAAGGGAGTAGTCTTGAAATCCCTGTCGTGTCGTCGCGCCGGCCAGGAGCGCCCTTTCATCCCCTGCCGATTGCTCGCTGAACTTCGCCCCGGGTAGCCAGTTCCGTTCTAGCGATTCCGCCGACCCATCGAATAGTACCATGGCTTCGGCGGGAGGCTTGGTACCCAGAGTCGGGCTCGAGCGCTCTGTTTTTTTGACGCCACGCACCGAAGCGATTCGTCGGACCGTATCACGATCACCTTCGATCCGCTCAGGATCCAGTCGATCCCACCCGGCGCCAGGAAGGCCTCCACCGAAGAGGACGATCTCGAACGAATCGTCCCCCAAGGCGATGACTTGCATCGCCGAGCTTTTTCCTGCGTATTCCCCTTGGATCGAGAAGTCCTCGTCTTGGGGAGTCGCGGTCGCGATCGTCGCATGGTTCGCCGTCAGGCCGACACAAAGCATTAGGAGCCGAACAAGCCATAACGTCCGATGTTGAGAAACATGGGCATGTGCCCCTCGCGAATTCGACGCGTGGGCGGGCATGCAATCGTGGGAGCCTACGGGCGCAATCTGGAACGGTGTCATAGGGAGGTATAGGAAAAGGAGGGGCATCCAGCAGATTGGCGAGAGTACTCAGGTGGGATTGGAATACCGGGGCCATGTCTGCCGTGGAGGGACATCGACGGAACAGGGCTAGTATAGTCGAACTTTTTTCCTTTGCGTTCGAAACGAAATGACCTCGAGGCAGAGCGAACTCCACCTCGAGGTCATCAAGATTCCCTACCAGTAACTGCCTGTCTCGATTGAGTCGGAACAGGCAGGAACGGTCGATTTCTATTTAGGTTTGAAACGCGGAAGCCATTTCGGAAAGTTGCGAATCGAACATATCGGTGACGCGTCGCAAACCTGCTCCTGCCACTTTCGTCGACTCCACTTCGCGACTGGTTTCCTCTGCAATCACATTCACATCGTGGATACTCTTGCTTACTTCGCGAGCGGCCACAACAGTTTCTTCCACGCTGTTCGCAACAGACGACGTTCTTTCGGCTGCTTCTGCCAACTGATGGGTCACGAGATGAATCGTGCTGCGTTGGTGCTCAACGGCGTCCGACGTCATGTTCATACCCGAATTGATACTATCGATAACCGTTTCAATCTCGGTCATCGCTTCCACGACGACAGAAGAGATGTTTTGGATCGATTCAATGCGGCGTCGGATTTCGTTTGTGGCACTTGCTGTTTGATTAGCAAGCTGCTTGACCTCGGTGGCCACCACCGCAAAGCCTTTGCCTGCTTCTCCGGCCCGACTTGCTTCGATCGTGGCGTTGAGCGCTAGTAAGTTGGTTTGGTCCGCGATGTCGCGAATGACACCGATGATTTCACCAATTCCGTTGGCTGCTTGCTCCAGTTCACGGATTTGTTTGGTACCGTTGCCGGCGAGTTGCCGAGCGTGCTGCGCCACATTCGCCGACTCTTGCGTGCTGGACGTAACTCGGTCGGTGCTTTCGATAATCTCGCCAGCTGCATTCGCGACCGCTTGTACGGTAGAGCTCACGTCTCGCAACGATGATCGCATGGACTCGAGAGCTTGGCTCATCTGTTCGGACGCGGCTGAGACCGTGCGGCTGCGCGAGGTGGTTTCGGTCGCTGCGTTCTGCATTCTGTCGGCGGTGGTCCCCAACTCGCTCGAAACCGATTCCAGTTCCTTGGAACTGCGTCGCATATTACCGATCAAGGCTTTGGTCTGCTTTGCGATCGTATTGATACCGATCTGCAGCTTTCCGATTTCGTCCTTGCTGGTTACAGCGATGTCTTGCCGGAGATCCCCTTGCAACAGTTTCGAAAAGGCGCGAGTCACTTCCTGGATAGGATTGATGACCGATCGATTGAGGATGAAGACGAGCACGACGCAAGCCGCGAGGCTAGCAAGCCCGACCAAGGCGAATCCTTTGAGCGTGGCTTGGAATGCCCGTTGGTCGGCATGGTCGAGGGATTGAATGATCTCGAAAGCGCCGTGCAAATCGCCGGAAGCTAGATTCTCCATGCGGTGACCGGTTGGATCCATTCCTTCGCTATTGCCCCACAGTTCCTCCGACAGCTTGGGGCTGCCATGGCACATGATGCATTCCTGCGAGAGGCGAATCGGTCGGAAGTAACGTATCTCGTTCTTTTGGCTATCGAGTTCAAAGTATTCCGTTTTGCCCAGCGCGAGTTGATCCAACGCCCGCATCTCCACTTCGTCCGGCTCGTTCTCGGGATTTCTAGCACCGCGTCTCGGTGTTTTGAAGCGATACCCCCCTTCCTTCGCACGAAGCATGACGGCTTCCCAAGCGGTGACTATGGGGACGGCTCCCAAGATTCGCTCCACCTGTTTCTCTTTAGCCCATTCGCTCACGACCTTCTGATTGAAGACGCCGAGCTTCCATTTTTCTTCCATGCCGTGGCGTACCGACTCGGCCATATCGACCACTCGTCGCGCTTGGGCGATCGTATCTTCCTGGGCCGCTGTCCGCACTTCACTTCGGAACAGCGACATAAAGCCAATCCCTACTCCTAGTAACATCAACGCCACGATTGTTACGAGCTTTGGACGTATACCCAGGTCATTGAATCTTCTCAAAAACCCCATGATGGACTCATTTCAAACAAATATTGATTCAAGCACTCGGTGTCATCAGTCAGACGATTTCGCAGGCGCGAATTGCGATCTAGGTTCAGGCCACCGTACTAGCGGAACTATTCACCGCTTTTCGAACCTGTCAAAAACAGAAAGAGGCTTTGCGCGCTTTATGCGGCAAGGCGCATTCAATACAAGACAGCAAGGTACGTTTTAAACGACTTGCTGATGTCAGATGTCCTAAACTATGTCAATAGATAGAAATGAACTAACGATTTTCATCCGTTATCGAAGCAGGGTATCGGTGCGGGCGCAACTCTCATTCTATATGTGACAACATAGCTCACATGAGACACAATGCTGCGCTGAAGTTCTAATTTTACGAAGTTAATTGGGCGATCAATCGCTGACCATTGCTACCGATTCGACTGTCGTATCGCGCGAGACTTCGTTGTAACTCAGTATCCGAATGTTGGGGAGATTGTCTTGCGTGATCTGACGCAAGGGGACACGAATCTTCGGGCTTACCAAGACGCAGAGGGTTCTTCCCTGCTGCTCTAGCTTCTTGAGCCCTTCGGCTATCTTTTGGCAAGTTTTCTGAATGGTCTCCGGCGCCATGCGAATAAAGATACCGCGATCGGTTTGTTCAGCCCCCGCTGCGATTCGATCCTCCATGGCCGGATCCAGCGTGACGACTTTCAGAACTCCCGCATTGTCGCGATACCGATGCGAGATGGTTCGGGCCAATCGGTGTCGGACGTACTCGGTTAGCCAGATTGGGTCCTTCACGCGATGGGCAAAGTCACCTAGCGTCTCGAGGATCAGCCCAAGCTGTCGAATGGGCACATCCTCCCGGAGCAGATTCTGTAGGACTTGTTGAACGTCGGAGAGTTTCATCAGTTGAGGAATCAGCTCCTCCACCACCGTGGGAGCACCCTTCTTCAACTGATCGATTAATTGTTTTGTCACTTCGCGTGTCAGCAGTTCCTCCGCGTGACGCCGTGCGGTTTCTTGGACATGGGTGGCGAGGACCGCGGCGCACTCGGCGACTTGATAGCCGTAAATCTCGGCCTGCTGTCGTTGTTTGGGTTCGATCCAGAAGGCGCGTTTGCCAAAGGCGGGGTCGGTCGTCTCATCCCCTTGAATCGGCCCCAAGGTCAATCCGCTATCGATGGCCAGCAGCCGATCAGGGCGGAGCATGCCGGAAGCGATGCGATTTCCGTTCATCGATAGTTCATACGAGTACTCGGGAAGACTCATCCGATCCTTGATCCGCACCATTGGCAAGAGGATTCCCATTTCGGTCGCCAGTGTGGCCCGAACGGTCGAGATTCGTTTCATCAGATCGCCACCTCGATTGGGATCTGCTAAAGGAATGAGTTTGGCCCCCAGTTCCAGTCGCATCGGATCGACTTCGAGATAATCCTCTGCCTTCTTCTCAGGTGGTGGCTCCTTCTTGGCCTCGCTTTCGGCCTGCTTCTTGGCCGCCTCCTGCAGGGCTCCCTTTTTCACTTGGCTCTTCATCAGGACCGCAAGCCCGATGCATCCGGCTCCCATCGAAAACATCGGCAACGTCGGAAGGCCGGTGAAGATTAACATCATCAAGAACGCACCGGAGATGATCAGCGCCTCGGGGCGTGAAAAGATCTGCTTCAAGAACTCGTTGGAAAAGTTCGACTTCTGGGTGCTGCGAGTCGTGAGCAATGCGGCGGCCAACGAAATCAAAAACGCGGGGACTTGGCTAACCAATCCGTCGCCGATCGTGAGCTTCGAATAGACGTTCGCCGCTTCGACGAGGGTCATGTCGGCGTACATGTAACCCATGTACAAACCGCCGAACAAGTTGATCATGGTGATCGCGATTCCGGCGATTGCATCCCCTCGCACGAACTTCGAAGCACCGTCCATCGCTCCATAGAAGTCGGCTTGCCGCGTGATTTCTTCGCGCCGCCTTTGCGCCTCTTTCTCATCGATCGCACCGGCGCTTAAATCGGCATCGATGGCCATCTGCCTTCCAGGCATCCCATCCAAGGCGAATCGGGCCGCGACTTCGCCGATCCGCGTCGCACCTTTGGTGATCACGATGAAGTTGATCAAGAAGATGATCACAAAGAGAATAATCCCGACTTCGATCGAGTCCCCGGAGACAAACTCCCCGAACGCTCGAATAACATCTCCCGCTGCATCGAGTTTTTCCTCGCCCGCATGCGTCAAGATCAGCCGGGTCGTGGCTAGGTTCAAAACGAGGCGAGAAAGAGTCGTCGCCACCAGCATGGCGGGGAAAATGTTGAACTCGAGGGGTGATTGGATATAGATGGTGGTGAGGAGGACCACCACTCCGATCGCGATGTTGGCCGACAAGAGAACGTCGAGCAAGGACGGGGGAAGAGGGACGAGAATCACCACCAGGCATGCAATGATGCCGATAGGCACGACCGCATCCGTGTAGCGTTCCAATCCTCGCAACCAGTTGCCCATAACCGACTTTCCCCGATGAGACTTGAAGAATTCCCGCAAGATTTCGGAAAGTAGCCGGGAATCTTAGGGGATGTCTATATCGGTTTCTGCGATAGATTTGTAAGGTAGTGCCGGCAGGTCGCTTCTCCGGAATCGAAGCCGGCCCACATGACAGCTAGCTAACGCGATTACCATCTTCAGGAATGTCCTCGGCCGATCCCGCTATCAACGCTTACCCATCTTGGGCTCCCAGATTCTGGCACGGAATGCCGTCAAAGATTTGGTTCCGCCATCTGGCGCGCAATCGGTTTCAATACGATTGGAATCGATTCCATATTGTCCTGGGCGTTAGCTGCTTCATGCCGGGTTCCGATTTGCTTTGCCTCGCACAGCATCTATTGTTTGGCAAGAAAATTGCCGCCACCCCTTTGGTTGCTCCCCCTCTTTTTGTGCTTGGGCATTGGCGCAGCGGAACCACGTTGCTCCATGAACTCTTGACGCTCGATCCGAAGTTTGCCTCGCCAACGACCTTCGAGTGCTTCGCCCCTTCGCACTTCCTGCTGACGGAGGATCTGGTTACGCGATTCGGGGGTTGGCTAATCCCCAACAAGCGTCCCATGGACAACATGAAGGCAGGATGGGCGCTACCTCAGGAAGACGAGTTCGCTCTGATGAACCTGGGGGCTCCCACCCCTTATGCTCACATCATGTTTCCACAACATGACTTTGTGGATGAGAACACGCTTTGCAGCGAGGGATTCTCCCCCGAACAACTTCGCGAATGGAAGCGGCTGTTGGACTGGTTCCTCCGCGCCCTGACGTATAGAACGCAGAAACCCCTCATCCTCAAGAGTCCTCCCCACACGGGACGCATCCAGATTCTTCGGGAAATGTACCCGGATGCCAAGTTCATCCATATCGCTCGCGACCCTCGCAAGCTGTATCCCTCGACGATGAAACTTTGGAAGTCCCTCGAGGCCGTGCAGGGATTGCAGCGTCCGACCGACCATGATCGCTTGTCCGAATTCGTCCTGCGATCCCTTCAGTCCATGTACCAATCATTCGAGAAGGGGCGCCGGGATATGTCGGAATCCCAAATCATCGACGTTCGCTACGAAGAGCTGGTAGCGAATCCTGTCGAAGTGGTGGAGAGGATCTATCGCCAATTGGATATTGGCGACTTCCAGTCGGTCCGTCCGGCCTTGATGGCGAGATCCGATTCGGAAAAGGAATACCAAACCAACCGTTTCGGTCTGGATCCGGAAGTCGAACAACTCGTCATGACGCGATGGCGAGACTACGCAGAGCGGTACGGCTACGGGACCTGAAGGCCAGGATGGCATTAGGTCCAAAGCGCGAGGAGGAGGATGGCGAGTGCTACCGTGCCGCATATCGCCTTGAGCAACGTTCCCAGCAGTTTGCCCCACAGCGCACCCCATCCAATCCGTACTGCCACGTCCCATTCTTTGCCGTCCCAACGCTCCCCCGCGACTGCCCCGCCGAACGCACCGAGCCCGCCGAAGAACAAAGCGGCGATCACATTGCCGACAATGGGGATCGGCGTTCCGACAAAGAGTCCCACCACCGCACCAACAATCGACCCCACCAGGGCGAGGACGGTCCCTTTGCGGGAACCACCCAATTGATTGACCCCCGCAGCCCCGGCGAAGAACTCAACAATCTCCCCCACAATCGCCAACGCGAAGATGCTTCCTAGGGCGAGGATTTCCACCCCTATGGAATGCTCCCCCGGTGCGAAATAGGCCACCCCTGCCGCCAAGGCTAGCAAACCCCAATTCCCTGGCATCCCCAGGAGAGTCAGGGTCCAAAAACCAAAAGCGAGGAGCGAGAGCAGAACAACAACCAGCCAAATCACAAGCAGTCTCCCGTGCGTTCATCCAACGTGTCTGCCGATCGAAGACGGGGCGAAACAAGCTTGGAAAATAGACGTAAAAGGGTCAGTGAAAATTCGAACAATTCAGTCGGTTCTTGGGTCTAACTTTGGAACTCGGATCACAAATGCGGTATTATTGGGTCGAACTTTTCGATCGCAATCCTAGGCGTCCAGCGCCATAGAATCTCGCAGATTCTCTAGCGCTTCGTGCTTAGGAACATCGTGGCACGAGGTTTGGCATTCGGCAGAATACTTACCGGGAGGAGTCAGGATGGGCGATAGCTCTTCATTGGATTGTAGCGTTTTGGTTTTGAACCGATTCTACATGGCGGTTCGCGTCGTCGACGTGCGCCGCGCCATGACGCTCCTCTATCGCGGTTGCGCCGAAGTCATCACGATCGACGAAGACCAGTACTCGAACTACGACTTTGAAAGCTGGTGCGAACTGTCGGAACTGCAGGCGCTTGAAAAACAATCCGACGAGGATTACTTGCGCACTCCCACTCGGGAATTGAAGGTTCCTCGCATCGTTCGGCTCGTTCTCTACGACCGGATTCCCAAGTCAACCGTCCGATTCAATCGCAAAACCCTCTTCGCGCGCGATGGCTACCGCTGCCAATACTGTGGCCAAACCCGACCGATGAGCCAACTCAGCTTGGATCACGTCGTGCCCCGCTCGCAAGGAGGGAAAACGACCTGGGAAAATGTTGTCTGTTCCTGCTTGGGCTGCAACAGCAGAAAGGGTGGAAGAACACCTGTTCAAGCGAGCATGAAGCTGCTCTCGACACCGGTTCGCCCTCAGTCCAACCCCGGCATCGCGATCACTCTCAAAGACCCCCGATACGAATCGTGGAAAACCTTCCTAACCCCAAACATCGCAAGCTGACGGAGTATCTCACGCTTGAATGCTCCCGACTTAGTCCGCCGACTGCATCAGCATCGCATGTGGGTCAGTCATCGTTTGCTGACAGCCGTCCAGTCCTTGTCCGACGATGAGCTCCGTCGGTCATTTCCAATCGGTCAAGGAAGCGTATGGAGAACGCTGACCCACCTGTTTGCTGCCGAGAATGTCTGGCTAGAAGCGTTGCTCGGTAACGAATCGTTTCGAGTACCAGGGGATGTGCCTGGTAAGTTGCCGGGAAATCAAGAGGGAGAAGGAGCGATTGCATCCCTGAGAGAGCTCGTTTTGAAGTGGAATGAGCTCGATCGAAGATGGAATGCCTACCTGGAACGACTCAGCGAAACAGCGCTCGACGATGTCGTTTACAGAACAAGCAGTAGTGCCGGCGCGGCAAAGAGATTTGGAACCAAACGTTCCGACATATTGCTCCACGTGTGCACGCATGCCCAGTACACCACGGCGCAACTCAATAACATGCTGCGTCAATTGGGGCAAAGCACACCGCCCGACGTTATGCTCATCACCCTCGCCAGACAAGAATCCGCTCTCTAGTCCCGACTCTTCATCCTCCTCCTACCCAAATCAGCCAATGCAAGAATGGAACCCTGTGCGAAACGTGGACTGTGTGCCACGGAAGGAATCTACCTTGACAGGTAAAGACTGGTTCTCGCGATTCCTGTGCGCGTTCGCTGTTTCGTTCGTCGTTCTCTGCATGGTGCATTTGTTTCGAGGACGCCAGCTTGTTTTATCGGTAAGTTATGGGTTGGTCTGGGGGCTGCTCACGGCATCGCTTTTTACGGTAATAGGTTACACGAAGTACCGACGATGTCGCGCGTGTGTTACACGCCCTCCCTCAGGTGGCTCGCCGGCCGAGTCATAACCCCTATGCGTCTTCGCCAGTTGGGCAGTCTCTGCAGGCGTACACGCACCACCAAACCAGATGACGCTGTCAACGGAACGAAAGCTGATTTAAGTTACTTCACCCTCGCGCCTGGCAACACAAGCTCGTTGAAGCGATCGATGGGTTCGCGGCAGGACCAAGCGATTCCTCGCAGTAGGACGACGCGAAACAGCGGATCGTCGAACGTCCAGTTGTAATGACCAGGAATGGCAACGAACACTCGCCCTTTTGCCCGTTCGTAGCACCAGATTTGGGGCCAAAGTTTTCCCTCCTCGGGACTGGATGCGAGCAGCGTGATTTGCGCAGGGTCACCGGCCAATGTCCAATAGCTTTCATCGAGCAAATCCAATTCGTCCAAATTCCGGAGAATGGGGTGGTCTGTATTCGCTAACTCCAATCGAAGCGGACCATGGCGGTAACGAATCGCACCCGCTTTGGACGCCATCCCGATCCTTTCAGCAAATGGCGCGGCGCGATCTCCCCCATTCACTGCCCAGTGCAAATAAATCGCTCCGCCCCCTCTCTCAAAATACGCATCCATCTTGCTGGCCCGATCGTCATTCCAATCTCCCTTCTGGAAGAAGATCAAAACATCGGCGGTTTGAAGTTGTTCCTCGCTGGGAAAGTCCCACGCAGTCTCGATCGTGGATTCTTCGGCGGCGGTCAAAAGACTACCCCATTGAACTTGCCAGGCGGGATAATCGTGTTCGCCCGGTCCATGATCTTTCTTTCCCGCCACCAAAACAATCCGCAGGGGCCGAAGCTCTTTGGGCAAAGGAAGAGAGCCGGCCAACGCATCCGAAACCTCCTTCATCGATCGCATCGGTGGTGCAGCAACCTTGCCAGCGATCGGCATGCTGGGTGGCGGCGTAAGCAGAAAGGTCATCAAATCGCGGACCTCCACTTCGGATAGCGGGTCCAGCAAGCCTTCCGGCATGACCGATCGTGCGAGGGATTTCTTCTCGCGAATTCGATCTTTCGCGAGCGGCTGAAGCGCGCCGGTAGAATCCCCTAGAAACAGCCGGCCATCGACCGTTCGCAATACTCCCGATCGTTTTGAGCCATCATCGAGTTCGACTTCGTAAAGGGTGAATTCCGGACGGACCTCTGCGCTAGGCTTCTTAACATCTTGTAGCACCGAAGTGTAGTCCCGTCCGGCGAGAGCACTTAAATCGGGTCCGAGTGATACGCCCACTCCCCTTGCCGTGTGGCATCGAAAGCATCCCGCTGCACCGCTGTGAAAAATGCGACGTCCGCGTCCCCAATTTCCGCCGGCGAGCTCGGGCCCCGAGCCTTGCTGCTCGGAATTGGGTGCCGCACTTTGGGATGGGCGAGATTGGGCAGAAGCGTTTTGGTTGTGGAGTGCGAAAGAGACTGCAACCAGCAGAAACGAAAGAAGCGAGGCGGAGGTAGACATGGACGGGCTCCCGGGAAAGGAAAAGGGAAGCGAAGCATCCGTCTCAGCATAGCAGAAAAGATTCGAGGCCCGAGTTCCGTCGGTGATCGGAGGACCGCACCTCAGCCGGTACGGTTGACGCTCTGAGGTCCCTGGCTACCGCTTTGAATAAGCAAATCAAAGATTTGGGCGGTTATGTAAAAAATCAGCCCATCGGTTTGACGCGATGGGCTGATTTTGATGGGTCATGTCTTACGACAGGCAGTCTGTATTCGCCAATTAGCGGATACGGGTGCTGCTTGCTTGAATGACATGACGCTTGGTGTTCAGGTAAGCGTGTGGGTCAGCAACTGGAGCAGCGGCAGGAGCAGCAGCGGGAGCAGCTACAGGAGCCGATCCGCAGGAGCTGCATCCAGCAGGAGCTGCATCGCAAGCGGTTGCACAAGGATCATCACAGCAAGCGGATTTCTTGCACGAGAAGATCTTCGAGAACAAACCACGCTTCTTGTGTCCACAGCCACTGTCGCAGCTTGGAGCTGCACAGGGATCGCAAGCAGCGATTTCAGCGCCGCAGCTTGGTCCTGCGTTGCATGGATCGCAAGCAGCGATTTCAGCACCACAGGTTGGTCCGCAAGGATCGCAAGATTCAACGCCACAGCTTGGAGCGTGGCTGTGAAGCTTGTGCTTCATTCCTACGAGCTTACACTTCAGGTTGCCCTTGAGCCCCTTGAGTGCATCCAAAACTGGAGTGCGAACGCTGCAGCAGCTTGGTTCGCATGCCGGTGCACACGCTGGTGCACAAGCTACTTCAACACCGCAGCTAGGAGCTGCGTTGCATGGGTCACAAGCGGCGATTTCAACGCCACAGGATGGATCGCATGCGGTTTCAACGCCGCACGAAGGATCACATACCGAGGTATCGCAGCAAGAGCTCGACGCTCCGCAGCCTTTCCCTCCGAGCAAACGGTTCAGAAGGTCGCCACCAAAGCTTTGTCCGCTAAGGGTAGCTCCAATAACCATCGAACCGACAACGATATTCCATTTCATCTGAGCCAAATCTCCCTACGTATATGGTCACTGACCGTCACTCACAGGCCAGAAATGTGCGGTTGAGCGGAGACCGATTTCGGCGCACGAAGTCGCCGCCGAAATCGCCCTCAACTGGCGTGGCTTCTATGCAGCGTTACCGCCACAATGACTTCGTTAGCCTCGTATCCGAGACAGCAAACCTCCTGTTGATTCGCCATCTCACCACACATCCCTGCGTCCAACTTGACCCCTCTGTCAAGCCAGACTTGTAACAGTTGCCGGTCGGGCCCTCCTAGGCCCGTTCAGTACTGGGTCACCGGCAATTCATCGACCGCATCTTGCTACCTCGCCAGAACGCTCTGGTGAGTTAAGATGCGAAGCCGAGGGAAGTATCGGTCAGATTCGGAAACACCCTTGAGGTAGGGAGTTCATTTTTCGAAAAATGACACCACACAAGAACTTACGTAAAATTTGACGCTTGCTGAGACCTTGCTGGCCGCCCGCTTTGTAGCGCCGCAAGGTTTGCCTATCTTTCCCTTCGAGCCCATCAAACATTCATCAATCGATAAAGTCGACCTGGCTTAACCCATGCATTCCCATCCACCCAAGATCGCTTACCTAACCGCCGGAGCTGCAGGGATGTTTTGCGGGTCCTGCCTGCACGACAATGCCCTCGCCAAGGAACTGATTTCCCTCGGCCATGATTGCTTGCTCATCCCCGTGTACACGCCAATTCGAACCGACGATTCCGACGTCAGCATCGACCGGGTATTCATGGGTGGAGTGAATGTGTACCTACAGCAGAAATTTCCTTGGCTAGCTTACACGCCCAAGTGGCTCGATAGCTTTCTGAATCAACCATGGATTATTCGCGCTCTCACCAAGAACGCCGGTAAGACATCCCCCAAACTGCTCGGCCCCCTCACTCTCTCGATGTTGCGCGGTACGCAGGGACGGCAGCGGAAAGAGTTTCTTCGTATGCTCGAGTGGCTCGAGGCGGACGTGCGGCCGGATGTCGTGATATTGACCAACCTACTCATCGGAGGAGGAATTCCAGATTTGCGCCGCCGACTCGATGCGAGTATCTGGGTGACCTTGCAGGGGGATGACATCTTCATCGATTCCCTTTTGCCAAGGCATCGTGAGGGAGTTGTCGAAGCGATGCGAAAACTGGTACCCCTCGTCGATGGCTTCATCGTCCATTCGCGTTCGTATGGGACCAAGATGGAACAGCTCCTTGGGATCCCTGCTGAGAAAGTCCACGTGATACCGCTGGGAATCCCGACTCGAGACTTCCTGACACCTCCCTTACCGGAGCACGATTCCAACCCCAAAGAGCCAAAAAGAGACGAGGACGCTCCATTCACCATCGGCTACTTCGCGCGCATGGCGACGGAGAAGGGATTGCATCGATTGGTAGACGCGTTCGTGGAGATTGCCAAGAAGCCCCAATACTCACACGTTCGACTCAAGATGGCGGGCTGGATGGGACCGCAACACGAAGCGTATTGGAATGAGCAACTCGCCAAGCTTCGAATTCCAGAACTGGAAGGGCGATGGGAATATGTGGGGGCGATCGATCGAAAGGAAAAGACCGCCTTTCTGCAAAGCATCGATCTATTCTGTGTCCCCACCGTTTACGAAGAACCCAAAGCACTGTTCTTGCTCGAGGCGATTGCGAGCGGGGTCCCTTATGTACAGCCCGCTCACGGCGCATTCCCCGAGATCCACGCGAGGGTCCATTCGACCGAGGGGGCTCCTGTCCTCGGTCGGCTGTTCCAGCCCGATGCGCCTGATCATCTCCGCATGGAACTCATTCGTATGATCGAAGAACGCACGACGCGTATCGCTCCTACCGCATCCCTTTTGGAAGAGATCGGAATCCAAAAGCATGCTGAGCGGGTTGCCTCGCTCGTGACTGCGAAGCGCTAGGGTTTCGCTTCGACTGCAGTGGGTGCTGCGGGTGTGGTAACCGGCGTGGGTGCCGCGGAAGTTCCCTCCGCTTTCACCGCTTCGGTTTTGGGAGGCTCCGCTTTCGCAGCCTCTCCCTTGGCTCCCTCCGGAGTGGCTGGCTCGACGGGGACTTTCAATGGCCCCTTTTCGGCTGCCATGTGCGCGGTCAAGTAAAACAACTTGGCCGCTGCTGCGATCTTGTCGTAATTGATCCGCGAGGGAAGGTCGGTTGGTCGGTGGTAATCGGGATGGAATCCTCCGAACAAGAATGCAACCGAGATCCCTTTCTTGAAGAAGTTCGCTTGGTCGCTTCGTCCGAAGACTCCCTCTTCATCAAACTCAAACTCCAAATTCACGTGCTTGTTTGCTTCCATGATCACATCGTGTAGGGACTTGTCTCCCTTTTGGCTGCCCACCAGGTGAAGGGATCGCAGGTTGTCCTCCGGTTTATCCCCGTCCTTCTCCTCGTTGCGCCCCACCATGTCGATATTGAGCATGCACACCATCTTGTCCAAAGGCAGGACAGGGTTGTTGCAGTAGTGGGCTGAACCAACGAGACCCATTTCCTCAGCTGCAAACCAGAGGAAAAGCACGCTTCGCTTTGGCTTGACCGGGTTCGTCGCCATCGCCTTGGCGATATTCAGCAACGCGGTGGAACCCGAACCGTTGTCGTCGGCACCAGGATGGATCTCACCGCGGCTCACTCCCAAATGGTCAAGGTGAGCGCCGATGACGACGTACTCGTTATTCAAGCTGGGATCTGAACCACGTTGCCATGCGAGCACGTTCGGTACTGCAACCGGTTCTTCTCGCAATCGGATTTGGAGTGTGAGCGAATCCTCGACGGTTTTTGACTCCATCGCGGCATTGTCAGGCATGTCCATCCAAGTCAACGGAACACCGGCGGCATTGGAGATGAGAGTTGCTGCCACTCGAGAAATGGTCCCGGCGGCGCTGTTCGACGTTCGGCCTCCACGCTTCAACTGAGGGGTCGATTGCGGCTCCTTGTCCGTGACCTGCATCATTCCAATGGCTCGCTGCTGTCCAAGTAAGAAGCTAGCTCGTCCCTCGTTCTTCGCGTCAGCGACGTAAAGAACAATCCGCCCCGCCAAACTCTTCTCTTCAAACCGGGGCGAGTCCCCGACCAACCGAACAAACGCTAACTTGCCCGCCAACTCGGGTTGGGAAGGAAAACGGTCCAGGCCTACATTCTTGTCCAGTGGAATGATCAATCCCCCCGGCCCAGCCAGCTTCGACTGCGCGCCATCGACGAACAGCTTGGTCATGGGAAGCATCTGGAAATAAGTTCCTCCATCCCCCATCGGCTCAAGCCCGAATTCGGCTGCCTTCCCAGCGACCCAGTGCGCAGCCCGAACATAACCCAATTGGCCTGTCCCGCGACCTTCGAAGCCTGGCCCTGCCAAAATACCGAGCCAGTCCTGCGACTGCTCTTTTGTAATCGAATCGAAGCCCACGGAGAGAGGTTCGGGGGCTGGCAAGGACCCATCGTATTGAGCTACCAGCAGCGTGGACGAACAAAGCGACGTGGCCCAGAAGCCACACAAGCAAGAGAATCGATTTAACGCACGAAACATGGATCAACCTTAGGAAGAATGCACCGGACCCGCGGCGAGACTACCGTCCCATCGACTCTCCAATGGTAAACATGTCACCCATGAAAATCGACCGTTTTCCGCGCTCCCGATGGAGCTTTCCTCCCGATTCTACCTCTGTGCCAGCCCCGTACTCTGTGCCAGCCCCGTACCCAATAAAGCCCAGGAGCTGGCGACCAGCATCCTGCCAAGTGGTTAAACCGCCGATCGTCCATTCGTCAAATTCGCGATCAAGCTCAGTGCGAACAAGACGATGAAAACGAAAAACAGGATCTTGGCAATTCCAGCCGCGCTCGCAGCGATGCCACCAAACCCGAATGCAGCAGCGATCAAAGCCAAAACCAAAAAACTAAGTGCCCATGACAACATGATATTTGTTCCTATCTGAGTGATTCGTTGGTGCGTGGGATCTGAGAGTCTTCACCCCCCGCTTTTCACACGCTTCTGCTGGAACGAATCGCAATCGGGATGCCAATCGATGCCTTGGGGCAGAAGCCTTGGCGATTTAGTGAGATCCTTTGCGAAATCGATCGCTCATCGCTCAGTCCTGCACCACCGCTGCGCGACGGACTCCCATGCTGACCGCCCAGCATGCCTCGTCGCGTCGCCCAGGATAGACCTTTCCCCATTCAACTCCCGCGGTAGATAGCGAAAGCCCCTCTACCGATTTGCGGCACGTCGATTGCATTACAGAGAAATACCATACCGATGGCAATGTGCGGACGCCGGTGCATTCATCGCATCGTGAATCGAATAGGGAATCACATTGTCACTCACATCGTGAATCCCATCGTAACTCGCATATTGAATTTCACAGCAGGGTGCACTGCCGAGCTCGATAGGTGGTCTCGATTGTAGATCACGCGTTGAATCGACAGTCTCTCAGTGCTCATCCCACGAAGGAGTACCAGAACATGGCAACGATCGAACACGAGTCGACGCTTTCGGAGAAGATCTCGGACAGCATGCAGGGGAAGGACGAGCCGATGGAGACCAATCATCCGCTTGCCCCTGCTGCGTTGGTCTTCCTGACCTATCCCTTGATCCTAATGGTGGCGACGCTCGTCATTGTTGGAACGCTTTGGTTTTTCGGCGTCTTTGGCGGAGCGGGGTCGACAACCCCTGCGGAATCCAATCCTGCTCTCCCGCCACCCATCAAACCCTTGTAACTCTAGTTTCGTCTATCTGCACGGTTATTAACAAACAAATGCACCGAGGAAAATCATGAACAACTCTTGCAAAAATACATCGGCATCCACACCGCTTCACAAGCAACTCACCAATGAAGATCCTTTGACCGGCGAATCTGGCGCGCATCCCATTGGGACTGGGCTGGGGGCCGTGGTAGGAGGGGCGGCGACCGGTGCTGCGGTCGGTTCCGTCGCCGGCCCTATCGGGACCGTTGCGGGGACGGTGGTCGGAGGTATCGCGGGTGCCTTAGCGGGCAAGGCGATCGCCGAGGAAGTGAACCCTACTGTCGAGCTCGAATATTGGCAAAGCGAGTACCGCAATCGCCCGTACTACAACGAAGCTTTTCCGTTTGAGTGGTATGCACGTGCTTATCGAGCCGGATGGGAAGCTTCTAACGACGGGCATGCTTGGGATCAAGCCGAAGCGTCCGCCAAGCAAAAGTTCGAAGTGGCCGCTTGGGAGAATGAAGGAGGTGCACTCAGCATGACTTGGGCGGAAGCAAGGGAAGCGGCGCGGGATGCGTACGAGCGAATTCAGAAACGCCGCCGGGGTCAGTAACCCAAAATTTCACCCCCAAGGAATCTCCAATATGAATTCCCACAGTTTCGCCGAGGAAGTCAACGATCCCAATTCGATCGAGCGCGATCGTATCCCGGTCCTGAAGATCCTGGCAGAACATGATCACAACACGGGCCGAGTCCACGAACTCCTATGCCATGCGAGAAATCAACTGTCAGAAGAGTTCGATGCGTGGCACCGAGCGCACGTCACGGGCGAGGACGATCGTTCCGTCGAGATTCTGGACCGAATGCTGGAGCACGCCAAGCAAATCGAGGCCGACGCGCTGGTGTACGAGCTGACGACACTCGGGCTGTTGATTCGACAGGTTGCAGCCAGCGAACGGGTTGCTCAGGCGACCGCTCGAATGCAAACGGAGCTGCAGGGTGTCTTGGTGGAACTGAAACGATGGGAGCTTCGGGAACGCTTGGACGGGCTCGCCGCTGGATAACCGTGCGAGCGGGTCCGGCATGAAAGAAAACCTGAGTCGCTTATCAGCCGATACGTTCTTTGCCCATCCAAGGCTGTAAGACCTTGGGAACGACAATCGAACCATCCGCCTGCTGATGGTTCTCCAGAATGGCAATGATCGCGCGGCTGATCGCAACGGCAGTCCCGTTTAACGTATGGACGAAATGCGTTCCTTTCTCATTCTTGTTCTTATAGCGAATGTTCAATCGTCTCGCTTGGTAATCGGTGCAGTTGGAGGTGCTGGTTACTTCGCCCCACTCTCCGGTCTCACCCCGTCCGGGCATCCACGCCTCTAAATCGTATTTGCGATAGGCAGGGCCGCCCAAGTCGCCGGTGGCAGTATCCACCACGCGATAGGGAACTTCCAACGCATCGAACAGATCGCACTCGATCTGACGAAGCTCTTCGTGGATCGCATCGCTTTGGCTTTCCAACGTGAAGGCGAACATCTCTACCTTCGTGAACTGATGGACGCGATAAAGTCCCTTGGAGGCGCGGCCTGCAGCGCCGGCTTCGGTGCGGAAGCAATGGCTGATACCGACTAGCTTGAGGGGCAATTGCTCCGCTTCTAAGACCAAACCGGAGTACATTCCCCCGAGCGTGATTTCTGCGGTGGCTACCAAATTCAAATCGGAATTCTCGACACTATAAATCTGCGTCTCGGGTCCGCGAGGAATGAACCCGATGCCATGAAGGGTCGAGGTATTAGCGAGATCGGGTGTCGAAACGGGAACAAAGCCTTTCCGAACAAGCTGCTGCACCGCAAATTGCTGCAGAGCCAACTCGAGCAAGACGGCATCGTTTTTCAAGAAGTAGAAGCCTGCTCCCGCGACGCGTGCTCCCGCTTCAAAGTCGATCAGGTCATGAAGCTTTCCGAGCTCCAAGTGATCCTTGGCGGGAAAATCGAAGTGGGGAATCGGCGTCTTGCCTCGCGCGATCTCCAAATTGGCTAGGTCGTCACCCCCGATTGGCGCCGCAGGATTGGTCATGTTCGGGATATGCGCGAGGATTCCGAGAATCTCTTTGTCCAAGGCGTCGTGCTCGTGCTGAGCCGCCTCTTTCTGTTCTCGCAGCAGCTTCCCCTGCTCCTTCAACCCTTCGCGTTCCGCAGGGGTGGCGGACTTCATCTTGGAATTGATGTCGTTCGCCTTCCGATTCAAATCCTCGGCTTCCGTCAGTTTGGCGCGCCGCCTCGTCTCGACTTCGACGAATCGGTCCAAATTCGATGCGGGCACGCCTCGGTTCACACAATTCTGTTTGACGGCGTCCAGGTTTTCGAGAACGAACTTTCGGTCGAGCATAGGTAACTTATTCCGTGGTCAAGAATCATGGCTGGGAGCCGGGCCTCAAGGGGGGAGAGTGTATCGAATCCAGTCCAGGTTTCCAACGGAGAAGAGGCGTTCCGGAGCATTTCTAACAAGGGATCGAATTTTTCCCCGTTTCCCTTCCCAGGGGAGGCGGATATCCTCGTAGGGTCCGCATCAGGCAACCGGGGCGCCGTGCGGATGGGTTCGAATTCCCTGAGTACCGTTTGAAGGCCCTGATGACACCGACCGTGCCGGACTGCAAGGACCCTACATGAAGATGACCCATTCCGTGAACATCAAGCGAGTTTGGAAGAACGTTCGACGAGCAATTCTCGCTTCCTGCATCGCTTGCACCGCCATTCAACTTTCCGGTGCAACCCTTCGGGCCGAAGAAAAATTGACCATTGGCTCGACCGCTCCTGCTCTCGATATCCAACATTGGATCTCGAACGGTGAAGGCAAATTCAAGCCGGTAACCAGGTTCGAGAACGGCAAAATCTATGTCGTCGAGTTCTGGGCGACTTGGTGCGGACCCTGCGTGTCGAGCATGCCCCACTTGGTGAAGATTCAAAAAGAGTTCGCGGACAAAGGGGTCCAGATCGTCAGCGTCAGCGATGAAGATACCGATACGATCAAGGAATTCTTGGACCAGAAATTCGAGGCTGACGACGAAGCCGCCGAGGGGGGCAGCAAAAAGGAAAAACTGACCGCCAAAACGTACCGAGAGCTGACCAACGCCTACTGCTTGACGGCGGATCCAGATGCTTCCACGCACGAAGCCTACATGAAGGCCGCCAATCAAAACGGTATCCCTTGTGCCTTCATCGTCGGAAAGGACCAGAAGATCGAATGGATCGGACATCCAATGGAAATGGATAGCGTTCTCACGCAAGTCGTCGATGGAAAATGGGACCGCGCTGCGTATCTGGCTGAGTTCCAAGAAAAGGAAAAGCTAGAAGAGCTCTTCGGCAAAATCGGCAGCAGCATGCGACGAGGAAAACCACAGCAAGCCATCGAACTGATCGATGAAGCCCTCGCGACATCGAAAAACGAAGAGATCATCACCCAACTCCGACTCGCCAAACTCCAAGTTCTTCTCCAAGACAAAGATTCCGCAGACAAACTCCCCGCTGTCCTCACCGAAACGTATGCGTCTTACGAAGGACGCCCCGAAGTCATCAACATGGTGACATGGACCATTTATGAGCTGGCCGATGCTGGTGAACTCAAAGATAAAAAATTGATCAAACAGGCCCGACAGGCTGCTCAAAAAGCTGCCGAGAAAGCGTCGGCTGACATGAAGGCCGGTATCCTCGACACCGTGTCCCACCTCCAGTTCGTTGAAGGAGACACGGCCGGAGCGATCAAAACGCAAGAGCTAGCAATCTCTCTCGTCAAAGACGAGTCCAAGGAAGAGTACCAAGTTTTTCTAGATGAATTGAAAGCTGCCTTAAAAGAAAAGCGATAGATCCCAAGTTCGGCTTGATCCAGTCCCTTGGAATTGATACAGCATCATTCATGGGTACCAAGATCGAACTGCACAGCCAAAACGACGCACAGCGCTCCCGCATTGCCTGCGGGAGCGTTTTGCTTGCGCTGTGTTGGGCATCGCTCCTTTGTCTCTCCGGTTGCAATCGAAGCAATCCGTACCTCACGGCCAGCCCCTCGGGCTTCACGCTTGCCGGAAATCAGCCCATTGCGCCCGAAATGCAACAGCAGTTCTCCGCGCAAATGGCGGAAGTCGAACGGCGGGCCAAGCTGCTCGATGAGAACAATCGACAGCTCACCACACAGCTTGCCCAATCGCAGCAGCAGATGCAACTGTACAAAGAGCGAGCGGACCTCATGCAACGCCAGCTTGCTGAGGTCAACAATCAATTACAAAACACGCGCATGGCCAATGCTCAAACGAGCCAACAGGCGCGTGGGTTGGCGGACCGTCTTCAAAGCATGGAATCTTCTCAACAGAGACGCGGTGGCGCGAAACTGACGGCGAACACCAGCGGGCGAGTCAGCAGCGGATCGCTCCGTGAGTTGGGGCTGGCCGTGGAAGAAGACAATGGGGTCATTCGGGTTCGTGTTCCTGCCGACCAACTCTTTCAGACTGGAACCTCCCAACTCTCCCCCTCTGCTTCGGGGATCCTCGATCGAGTCGCTCAGGTTATCGCAGCCGATTACAAACGGCAGCGCATTGCGATCGAAGGTCACACCGACAATGGCCCGCTCTATGGAGGAACCTATTCGACCAGCCATCAGCTGGCGGCCGCGCAGTCCAATGCCGTCTTGGAGCATCTAACCCGGCGCAATCAGCTCCCGCCATCCCAACTCTTCACCTTGGCGCACGGCGAGAACTATCCTGTCGGAGACAATCAGACTCCTGCAGGTCGATTTGCGAATCGACGTATCGAGTTTGTTATCTATCCGGAAACGTGGTAGCGAGCTCCCATTCACCCTCTCGCCACAACTTCGCAACCATCCCGCCGTCGCTGCGGATTTCAAATCGAATGGCGCGGTCGCGCGCGGTGAGATAGAGCTGGCGTCCCGAAGCCCCAAACAACGCCTCCACTTTTGGGGAAAGGGTCTTGGCCGATCCACTCACCACGACGGCGTCAGGCTCACACCACGCAACGACTTGGTCGGCCCGGGCGCTCAACGAACCATGGTGGGGAGCCATCAGCAAATCAACATCGATGTGACGCAGCCCGAGCAACTGCGACGTTCCCGGAGGCTCTAGATCTCCAGGCAGCAGCAATCTTCGACCGGCGTACTCGATCAGCAAGCAAAGGCTATCGGCGTTGTCGCTCCCGAGGCTACCTCCTTGATGCGGATGCAGTGCCATCAAGCTCCAATTGCGTCCCTCTTCTGCATGCCCAGCGCGCCACGTTTCCACCGGAACCTTCGCGGATTCCAGGCGAGTTAGCAGGTCGCGAAGGGCGGGATCGGAATGCTCCCAGACTTGGGGTGTAGTCACCAAGCGGCGGATCCAGAACCGCTCGAGCAATCCGGGTATGGCATTGAAGTGATCCGCGTCGGCATGCGAAAGAACCAACGTATTAATCGTGGCGTGGTTCATCGCCCATAACGAATCCGCCATGACCCGATAGCTCTTGTCGTGGTCCCCCATGCGACCTGCGTCGTAGCACCACAACGCGCGATCGGGGGTTTCGACCCAAACATGGCATCCATGCCCCACGTCGAAGAATGTGATCGATAGTCCGGGGGACGGCATCCATGTTCGCTCGATCCACCGCCGGACTGGATGGTAAGCGAGCCCCACCATCATCCACGCCATAAGCAGATAGAGCACGCGACGTCGACCGCGAATCCGACGCACGCCGTGCCACCATGCTGCCCCGATACCGAGGGCATAGAACGAGAACAACCAAACCATCGGCGGAGCGGGAGCCCAAAAGTGCCCGCCAGGCAGTCTCTCCCCCCATGCCACGAATACATCCACCAGCCCTAACGATCCTCCGCAAATTCCCCCGAGGATCGCTCCGAATGGGTCCAGCCAGCCTAACAAGATCATGCCGAGCCCGGCTGTCAGCGCGATGAGCATCAAGGGGGAAAGCAAGACATTTAGCGGGATCGCAACAGGACTTATCACATGAAACCCGCTCCATACCAACGGAGCGGTCAAGAACCAAACCCAGAAACTTGCTCGGAACATGTCGATGCACTGAATGCGAAACGAGCGCATGGTTCGCCGGACTTTCCCATGCCTCGCTTCGATCAACGACAGGAGGGGTGCTGCCCGTCGCACCAAGCGTTCGCCGGAGAGTATCAGCACTGCAACAGCTAAAAAGGATAGCTGGGTTCCTAGTTCGAAGAACACGGCCGGCCTCCCCAGCATCAGTACCAATCCTGCGAACGCCAAGTTGTTGAGGCTGGACGATTGCCAATCCAAGAGCCTGGCAACAAAGGTCACGCTCAACATAATCGCAGCTCTCATCACCGGTGGGTTGGTTCCGCATAGGAGCGTATATCCCCAAATCACGAACCCCACGGTGAGAAACAAGTAGGTGCGGCGCAGAGAGCAAGCCGTACCCATCAATAAGAGGGCTGTCGACAGCATCTCGATGTGCATTCCCGAGATCGATAGCATGTGAATGGACCCCGTTGCCAACAGGTCTTCTTGCAAACGCCATGCGACCATGTCGCGTTGCCCTAAGATCAAAGCAGACGCCAGCGGGAACTGTCCGAACGGAACATGCCTTTCCATCGATTGCAGCGCAATGTGCCCCACCCATGCCAAGAACCGATCCGCTCTCCAGCGATCGGGGGCGGAGCGGATTCTCAGTTGATCCGGACCGTCCGCTCGAGCTTGAGCCGAGTAGCCTCGATCTGCATAATACGACGCCAAATCGAATTGCCCTGGATTGCGTGCTTGGCTCGGTAGCTTCCACTGGCAGAAAACTTCTACCGAATCGCCCGGCAGGATCGCATCCAATCGGCCATCGACAATGAGCGGAACGCGAGCCTGCACTCTCTTCCAGGTCCCCCCAATCCGAACCTGCGAGACTTCTAGTACCGTCTGCGATTGCCAGTCCTCCTGGGTGACGGTCCCCGGACGCGCAGTGGAATCGGTCTGCTTGGAACCGGGGAGGGGCATGACGGCCCGTCGATAACGAACAGGACTGTCGACCGAGCCTCGCAGCGCGACGGGGCTCCAGTGAAGAGGGTCCAAGCCGGTTAAGCTAGCCGCGGCCTCTTTCCAATGGGCCAGTTGGCGCTCGGCTCGCGTCCGTTGATTCCCCGCATAGAAGCTAAAAGTTGCGCCGAACAAAAGACAGAGCGGGAGGAACCAGACTTCGATACCGAGACGCGAGCCAACCTGCGCGATTCCTCGCAGGGCCATGGCGGTACCGACGAGAAGCAATGTCCACGGTACCCATCGACCCACCCAGAGTTCAAGAGTGACTGCCAGCAGTACCGCCACCAGCCCGCTCACCATCGGGAGACGGGAGGCCATCGGGAGACGGGAGGCATGTCGAACCATGTTGGTCAGGACCGGCCGAAACCGTTCCAGGCAATACCATGGCAGGCGCGGATAGGATCGAGGGGCGTTGTCGATCGGCATCATGTTGAAAAAAAACGACATCGGGGCGTGGCGAATTTTCGACGACCAAATTCTCTTGAATCGGTGCGAACTCGAATTATAGACGCATGAACCCAGTCTTTTCATTGGTGGCGACACTTTCTCGCCATTTTCTTCCCGTCCTGCGGCACGCCCCCTGCATTGAACTCCTGTCACCAAGACGGAACCAGTTGCTCCGACGACGCATCACAGTCACTCCACACGATGGGCCAAGCTATGACTCGACGAACCACCTCTCGAACCACCCGACGCGGAAGCAAAGCCGGATTCACGTACGCCAACGAAGATCGCGATTACGGCAGCTGCTACGAAGGCCTCTACGACGGAAACGTCCAAGAAGAGGAAGAAGAAGAGGACGTTGAGAGCGACGACAGCTTTGATGTCGAGCTCGACGAAGAAATGGTCGACGAAGAAACCGGACTGTTCGATTCCGAAGACGGTGAAGTCGTCGATGCCACCGAAGATCCTGTCCGCATGTACCTGATGCAAATGGGCGAAATCCCTTTGCTCACCCGCCAGCAAGAAGTCACGGCGGCTCGCCTTATCGAGATGACACGTTCAGCCTACCGCCAGTGGATGCTCGCAACCGATTTCATGTTGCAAGGAGCCACCAAACTCCTCGAGCAAGTCCGAGACGGGAAGCTTCGACTCGATCGCACCATCGAAGTCAGCGTTACCAATGCCGCAGAGAAAGTCGCCATCATGCGACGCATCGGACCCAACATCAAAACCCTTCGTCACCTCCTACTCCGCAATCACGGCGATTACTACACCGCCATCAGCAAAGGGAACACCATCGAAGCTCGCCGGGCTGCTTGGAAACGACTCGTCTGTCGTCGCAACAAGGCGGTTCGATTGATCGAAGAGATGAACCTTCGGGCCAATCGCTTGGAACCCATGTTCACCAAGCTGACTGCGATCCAATCGCAAATGTCGGTTCTGAAGACTCGCATTGAAGAAGCCAAGAAGAATGGCCACTGCGACGGTACCCCGCTCAAGCAGCTGTACGATGAACTCCGATACTTGATGCGAATCACCTACGAAACCCCCGCAACCCTTGAACGCCGCGTATCGAAGGTACAAGCCAATCGCATGAAATACGATGCGGCCAAACGAGAGCTCTCCGCAGGAAATCTACGCCTAGTCGTCTCGATCGCAAAGAAATATCGCAACCGCGGACTCAGCTTCTTGGATCTGATCCAAGAAGGAAACACGGGGCTCATGCGAGCGGTAGACAAGTTCGAGTATGAGCGAGGATTCAAGTTCTCGACCTACGCAACTTGGTGGATCCGACAAGCGATCACCCGAGCCATCGCAGACCAAAGCCGTACGATCCGAGTCCCCGTGCACATGATTGATACCATGAGCAAAGTACGCCAAGTCACCCGCGACCTGATCCAAGAATTGGGCCGAGAACCAAGCGTCGAAGAAACCGCCGAGCGAGCTGGATTGTCCCTCGACGATGCTCGCGTCGTGATCAAGATGGCTCGCCAGCCCCTCTCGCTCGATCAACCGGTCGGCGATCACGACGATAGCTTCTTCGGCGAATTTCTCGAAGACTATCGCGACGATGATCCCTTGTACGAAACCAACCAGCAAACCCTTAAGCAGCAAATCCAAGAAGCGATGCAAACGCTGAACTATCGCGAGCGAGAAATCCTCAAGCTCCGATACGGCTTGGCAGATGGCTACGCCTATACTTTGGAAGAAGTTGGAAAGATCTTCCAAGTCACTCGTGAGCGTGTTCGCCAAATCGAAAGCAAAGCGGTAAAGAAATTGCAGCACCCGCAACGAAGCAAATCCCTCTCGAGCTTTGTCGATGGCGTCGATATCCCCGCCTATCTCGAACACAGCCAAGGGGAGTAAACCCCGAGGCAATCGAACACAGCCAAGGGGAGTAAACCCCGAGACCATTCGACAAAAAAACCCGGCGATCATCGCCGGGTTTTTTTCTGTCCTGTCACAACAGCACGACCTACAGATCGAGCTTGGGTGGCGGAGCGGCACCTGCGGCCGGTGCATCGCCCCCGCCACTTTCTGGACCGCCCCCTGAGGACATGGATGGCGGAGCCGCGGGCAAGGTGCTCTTGGAGTAATCCGATGGAATGGATGCGTCTTGCGCACCGCAACCCAGGGCGAAGAGACTGAATCCAATACAGAGAACACAGAATCGTTTCATGAATGACTTTCTAGCGAGTGAATTAATCGTTCAAGGTAGTGGTGTTGCCATCCGACATGGCCGAGATGTACTGGTACGTGGTGTTGTCCATGTTAGTGGAAATTGATCGGACCGAACCATCCATCAGCGAAACGGTAATGATACCGGTGTGTCGACTGGCGTACTTGTAATACATGTACGGCTGCGCGCCACCAATACCCCAAGCGGTTGGCATCGGTCCTACGGTCCATGAATAGGACCAAGTTCGGCCTGAGCCGCGAGCGGCATCGGTGAACGAACCCATCGCTTCACCAAACGCGAGAACATTGGAGGTCCCGTCCGAAATAGAACCGAAGGTAGTCTTGGTTCGGTTACCAAATGGACCTTTCCATACGTTCCATGCAGGAGATTCCGTCGTACCCAAACGACCGGCGTTGCCTAGGTAGTTGGTGCGTCCCAGCGTTGCGCTGAACGGAACCCCGTAACCGGATCCGCCGACCGTTCCCGTATTCCCAGTACCCCAAGTGTGCAGGATCACCATCGTGGCAGCCGTGTTGCTGTATGCATCATCCGATGGGCAGAGGAGGGATGGAACGCGGTATTGGTGCCAATCCCAAAGGGTATCGATGTCAGATGGATCTCCGTCGTATCCCGTGGCACCATTGATCCAAAACTGGAACTTTTCCCCATCGGTCGTGGTGTTGCCTGTGGGAGCCGCAGTCGGATCGGTGTTGCGCAAATCGGACCAAGGCTGGTAGAGGGCGTTCTGTTCCATGAAGGGGAACAGGTACACCAAATGCCCGATCCATTGAGCACCGCGACGCTCGGGGCTCGTCGTGGGGGTCGTAGAATAAACAACGTCTCCCTTGCTTCCCAAGTATCCGGGTGGAATTCGTTTGTATGCGCTCTCAAAGTTATGAGTCGCCAAGGTCAGCTGCTTCACATTGTTGCTGCATTGCATTCGACGAGCAGCTTCCCGCGCGGCTTGGACAGCGGGCAGCAAGAGCCCGACCAAGATCCCGATGATGGCGATCACAACGAGGAGTTCAACCAACGTGAACCCTCTACTACGCGGTGCGAATTTCTTCCGCATGCTATTTCCCTTCAGGTAACGAACAAAAAAAGCGCATCCAACGCCAATAGCGATTGGAAAACATCAAGTTCGAGAGGAACTGGGCTTAAATGGGCGCAGCGAGCGGGGCGGGAGGGCGAGAAAGGCCGGGCGGGGCATCAAAAAGCCGTCGGCTGATTGAGACGGATTCGGTGTGTGCGAACCGTCCTCCTAATAAAGTCGGTCGGCCATCCTTTGTCAATCGCTTAACTCTTTGTAAAAGGGTGCGACATTCCGCACATGCGTCCATCTTTGCGAAGGCCGCTCTGTAGGCAGCGGGAATTTTGAGTCCTTGTGATGCTCGATCCAACAGATCGCGGGACCCAAAAGCAAAGACGGCCGAGCCAAACAAGGCCCGACCGTCTTTTGAAAGAATGAAAGGTAACCAGCGAGCGGTTCGTTACTGCTGTGGCGCAGGCGAAGGAGCCGCGGTCGATCCTCCTGATTTTGCAGCTCCGCCAACGCCCGCAGGGGCACTGGGACGCTCCTTGACGGGGTTTGCTGCAGGGATTGCTTCGGTCGACGAGCTGCAGCCCGTGACGCAAACCAAGCTAAGGCAGAACAAACCCATCAGACAAAAGCTCTTCATCAAATTCTCCGTGAGATAATACGAACTAAGGGTTGAATACAATGGACCTAGTCTTGGAACGAAGCAACGGTTCCTTCCTTCATTCCACCCAGGTTAAGCCACAAAGCGCCGTCCATGTTGACGGTTGACGATCGGACCGACCCGTCGGCAAGTGCCAAGTTCACGATGCCAGTGTGCATGCTGCTGAACTTGCTCCAGTGTGGGAACGAAACGTTGGCGATACCGCCCCACCATTGATCGTTGGGGTCTTGGGTGGTCGCAGGGACCATGTAACGAGTGAAGACAGGACCGTTGCTAACCCACCACATCGACATGAATCGACCGGAGCGTCGAGCGGCTTGCTTGAATCCACCGGTAACTTCGCCGAACAGGATGGTGTTGCTCGTACCGTCGGTGATTTCGCCGATCTTGGTCTTGCTGCGGATGTAGAAAACACCGGTCAAGGAATCTGCTGGGAGACCGTTGGTGGTGGTGGCACTCACGCCGGACGATCCAACAACGCCGTTTCGCCCACCGCATCCAAGGTAGTTCGTCTTTCCAACGGTCGCATGCCAAGCTGCGTTCTGGGTTCCTTCATAGTACATGCTGAAACCAGGCAAAGCGGTCGCAGCTGTCGTCGTCGCGAAGTTGGTGAGAACCGAGTACTCGGTGCCAGCCGAAGCGGTGTCGCTTGGGCAGAGCAAGGTTGGGATGGTGTATTGGGCTGCATCCCACGAGTCGGTGTCCCACCAGTAACGGTTCATCAGCTGTTGGGAGGTGCCGGAGACGGCTCCGATGCCGTTGGTATCGGGGTTGAGGTTCGAAGCAGCCGAGATTCTCTCGTAGAGAGCGGTCTGCTCGGTGTAGGGGAACAGGTGGACCAAGTGCCCGACGCCGGAGTGTTGGCCGAATTCAGCCAAAGGTGCTTGGTACAATCCGTTCGAGCCACGCCCTGCTCCGAGAACCCCTGGAGGGAATCTCTTCAAGGCCGATTCGAAGTTGTGAGCGGCCAATCCCAACTGCTTGAGATTGTTGCTGCACTGCATTCGTCGTGCTGCTTCGCGAGCGGCCTGAACCGCCGGCAACAGAAGTCCAACCAGAATACCAATAATGGCGATGACCACGAGAAGTTCAACCAGTGTGAACCCCTTGGTGCGAGGTGCGAAATTCTTCCGCATTGCAGAACCCTTCATTTAAAAACCGAAAAAATAACTCCCCATCTGCAAACGCAGATGGAAGACAAGAAACTCGGGAGGATCCAGGCGTTGACGAGGCGTGAAAAAAGAAGCCAAAACGTGTTGACAGCCAGCTGTGTGTGCGAGCGCAACCGAATCAATTAAGACCTCCAACAACGGTTTGTCAACGGTTTGGTTCCGGTCCTCCAACCCATACAAAACGCCTGACCCACACGATCTGTACATCGATTTCTTGCAATGTTAGAAATTTCGCTGGGAATTCGCAAAAAAATACCATCAACCCAATTGACGAGTCCCCTCAAAAAAATTTGGGAAAAAATCGCGGGATTAACAAAATTGGAAATGAGTTTTTTGAATAGTGCATGGTTCGGGTGTTTTGATTGCGAATTGGGCAGACTGGGAGGGGGGCCGGCAGGGAGCGAGGGGAAGGCACGATGCACTTCAATGTTTCCGTGGTCATCTCTCGTTGGCGAAACGGGGCTTCGACGGTAAATTCACGCATTCTCTCGGCGATCGGCCTTTCGAGCGATTGCCCGGTCTACTCAGCCTCCAGAGCGGGGCCCATCAGGACACACAAGCGGCTATGAAAACGGACGAACTACGCGAAAAGTATCTGACTTTCTTTCAATCCAAAGGGCACCATCGCCAAGCCAGCGACGTTCTCGTCCCGACTTGGGACCCCTCTGTCCTGTTCACCCCCGCCGGGATGAACCAATTCAAGGATCACTTTCTGGGGAAAGTCAAACTCGACTTTACTCGCGCTACGACTTGCCAAAAGTGCCTCCGGACCGGGGACATCGACAATGTGGGTCGCACGGCATACCACCACACCTTCTTTGAAATGCTTGGGAATTTCAGCTTCGGCGATTACTTCAAGCAAGAAGCGATTCAGTGGGCGTGGGAGTTTCTCACCGACAAAAAATGGCTGGCCCTCGATCCCAACCGCCTCACCGTGACCGTCTACAAAGACGATGACGAGGCGGCCAAGATTTGGAACGAAAAGATAGGCCTCCCCACCAGCCGCATCGCGCGCATGGACGAAGACGAAAACTTCTGGCCTGCTTCCGCTCCGAGTCAAGGACCCGATGGGGTTTGCGGTCCGTGCAGCGAAATCTACTACCAGCTCGACAACGGCAAGTCGGTTGAGATCTGGAATTTGGTCTTCACGCAGTTCAATCGCGTCGGCAATCCCCCGGACAATTTGCGCCCCTTGCCGAGCAAGAACATCGACACGGGTATGGGACTGGAACGGACCGCGAGCGTGCTGCAGAACGTCCCTACCAACTTCCACATCGACATCCTCTTCCCAATTGTGCAAGCCGCATCGGAAGCTGTCGGTCAAAAGTACGAGTACGAAAGCGACAACGGTCGACGCCTTCGTCGCATCACCGATCACGTTCGAGCGTGCACCTTCGCCATCCATGAAAATGTTTATCCTGGACCGAAGAAAGCCCGTTACGTCATCAAACGTCTTCTTCGCCGCGCGGTCCTCGATGGCCACCAAATGGGGATGCGAGAGCCCTTCCTTTACCAGCTGGTTCCGGTCGTCGCGAGCATGATGAAGTCGGTTTATCCCGAGCTGGCCACGACGACCGACCGAGTCGCTAAGGTTATGAAACGGGAGGAAGCAGACTTCTTCGCGACCATCGATTCGGGCTTGGAACGCATTCACCGAGTCTTCGATGACATGACCTCCGCGGGGCGCGTAATGGTCGATGGACGGGAAGCGGCTTCTCTCTACCAAACCCACGGCGTCCCGCCCGAGATGTTCCAGCAAATTGCCGCCGAAAAGAACTACACGTTCGACTGGGATGGCTACCGCAAAGCGATGGCTGAACACGGAGAAATCAGCGGTGGCGAGCAAGGTGAATTGTTTGAAACCGGTCCCATCGAAACGCTCAAAGAAGCGCTCCATCGCTGCGATTTCCTCGGGTACGAATCGTCGTCCTCCTCTGCCCAAATCAAGGGGATCATTGTGGGGAAACCGAAAGAGGACCGCTTGGTTTCGAGCGTTTCCGCCTCCACCAACGAAATGATTCGCATCGTCCTCGATCAAACTCCTTTCTACGGGGAAAGCGGTGGGCAAGTCGGTGACTCGGGGCGAATCGAAACCGCCAATGGCGTGTTCGAAGTCACCGATACCCAACGCAGCGGTGAGCTGATCATCCACTATGGGAAGATGATCTCGGGCGAACTGAAGGAAGGCGACACAGTCCAAGCGACGGTCGATACAGTTCGCCGCGACGCGATCAAACGGGCTCACTCCGCCACGCATATCTTGCACCATGCTCTGCAAAGCCATGTCGGTGGTCACGCGCAGCAGCAGGGAAGCAAAGTGGACGCGGATTGGCTCCGCTTCGACTTCAGCAATCAAGAATCGTTGCCGGACGATCTGCTCCAAAAAGTGGAAGCATTGTCCAACCAACGGATCTCGGAATCCGCTCCGATCGATTGGAAGCTGGTGCCACTGGGTACCGCTCGGGAAGCGGGGGCGATGATGCTCTTTGGTGAAAAGTATCCCGACCCAGTTCGCATGGTCTCCATGGGGTCGTTTTCCAAGGAGTTGTGCGGTGGAACCCACGCATCGAACACCAAGGAGATTCAAACGCTGGAGATCCTGGCCGAGGAAAGCGTTTCGTCCGGAACACGACGTATCACCGCCCTCACCGGTGCGAAAGCTCTCGAACATCGCGCGAAGATCGAGAGCCTCGCCAAATCGACTGCCGGAATGCTCGGCTGCACGATCGACAAGCTTGGCCAATCCGTTCAGGACTTGGTCCTAGCCGTCCGGAAATTGAAGAAGCTCTCCATCGGTGCGGGTAACGAAGCGGTACCAGCCCTGGTTGGGGGAAAGGCAGGATCGACAGGATCGGTGCCCGCCTACGGCGTCACACGAGCCTCTTTCCGGCAAGCCGCTCGGTTGCTGAATGTCTCTTACGAAGAGGTTCCAGAGCGTCTCGACGCGTTGCTCAAGGAGCAGGTACAGCTCCACGAGCAGATCAAGAAACTGAGCGAAAGCGGCGGGAGTATTTCTGTCGAGAGCTTGCTCGAGCAAGCCACCGAGGTGGAAGGTACGCGGCTCATCGTCGCGGAAACCCCGAACGCCAATGCAGGTATGATGCGTCAGTGGATCGACCAGCTGCGCAAGAAATCGGTGGAGCCGGTAGCGGTGCTACTCGCCAACCGCGCGGACGACAAAGTGACTCTCATCGCAGGCATTAGCCAATCGCTCGTCGAACGCGGGTTGAGCGCTGGCAAATGGATTACTCCTGTTGCCGAATCGGTCGGCGGCGGTGGTGGTGGCAAAGCGGATTTGGCGCAGGCAGGTGGGAAGATCCCCGCCAAGCTCCCGGATGCCCTCCAAATCGCCAAAGAGACTTGGGCTTCGATGCTCGCCTAGCGTGCATCCCCCGAGACCAGCCAACCCAGGCGAGGGGCGGATCCGTGCCCGTCCGTCCTTCGCACTTGAATTTTTTTCTCAACAATTACGACACGGAGACTAAGAGACACCCCCGGCCGGCGTTTACCTCATTAGCCCGGCCGATTGCAACCCAGCGGCCGAGTGCCTCTTCTCATTCCTTATTCCCAAAATCCTTATCGCACGTTTGCGACGGACAGGCGCGGCATGAACGAAACGCCAAACGGCCCAGCCTCGGATCGCGAATGGCTTCGATCGCTGTTTGCTAGATACGAGCGTCCGTTGGTTTCGTACGCGGCGAAACTCCTGGCCGGGGATTGGGATCGCGCCCGAGATTGCGTCCAAGACACGTTCTTAAGAGTGTGTCGGGAGCCGCGATCTGCTTTGGAGGATCACGTCGAGGCATGGCTTTTTAAATGCTGTCGCCATCGCGCGATGGATTGCCATCGCAAGGAGTCTCGAATGTTTATCCAATTTGCTAGCGAGCAGGTCGATCGACAATCGGCGCCGTCGCCAGATCCGACCCAATCCCTCATCTCTTCCGAAGAGCGTCAACATCTTCAACGCGAGATCGCTGCCCTCCCACCGCGTGAGCAGGAGGTCCTCGTGCTTCGGCTTCAGCAGGGGCTTTCTTACAAACAGATTGCGGAAGTCATGGATCTGAGCGTGTCTCACGTCGGCGTCTTGATCCATCAAGCCGTGACGCGATTGAAACAGTGCGTTGTGGATACTTGAAACGCTCGAGAAACGCACCGTTTGTCCGAGCCGACGAACCGCTCCAGCGATACGAACCGTTACTTCGGTGCTTCGGTTTGTTCTCCATCTTATACAGAATTTATCTTGCATCATAAAGACCTATCATGTCATCCAATGAATCCCCGTTCAACGCATCCCATTCCATCGAACCTTGGAAATTAACCGCCTATCTCTTAGGAGAGTTATCCGAGTCGGAAAGAGCGCAAATCGAGCGCCGCTTGGAAGTCTCGCCGGAGTTGCGGGCAGAATGTCAGTCCTTGCAAAAAACACTTGGGATCCTCCAGGCGACCTTGGGGGACGGTGTTGCACCAGCGCAGGCTTCGCTCACCCCAGAGCAGCTTTCGTCCTTGGAGACGGCGCTCGCAAACAACGCTCTCTCGAATGCGACCGTCGAGCCAAATCGATTGCTTCAATTGCCGTTTTATCGCCGTCGTCGATTCGCCGCAGCTCTTGCCATCGCCGCGTGTGTTCCCGTCGCGTGGCTCACGTGGAACTCGTTGGAACGACCAGGGAGCGATCTCGCATTGGCTCCGAAGACGACGAGCATCGACGTGGACGAATCGATCGCGGCGCCCGTCGATCCCATGGCCGCCCCCAATATGGCCACGGTCGCGAAGCCTAGCGATGCAAAGACGTCCGAAGCTATGCCGGTAGAAGTGAAACAAAATGCTGCACCGAATCCAGTCAAGGAGGACGAGGTTGCATTGTTGACGACGGAACTAACTGGCTCGGCCCAAAATTCGGGCGCGCCGGCACGACCGCTCGATCTCTACCGAGACAACGCGTACGGTGCCAACGGGCAGGGAGACGCAACCGGTACGGCGGCGACTCCCCAATTGAAGTTCGCCCCGGGCAGTGGTGGTTACGGGATCGAAGCGAAGGGAGCTGGCTTGGACGGCTCAGGACCTGGAACGGGTCAGTTTGGAACCGACCGGTTAGCAGGCGGTTACGGGGGTGGTTACTACGGTGGTTACGGGGGGAGTGGTTACGGCGTGGGCAGTGAAGGGTTCGGTGGTTACGGGGCTGGCATGGGAGGGCTCGGCGGGTCCGTTCCTGGCGTCGGTGGCCCCGCAGCGGCCCCCCCAGCACGAAAATCGCTGGATGAATTGGAGACCTTTGCAATTCAGCCGAACCATCGATTTCTTGAGCCGGGCGCTCAAGGGGGAGCTCCTGCTCTCCCACCCGAACTCCGTTCGAATTTGAAGCGATTCCCACCCGCTCCTCCTGTCGTGGAGTCATCGGGGGATCGATTCGATCGCATTGTAGAGAAACCGTTCACGGAAGCGGAAAAAGAACCTGTCACGACCTTTTCGATCGACGTCGACACCGCCTCGTATAGCAAGATCCGTCAATCGATCCAGCAGCGTGGTCAGCTACCGACGCCCGACATGGTTCGGATCGAAGAAATGATCAATTACTTCCAGTACGAGTATCCAGCACCTGATGAAGATTCTCCCTTCGCGGCCAGTCTGCGGATGGTGGATTGCCCATGGAATCGTTCGCACAAACTCGTTCGGGTTGGAATTCAAGCGAAGAAGATCCAAACCGAGGATAGGCCCCGGTGCAACCTTGTGTTCCTGTTGGATGTGTCTGGATCCATGAACGAGCCCAATAAGCTTCCTCTCGTTCAACGTTCGCTTTCCTTGCTCGCTCAACGCCTGCGAGAAGACGATCGGGTTGCCATTGTGGTCTATGCTGGGGCTGCAGGTTGTGTTCTCCCGAGCACCCCAGGGAGTGAAAAAGACCGAATTCTCGCGGCCATCTACAATCTCCAGGCAGGTGGTTCGACCAACGGTGGGGAAGGCATTCGTTTGGCCTATTCGATCGCCCAAGAGAACTTCATCGAAGGGGGATCCAATCGCGTTATTTTGTGCACCGACGGGGACTTCAATGTCGGCGTCACTAACACCGATTCCCTCGTCGATTTGCTCAAGGAGCAGGCGAAGAAGAATATCTTCCTGACTTGTTTGGGCTACGGAGCCGGTAACTACAACGATTCGATGATGGAAAAGATTTCCAAAGACGGCAACGGTGTCTATGGGATGGTCGATAGCGACCGGGAAGCCAAGAAACTGATGGTGGACCAGCTCACCGGCACCTTGGTCACCATCGCCAAAGACGTGAAGATCCAGATGGACTTCAATCCGAATTTGGTCCGTTCTTATCGATTGATCGGGTACGAAGACCGTCAGCTGACCAACGCCGACTTCAGCAATGATCGCAAAGATGCAGGGGACATCGGCGCCGGCCACTCCGTGACGGCCTTCTATGAAATCGTTCCCACCAGCTTGGTCGAACCGAATCTGACTCCTGCCGAGAGCGAGTCGAAATACAAGCGATCGACGGCGGCAGCAGAACCCAATAAACGAGACGTGGAGGAAGAGCTGCTTCGGGAATGGCTGACGCTTAAGATTCGCTCAAAGCGTCCCGACGCTTCCGAGAGCACGAAGCAAGAGTTCATTTTGTCCTATCGCCCCGAAGCGTCCGATAGCGAACTTGATCGCGACTTGCTCTGGAGCACCGCCGTCGCGGAATTCGGGCTGTTGCTTCGTCGGTCCAAGATGGCCCCTCAAGCCAATTGGGACGCGATGCTGGAGCGAGCAAGCCGCGGAGCGGGGGGAGACGAGCATCGCGCTGAATGTTTGGAGCTCATGCGAACCGCCCAGTCGCTCGCAGGGCGAGTAGCGAGTAGCGAGTAGCGAGTAGCGAGTGGTCGCTCTTTTGGGATCTATGTCGCAATGCAAAAAGCCCCAGTCGCTTGAAGTGACTGGGGCTTTTGCAATGGTTCGGCTCGGTTCAATCGTCCTTACCAGGTGTACTCTGCACCGACGGTGAAGCCTTGGTAGACAACTTCTGCGTCATGGTTGATGGTAGGGACTCGGGTCGAACTGGCGTTGAACAGCAGCGGTGGATCGCTGTTGAAGTTCTCGGTTGCCAGGGACACGCCATCGATGTAGATCAGCTGGTAGGAGGTCTTGAATGCCAAGGAGTAATTCAATCGGTACCAGAGTTGCGTCGAGAATTGCGTGATGTAAGCATCGTCGTCATCCCTTGCAAACTCGCGGAATTCCCCGCTGATGGAATTACCGAGGATGGTGGTGTCTTGATTGGTACTGTTGTTGAAGATACCCGACTTGAGTTCACCACCTACCTTCACTCCTGGCATCAGGTTGTACCAGAGGTCACCACCGAGTTGGAAACCGACCAAAGCGTTGCGCGTGTTGACGCTGTACTCGAAGAATCGCGGACCGTTTCGGTCGATGCCGTTGTCGTTCTCGCCCGAGGCGCTGAAGACGCCGTTCTCATCGATGTCCATATACCGGACACCTCCCAAGAAGCTTCCTTGCCAGAAACCTTCGGGCTCCGACCATCGGCGTCGGAAGTTGATTTCGCCGTTATGCAATTCGCTCTTGTAATCGATCCGCTGAACTCGCGATCGGTCGGAGTCATCGAATCCGTTGGGCGGTAATTGTCCGAAGTCACTTATGAAGGAGAAGAACTGAGGCGAGTTGGAAGTCACCTGAGCGGATTCGTCCCAATCGTTGAGTCCAAAGTAGAGGACTTCCAGATTCGAGCCCGCACCGGTTTGGATGTTAGCTTGTACGCCTAGCCCGGCTTGGAGCGAATCCATGTCGACCATGTCGGCGGTCAGGACACGCGGGCCGTTGATACCGTCGCTTGTAAATGCGAAGTTCGAGGAGCCTTTGGTTCGCGCCAGGAAGACGCCGTCGGCGGAGATGTCGAACCATCTCTGGGTCGCGATACCCCCTTCACCGTAAGGACGCAGGATACCTCGTTTGGAGGCGAGCCATCCTCGCATGTTGTGTCGGAATCCGGTGAGGGAGCGACCGTAGACATCGCATCGTTCGCCGCCGTAGCCTCGGCCAAAGAGACCACAGCCATGGTGTCCGCATTCGGGTCCGCATTGAGGGCCGCAGGCTTCGCCGCCGTAGCCCATCATTTCGGCTCCCATAGCTTCCTGCCCCATCGCTTCCGGCATGGGATAAGCGGAGGGTGCTCCGCTCGGAGCCCCGGCCTCGTCCTGTGGATGGGACGCGAACATCATTGGGCTTTGCGGCCCCATGGCGTTGGAATATGGGCTGCCGGGCATCATCTGCGCTTCGAGTTGCCCTCCTGCGGTGGCCATGACCAAGCCCGCGAGTAAACGTATTTTCCAGCCTTTAAGCAACTTCATCGAAAAATCTCCAACGCATAATTGCGATTGCCCCCGAATGCTCGAGCGCAATTCCCCCCGATTGGATCAGATGCTATGCACCTGCTGGTGGACGACTCGTCGTCCTGACCATGGAATAATCGGCTTGACACAATCGATCTCTCGAACGAGAACGATCGGAATTCCCGATACCACCGGCTTTATCGGCAAGACCCGAACGGAAAGTTCGGGCAAAGGCTGTTTTTCTCGATACAGGCGGCAGATTTTACCCTCCGCGAGGCTTTCGTTTTGCTAGCAACGGTCACTCCCCTTTTTGAGATCTCGACGGTCTTGATGCTGCTTTGCCTGGTGACGCTTTTAGCTTTCGCGACTCGAAAATGGTTGGTTCCCTATCCCACCATTCTTGTCGTGGTTGGGGCGCTTCTCGCGTTGGTTCCAGGATTGCCCGATATTCAGCTAACTCCGGATGTCGTGTTCCTGATCTTCCTCCCACCCCTTCTCTACTCGGCGGCTTGGCAAACCAACTTCCAAGAGTTCTACCACCATATTCGACCGATCGCTTTTCTCGCGTTCGGACTGGTCGTCGCCACCACCATCGTCGTGGGATCCGTCTGCAAGTGGATGGTTCCGGAGATGTCCTGGCCTGTCGCGTTCGCTCTCGGTGCGATCATTTCTCCTCCCGATGCGGTCGCTGCGATGGCGGTGACGAACAAGCTTCGAGTCCCCAAGCGAATCATCGTGATTTTGGAAGGGGAGAGTCTGCTCAACGATGCCTCGGGGTTGGTAGCCTACCGCGTCGCGCTCGCGGTCGCGGCCGGGGAGGTTTTTTCATGGTCAGGGACACTGATGAGTTTCCTCTGGGTCGCGTCGGGAGGGCTGTTGCTGGGGGCGGTGGTAGGCTGGTTGGCAATCCGGGTGCATGAACGATTGGATGAACCGGTGGTCGAAACTGTCTTCACTCTGCTCACTCCCTATGCCGCGTATATCGCTGCGGAAGCATTCCATCTGTCCGGCGTGATGGCTTGCGTTTGCTCCGGATTGCTGGTGAGGGCATTCGGTGCGGAGCTTTTCTCGGCAGCAACTCGACTGCATGCTTCCGCTGTGTGGGAGAGCGTGGTCTTCGTTCTGACAGGTTTGACGTTCATCTTCATCGGGCTCGGGCTTCGGGGCGTTCTGGTGTCGATCGCCGATGAATCTCTTCTCGTGCAATCGCTCTCATTGAGCGGAGCGGTCCTCGGGGTGACCATTCTGGTGCGGATGGCTTGCGTCCTCCCTTTGGCTTGGATGCCCGCCTTCATCCTTCAGGGCAGAAGAGAGTGGGAGCCGCTTCCGTGGCGTTTCCTTTTGCTCATCGGTTGGACGGGGATGCGAGGAGTCGTCTCCCTCGCGGCGGTCCTCGCTTTGCCAGCCGATTTTCCTCACCGCAATTTGATTTTTGTCACGGTCATCGGTGTGATCTTCGGCACGTTGATCATTCAAGGAATATCGCTCCCGTTTGTTGTGCGATGGCTCCGACTGCCCAAAGAGGGACGCCCGGCCCCGGATCAAGAAGTGGATGCGAGACTACTGCTGCTCGCCGAAGCGAATCTGTTCCTGAACGCACGACGGGAGTCAGGGGGGGCCGAGTCCGAAATCGATTACCTCCAAAACCATTTTCAGACCCAAGCCGACGCATGGCTTTCTCGACTCGCATTCAACACCGCTGATGGTCTGATTGAAAACCAATCCCGCCGCTGCCAAGCTACCTATCTGCACGTCCTGCGCAAACAACGAAAGCGACTCCATCAATTAGCAAAGGATTCGATTGTCGATGAACGGGTTGTGCAAAAGATCGAACGGGAACTCGATATGGAAGAAACGAGGCTAACCTCGGTGACCGGATCCGCGCACGAGTGAATGAGATTGGCGTTATCGAGAACCCGATGTGGCAATGTGGCGCGGATTTGCACGGTGTGACTTGCGCTGTAAGATTCGAGCGACCAAGCTGTCTTGACCGGTACCAAATCCATACGCTACTTTGATGGTTTCTCCCGCGTCGTTCTAGGGACCGGCGAACTCTGTTTTTTAAATAAGGTGATTTCGTGACGATTACTCGTGTAGGTACCAACAACAAGTACGCTTCGAACTGGGACTCCATTTTCGGCAATACGAAGAAGAAATCCGCTCCCGCGGCCACCGCCTCGAAAGCGGCTGCGAAACCGGCAAAGGCAACCGCGAAGGCCGTGAAGAAGAGCGCAGGGGCCGTCACCAAAAAGGCCGCTGCTAAGCCAGCCAAGAAGGCTGCGAAAGCAAAGAAGAAGTAGTTTCGACTCTATTGGCTTCGGCGAGAGAATCTGCCTCGACAAAAGTTTTCTTTAGATCACCGCGAACCCGGGCGATCCGGACAACGGAATCGCCCGACTAAGAATCCGCGCTTCTCAACATGCTTGGTCTGCCTACCTGCCACCCGTCTTCTCCACAAACGGAACGAGGTAGGCTTTAACTCCGATCGCATCAACGCGATGACATCCCCCTGGGTGAGACCAAACTGATCTTGGATCGCGTCAAACGAGGTGCGATCCTCCCACGCCATCTCGATCACGCGGTCGATTTCTTCCCGGGTGAATTCCCTGCTGTTTCGCTTGTGCACGGATGCTAACTCCTCGGCCGACCGCTCGCATGGAAAGATGGCTACGAAGCCTTGAGGGGGCCCCAGACGCGGTGGTATGCCGATGGTGCTATCCCCCGCCTCCATCATGTGGAACTGTCAAGTCGAGTTCCTATTTGAAAGAGAATCCCGAGACGATTGCAGACGATCGCGTTATCATGGGCCTGCCGTCGAAGGGTGCTTCATGAACGGCATCTTCCCCTCCCCGCGAAATGTGAATCCATGGACTTTTTGGCGCTTTCCCATAAACGAGTCGTTGTCTTCGGTGTTGCAAACCGCAAAAGCGTGGCGTACGCGATCGCCAAAACACTCGAGGAAAACGGAGCCTTGGTGGAATATGTTGTCCGAAGCGAAAAACGTCGCGAAGAGCTCGGCAAGCTGCTATCGGGTCGAACGATTCACTGCTGTGACGTCGAACATCCTGAACAAATCGATTCGCTAGCCCAACAGCTGGCGAAGAACGCACAACCCATTTCCGGCGTCGTTCACTCGATCGCCTTCGCGGACTACAGCGACGGAATCAAACCATTTCACGAAACCACTCGCAAACAGTTCCTGCAAGCGATTGATATCTCGTGCTTCTCCTTGATCGCGATCTGCAATGCCCTTAAGCCGTTGCTCGCTGAGGATGCATCGGTCGTCACCATCAGCATTTCGACAACGCGGATGGCGAGTGAGAGCTACGGCTTCATGGCACCGGTCAAAGCAGCGCTGGACTCGTCGCTGGCGTTTCTAGCGAAGTCCTTCAGTCGCTTCTCGCGTGTGCGATTCAATGCTGTCGGGGCCGGTCTGCTGAAGACAAGCGCCTCGGCAGGGATTCCAGGCTACGTCGACGCCTATCTGTTCGCCGAGAAGGCGATCCCGAGAGGCGAAGGCCTCACGACCCAAGAAGCGGCCAACACCGCAATCTTTCTACTCAGTCCCCGTTCGTCCGGCATCCAAGCGCAAACGGTGATCGTCGATGCGGGAATGTCTACGAACTATTTCGATCGGCAAATCATCGAAAGAGTAGCGGGGCAGTAGACCACGGAAGAAGTGTAACCACGGAACACACGGAACACACGGACGAAAACCAAAACGTGCCGTAGAAATGCTAAGAATCACAGGGCTCGCGAAGCAACTCACACCGCGTATTTGGCGTCTCCGGTGGTTCTAGCTGTTCGGAGTTCTCGGTATCTCGATTCATCTTACAATTCTTTCGATGGTTGCTTTGGGGTAATGGCCGAAGTTGATGAGAAAGCCGAGCCGAAGCCTAGTCGCTTTCAAGTAATTGTGTAATTGGGCACGATGTTCGTCCGAGAGCTCTTTTGCCGCTTTCAGTTCCACGATGATCTTGCCGTAGCAGATGAAATCAGGTCGGTAGATTTGTTCAAGCTTTTCGTGCTTGTAAAACAATTCTAAGGTTGGATTTGGGACAAACGGAACGGACTGTTTGGTGAACTCCTTTTGCAAACACTCTTGATAGACGGCCTCCAGGAAACCACAGCCCATTTCGCGATACACTTCGAACGCAGCCCCTCGGATCACATAACTTTCGTCTTGGAATAATAAATCGGTTTCCATGATGGCTCCTTGAGTGGCGTGATGAATGAACCATGGAAGTCAAGGAATACACAATAACTAGGTTAACTACAGAATACACGTAAGCAGAGATCAGGTTTCAGATCTCAGGGATAAAGGATTTCTTGGCATGTGTTTTGAAACGGTATCCCTTCCGTGTGTTCCGTGTGTTCCGTGGTTATTAGCGTTCTTTGGAAGATGGTGTTGCGATGGCTTGGTAGTAAGCGCGGATGGCGGCGTCGAATTCAGGGTCAAAGGTTTCGCGCGTACCCTCGAGCACTTGCTCCGCCTTTTGGGTACGCAATCGCCCCCAGTCGCGATTCTTGCCTTGAACGGAGCTTGGTAGAAAGTAATCTTCCGAACGATCCGGTATCGAAGGGTTGAGCCCGCGTTGCGGTGTCTTGCTAGCGCGCTGATCTCGCAAATAGGTCTGGCCAATCGGATTTCGCTGGGCTTGCATCTGTCGCTGTTGGCTCATTTCCGACGCGAGAGACTGCGCCATGGACGTCACCGCGGACTGGAGGGCGGATGCCATGCTCCCCTTATGATTTCGCACTTGATTGGTATCCGAATTGGCGTCCAATCGGGAGACATCTTGTACCGCCGATTCGTTGGAGTCCCCTGTTTCCGTAGGAACCATCGGGCCGTTTTGAGCGCGATCCAGTTGGTCTAGGAGCCTTGCCATTTCGACTCCTCGCTGTTGGGCCTCCGCCGAGGCAGAGGCGGATTGCTGGCCCTCCGGAGTGGGGCCACTTGGCGACGCCGGTCCCGATTCGGTCTGTGCACTCCCACCGGACTTCTGACCGCCGGATGGATTGGAGGCACCTATCGGGGAATTGGCCGCAGCTCCTTGCTCTGTATCGGATGGTGCATCTTTTGGTTTTGATTTCTCGCTGTCCGACGAGCTTTCTTGAGATCGAGCCAGCGATTCTTGCAATGCAGCGGCCTGCTCCTTCAACGCTTGCTCCGCTTGGGACAACGCCCGACTCGAGTCGGTGGTTTCCGGTCGAGCGATCGCAGGGCTGTTTTTCTGTGTCCGTGTCGTATCGCTTTGTTCCTGCTGTGCCGCCTGCTTTGCTGCCTGTTGAAGCGAAGACGTCGCGGGTTTCAATGCCTCGGTATTAATCGCTTCGACGGACGCCGCTTGCCCTTGGAGCGACTGACTCGCCGATGGATTGCCAAGCCGTTCTTCGTGCCGAGCTCCTCGCTCCAAGTCCTTGGCTACTTGGGAAACATTCTCGCGGGTTCGTTCTTGCTCCAACGCGGCTTGCTCGAGTGTGCTGGAAGGGGGCTTCGGCTCTGGCAAGGATCGGGCGTCCGAAGTCAGCTCACCCGTCTTGTCTTCCAGCTGCTGCAAAATCTGAGATGCCTGCTCGAGTTGTTCTTCAATCAATGCGCCATAGGGGTTGGGGGTATTGAGTGAATTCTTCGCTCTCTCATCCAAGCCTCGCGCGCGGTTCTCAAGATTGGATACGATTTGCTGAGTCCACCTCGAAGTCTCTTGATTCCGGTCCCGTGATTCCCGCAGCGTTTCTAAGCTTCCTTCGGATCTCTTTTGTTGCTCGGCTAAGCCCCCATTTGTGGGATTCTTGGCCGCTTGAGCGATCGTTTTTTGCAATTGCTCCTGCTGTCGATCGATCTCCTTGTCCAACCGCTTCGTTTCGTTATCAGCGCGTTCGAGCTGGTCTTTCCATTGCTTGACCAATCGATTGGCTTCCGCTCGAACATCATTACGGATGGAATTTTGTGCGTTGCCTGCTTCGGTGACCCGATTGAGCCGTTTTTGTTCATCCCTCTCGACCGATTGCGAAACCAGCTCTCGAGCCTGATCTTTCAAATTCGATACCGCTTTCTTTCCTTCCGCGAATGCATTCTGAAGCGCTCGCGTCTTCGATTCGATCTCGTCGCTCGAGGATCTCGCATTGACTTGCCTCGCGGTCTGAAGCGAAGCTCGGAGGGATTCGGTTTGTTGCCGCAATTCGCTTCGCAGTTCGTCGTAGGATTTCTTCGCCGAAGGAATGCGGTAGGTTAGTTGCTCTCCCTTCTCGAGCAAGGTCTTGGCGAGTCGATCGGCCTCATCCACGAGCGCTTGCAATTCGGTGACTTTGCGAGCCTTCTGAGCCGCGAGTTGAAGGTCCTGATTCTCCAGCTGCAAATAGAGTTCATTTTCCTTTGCGGCCGCGCGCTGGAGTTCCTGGATAGCATTGTTCGCGGCCGCTTTGGCGATTTCTGACAGTTCCCGCTGCATCGCCGGATTGTTCGGTAGCTCCTTTTCCAATTCCTGGAGAAGAGCGTTGGCGTCGGCAGAAGCGAGCTTCTGCAATCGATCGGCGCGCTCGTAAGCTTCCTCTCGCGACGCCTGCGATTCCATATCCTGGTTGTCCAAGGCTGACTCGAGGGTAGCGTCCAAACTGTCTTCAAAAGATGGCGAATCGTTATTCGTCTGAGTCGTGTCGCGGTCTCGGGGGGAAAAATGTTTCGCGATGGTCTCCATGGCTTTTGCGGCATTGGACTGATCCGCGATCGCTTGTGCCATGGCGGTTTCCTCCTCGGAATTCAATGCTGTGTCGAGTGAATCGTTCAAGCGATCCATAACCCGTTCCACCAATTCCGCTGCTTGATCACCATCTTTCGCTAAGGCCATTTGGTCAGGCTGAAGGAGATTTTGCTGCGAGGCCATCTCCGAAAGTGCCTGCCGCAACTCTTCTGCATCCTCGTTCAATCTCTCTCGTTCTGCATGGATTTGCTCTCGGACGTTGCTCGTATCTGGCGTTGTCGTCTCACGCGATTCCTTTTGTTTCTCGGAGGACTCTTTCAGTTGCCGAGCGGATTGAGCGGCTTTCTCAGCCAGCTCCGAGACGGTGGGTGCAAAACGCCTCAGCGTCTCTCTTGCTTCCTCGAATACGGGCACCATTTCACGATCGCAGCCATGGAGATACGTCATCCATGCATCCAAATGGGGTGCTATGGTCGCGAAGGGTCCAAGGGGATCGTTCACGCGTCGATAAAGTTTGTCGGTCGCGATCGTGTAGTCTGCCTGCCACAACACCGCTTGCAGACGGTCCATGGCTTTGTTATCCATCCGTCCCGTTTCTCGCAAGCGACGGTGTGCATTCTCCAACCCCTTCGCAATGGCTCCCAACGTCGGGGAAGCGTAGGCCAAGGCCTCGAACGGTTTATCGGTGTATCGCTCCGAAGCCGCGAGAGCCGAGAGGGCTTGCTGAGCGTCGTGGAGCTCGTGGGCACCTTCTAAAACTCGAATCGCTTGTGCCACGAGTTCGAGATTCCCGCGTGTCGAGTCTCGGTCGCTCGGGCTCTGAAACCACTGCGATATGAGGGCCTTCCATGCTCGCGAGGCGAGTCCCATGTCCGCGGAATAGGCGGTGTCCTGGGACTTCCGCAGCTGGTGCGTCGAACGCAATAGCAGCAACCGTCCAGAAGAGGATTCACCCACCATCCGCCACTCCGTCTCGATCGCCTTCATACTGTCGGCTAAGTTTGCAGTGGAGGTGCTCGGATTCTTCGCGAGACTATCGTGTGCGCGAAGTTTCTGGAGGATGGATTCGAGCGAGTGGTAAACAGGTTGCCGCTTCCCCATGATCAGCTCACTGCGGGCACCCTGGGCTTGAGAAGGAATATTGTCGTATCGAAACATCCAGCTTCGATCGTGAAGTTCGCTCGAATCGATACGGATCCGTTCGCGGATTTTGTTCAATTCAGCTCCTCCTTGAAGCGGTTCCAAGGTATCGCGAATGCGTTGACGCGAATCCTCCATCCACTTTTGCCAATCGGCTAGTCCGTCTGCGGTGCCACGGGGCAACTCTGCTTGGTAGCGACCGATGCGCTCCTTAGCATCGATCCATACTTGGTCCGCGATGATCTGCGATCGCTTCCATTGCGGTAGGGTCCAGTTTTCGGATCCATTGCTATTTTTCTTCTGAAGGCTTGCAAGTTCGTGCATGTCGCCTGTGAGCGTTGCGAGCATCTCGAATGCCGCACTGACCTGCGCCAGATGAGAGAGATGCCTGGAGACGTCCTGGACGAAACGGGTTGAATGGATCGTTTGTTGGATCCGCTCCCGATCCATGTCGGGGAGTTTGGAGGTCTCCCCGGCGTTCGGTTGCTCTCTCACCATGGCAATTGCGAAGTCGATGCGCGGCAACTGTTCGCTCGTAAGCGTTTGTATCGCCTGTGCGATCCACTCCAGATCGCGTTGATCAATACCCCGTTCGAGTGTTGGAAGTTCCTCTTCCACGATCTGAAGGACTCCCTGCAGGGAATTGCGAACCTGCTGGCTCCAGTCACTCAGTCCCTGCAAAGCTTGAAGTCGATCTGCCGCGACGCCATCTGGCTGGGCCGTTGTCTTGTCCGGTTGGCCCAGCGTCTTGATCCATTCGTCGATCTGCTTCGATGAGCCTTCGATAGAGTTCTTGAGTGCCACAAGGGGTTTGGCAACTCGCATTCGACTCTTGAGCACATCGTATCTCTTCGGGTCGTGCGATTCGGAAGTGATGGCATATCGGAGCAACGCCGAGTAGGAGGACTGTTCCGCCTTGTCCACGGCTACCAACCTTAGTTGAATCGTATCTCCTGCTTTGGCTTGGCAAGTCATGGGGTCCCAATCCCACTGCATCATGGCGCTGTATCTCGATCCATCGTCGGTTTTCCATTGCGGAGATGGGGGCGGACACGTTGCATTGTAGGGGCAGGCCTTCCACACTTCATCGTTGAGCGAGTACTCCAGAACAAGCGACTGCACCTCCAGGTTGTCCGTGACTTTGGCACCGAGCGCAATGGGGACATCCAGAGTGGTGATCCAGGTCTGGTCTGGAAGTGGCGGTTCCTGCCACAGGGTTCGGTCGGTAGGGAGCCACTGGATCTCGCTGGCCGGATCGGCAACAGCATCGATTCGATATCGAGTGCTTAGAGTATTTCGCAGCGATTCTCCTCCGAAAAGCGTCTTGGAATCGAGTTGCAGTTGGTATTTGGCTGATCGATCGGCTTTCCAGTCAAATGTCCATTCCCGGTCCTCGGAACCACGAGCCATCTTCCTTTCGAATTGTTCACCAGTCTCCAGGTCTTCGATGGTTACGGTGGCTCTATCCAAGGGTTGATCGACCGCGATGCGAAGGGCCACGCTGCTCCCTGCCAGGACCTGCAAATCCCCTTGCTCCTGGTCGATCGAACGCCGTTCCAGCCCTGAGTAGGCAGGGGAAGTCACGATTCCTTGAAAGCGAATGGGGTGGGGACGCAGAAGCGGGACGAGGGTACGCCAGGAAGAGGCAGCATCATCGATCACCGCTCGGTATCGAACCGCTTGCTCACCTATCGGGACTTTGGCGATGAAGACATCGCTCCTGCTCGCGTCCGGTTTGAGAGCAACGGTAGAGAAACGGTTCTCCGGTGCATGGGTGTGTTCGTCGGAATGAAACTCGATGACGGCCGTTTCAGGGTTCGTCGTTTGATTCTTTAAAGAGTGGGCGCGGACGGCTATTTCAATGATTTGCTGCGAAGGTGCTTCAAAGCGTTCCGCTTTGGGCGAAAGGAATTCGATTCGCCATGAGCGAGGGAGTTGGACATCCAGAAATGGGAGGGCTACCCGCAGCCAGCGCTGCTGAAACTGAAGATTCGGAAAGAGCGATAGGCCAACGGCTGATATGCCCAGGAGAAGGAGGGCCAGAGTAGACTGCTGCAACTGTCTCCATGGGATCAGCGATCTCCAATCCAGCTGTCTCAACTCTCGGAGGGCCGCATGCATGGTTTGTTGTACAAATTCCAGCGAGAAACCCCTCGATGCGGTCGCCGGGGTATCGAAATCGACGCTGGCAATGAGTCTTTCTTGAAAATGAGGGTGCCGTTGCTCGATCTCTCGGGCGCGGTCTACCAACGAGCTGGATGAGAGCAATTCGGATAAGCCGGTTCGCCACGCAATACCGAACGCAACGAGCCAGAGTGCGATGGCGAGTGGGATACGGACCCACGGCTCCAGCCACAAGAATCCGTCCAGCAGGATGGACAGCATCCAACCGATACCAAGAACAAGTCCGAAGGCGATGGATGCACGCGCGACGTTCCATCGGAGACGCATTCGCGCATAGCGTTTCACAGAATTACGAATCGATGTGGCGATCGAGTCCGAGTTCGAATCAAGTCGGACTCCGGGAGAGGAGGTAGACAGGCGTCCCGTCGGGTTTGCGATTCCTTGGCTCATGGGTTTTCTCAACCGGTGATGAGTTTCTTTTGGAATCGTCCTTCGTTGATCGTGGGGCGTTCGATTCGACCTTTGTGGTCGTACGTCAGTTTCATGTTGTCCAGACCGAGCAGCCAAAGAATGGAGGCGTGGATGTCGTGAACGTGCATTTTGTCCTCGATCGCGTAGAGGCCGAGTTCATCGGTCGCTCCGATCGTTTGCCCTCCTTTCACGCCACCTCCTGCCATCCAGATCGTGAAGCCGGTCGGGTTGTGATCGCGGCCATTTCCTTTTTCACTCATAGGTGTCCTGCCAAATTCGCCCCCCCAAATCACGAGCGTGTCGTCCAGCAGTCCTCGCTGCTTGAGATCTTTGAGCAATCCCGCTACCGGCTTGTCCATCGATCTGCAAAGATTTCCGTGGTTCTTTTCGATATCCGCGTGCGAATCCCACTTGCTCCCTGTACCGCTATAGAGCTGGACAAAGCGGACCCCTCGTTCGACCAACCGCCGGGCGAGCAGGCAGTTGCGTCCAAAGGATTGCGTTTCCTTTTGGTCCAGTCCGTATAACTGTTGCGTTTCTTCGGTTTCTTGCGAGAGGTCGAGCGCTTCGGGTGCTTCTGCTTGCATGCGGAAAGCCAACTCGTAGCTGCGGATCCGGGCTTCCAGTTCCGACTGTTGCGGATGCAATGCGGCGTAGGACTGGTTGAATTGCTTCAGCAATTGGAGCTTGGTTTCCAGCCGGCTGCCGGTTTGATCCTCAGGTGTTCGCAAGTTGGGAATCGGCTCGGCTTCTCCGCCTTGTATTCGAACGCCTTGGTAGGACGCAGGCATGAAACCACTTCCCCAATTGCGAGGACCGTTGACGGGGCGACCGGCGTTATCGCACAGAACGACGAAGGCGGGCAAGTTCTCGTTTTCGGTTCCGAGTCCGAAGTTGACCCAAGAACCGAGGGAGGGACGTCCTGCAAAGTTTAGGCAGGTGTTCATTTGGCAAACCCCCCCGGCATGATTGATGCCGTTGGTCCAACAGGACCGGATCACCGCGATGTCATCGAGGCATTCACCGATGTGGGGAATCCAATCGGATGCGTAGAGCCCGCTTTCGCCATATTGCTTCCACTGGCGAGGCGATGCGAGGAGGGGCGCTCCTTTTTCTCCCATCGCAGTGATCGGTTCGCGGAAGCTGCTCGGAAGCGGCTTTCCTGACAACTCGTTCAGCAAGGGTTTGGGATCGAGCAGATCCAGATGGCTTGGCCCACCCTCCAAGAACAACCAGATCACTCGCTTGGCTTTGGGGGGATGATGGATCTCTGCAACCGCTTTCTCGTTCGAAAGCATCCAGTGGAGGGCGATACCCCCAAACCCCATTCCTGCATTTTGAAGCCATTGTCGTCGATTGACTTGGAACGTATCCATGGGAGCCTTTGGTTGCGACTACTCGAGGTAAAGAAACTGGTTCGAATTGAATAAGATATGGCAGAGATCCGAGAATTTGTCCGGATCAAATTGAGGTCCGTCTTCCCCCGTGGAGATCTGAAGGTACTGCCGCGCTCGATCCATTTCTGCATCGGAGGGATCGACACCCCAGCTCCAACGAAACGCGAGATGGATGGCATTCTCGGGGTCGGAAGATTCCTCTCGAACTCGTTTTGCCAGTCGTTCGGCTCGCTCGCGCGCGTATTTGCCGTTGAGGAGCAACAGGGATTGCGTCGGCGTGGTGGTATTGTCGCGGACGGCGACGCTTTGCAAGCCATTGGCGACATCAAACCCGTGCAGGAAGGTATCGTTTTGATTTCGGAAACTCTTCAGGTAGAGAGATCGACGCGGTTGATCTTCCGTGACGCTCGGTCCTCCGGTTTGGCTGGTTAGCTCTCCGGTCGCGACGAGCATCGCATCCCGTATCTGTTCCGCTTGCAATCGTCGCACCCGTGCTCGCCACAAGAGCCGTTCGTTGGGATCGATGGTCTGCTGGGCTGAGGCCTCGGGATGTCGGGCCGATTGCTGCCAAGCAGCGGAAAGGAGGATCTGCTTGTGCAGCCATTTGAACGACCAACCGTTCTCGATCGCTTGGGTGGTTAACCAATCCAGCAACTCGGGGTGGGTCGGTTCGTCTCCCAAGCGTCCGAAGTCGCTAGGGGTGCCAACGATTCCTTGTCCAAAGTGTTGCTGCCAAATTCGGTTGACGATGACGCGATTGGTGAGTGGATTCTTCGGATCCGCGACCCATTTTGCAAAGGCGGTTCGCCGACCTGTCGATCCCTTTCGAACCTCGGACGCAGCGGTCTGCGCAGGGAGACCATGCCCCTCCGAAAGGACTTCTAGGAATCCTGGCGCGACCGGTTCTCGTTTCGAATCTTCCGGAATGACGGTTGGTGAAACCAACCCATCGAAGTCGGAGACGGTCATCGCTTCGGGCAAGGGCTGGGGCTTCAAGTGATCGAAAGCGGCCAACTCCTTCATCAGAGCATCTCGCTTTTCGACATCTTCCTTCTTCATGCCCTTGTAAGGCCCCCCGGCCTCTTCCATGTATTGCCGTGAGACCAAGTACGCCATCTGTTCCTGCCACGAAGTTCTTTCTGTCTGCGGCATATGAAAGCAAGCTTGGATATCGAGCGGAAACTTGTCGACTGTCGAGAGCCACTTCTTTTTCTCATAGGGCTCAAGCAAAGCTCGCAATTGAGACTGGATCGGTGCAGTTTCTTGTTCCCAACGCGCGAGCTTTTCCTGATACTCTTTCTTCTGCTGTTCGGTGGCCGCGACGAGATCATCGCGCCAGCAAACTGGCTCGAGGATCGCTCGAAGCTTGAAATAGTCTTTTTGTGGAATCGGATCGAATTTGTGTTGATGGCATCGGGCGCAGGAAACGCTCATTCCCAAGAACACATCCCCGACGACATCGGTCATTTCGTTCATGATGTCGTTCCATTGCCCGCGCGCATCCCGTTGGTTGTATTCGTAAACACCCAATCGAAGGAAACCTGCGGCGATGAGGCCATCAGGATGATCCGTGGGGGATTCATCGCCGGCTAGCTGATCGAGAACGAATTGGGGATAGGGCAGGTCTTTGTTGAAAGCACCCACGACATAGTCTCGATACCTCCAAAGGGCAGGTCGATACGAGTCGAGATTCCAGCCATCGGATTCCGAGTAGCGAACCAGATCGAGCCAGAAACGAGCCCAATGCTCCCCATAGCGAGGATCTTCCAGCAATCGATCGACGACTTGCTCGATCGCCGTCTCAGAGCCATCGGCCAAGAACGCGTCCATTTCGGCGGGTGTCGGGGGTAGCCCGATCAAGTCGAAGTAGAGGCGCCGCAGCAAGACTGCTCGGTCGGCCATGGGTGCAGGACTTAGTTTATTCTCGCGCAGCTTCTGCCAAACGAAGCGATCGACAGGGGTTTTCGACCATGCGTCCTCGGGATCGATCGGCACATCGGGTTGGCGAAGCGGCTGGAAGGCCCACCACTGACGGTCCCCTTCGGTGATGGCCCCTTCGCTCTTGCGGAGCAGTTCTCCGTTTTTGGGCCAATGGGCACCATTGGCGATCCATCGTTCAATATGCAAGATCTGTTTGTTTGCGAGCTTGCCAGTAGGCGGCATTTCGGACCCGCGGTAGTGGATGGCATCGACCAAGATGCTTTCTTCGGGTTTGCCAGGGACGATCGCCGGGCCGCTGTCTCCACCTTGAAGGAAACCGTCCAAACTGTCGAGCCTGAGGCCCCCCTCCTGCTTCGACTCCCCGTGGCATTGGACGCATTGGCCGGCCAGAACCGGACGAACCTCCCGCTCGAACTGGGCGATTCGCTCGGCCGCTCGCGCATCGGCGTCCACCGCGTTGTCGGAGGCCAGAGCAGAGGCTGCGGGAGGGCCCGAGTCAGGCGCGGCGCCCGCGGCAGGAGGCGTCGCTGGATGGGCGATCACCAGCGTAGGCCAAACGCCCAGGCAGAACATCGCCCCGGCGAGCGACAGGAGTCGTCGTGTTTGTGAACGCATGGTAAGACCGTGGGAGACGGCAATCGGTGGAGGGTGGGGGAGGAGCGGTCGGCTCAATCCCCCATTGTAGCCAAGATCGTTGGGCAAAGCCAAGCTCGACCCCATTTTCAAGGGTTAGCGATGGCTGGAAACGTCCGGTGGGGTATTATCAGGGTATCGCTTGCCACTCGTCCTCGCCGGAGATCCCATGTCGACCGAATCCACGCCTCGCAGCACCGTCAGTGTCTCCCCGCAGGCAGCAAGGCCCGTGGCGGTCGTCGATATCGGTGCGACCAGCGTTCGGATGGCGATTGCCGAAATCGATTCGATCGCCAATGTCCGGATCTTGGAAGAGATCAGCCAGGTGGTGTCGCTCGGACACGATACTTTCTCGACGCAGAAAATCAGCCGCAAAAGCATCGAGGAGTGCGCGGTTGTCCTCCGCAGCTGCCGCCGTTTGATGCGGGAGTACGGCATCACTCGTCCGGACCAAATGCGAGTCGTCGCTACCAGCGCCGTTCGGGAAGCGACCAACCGATTGGCCTTTATCGACCGCATGTACATCGCGACCGGTTTTGAAGTCGAATCGCTCGACGAGGCCGAAGTCAACCGAATTACCTATATGGGTGTCCAGCCCTTGCTCCAAAGCACCCCCCAACTGGCCTCGGTCAAAACGGTCGTGGTAGAAGTGGGGAGTGGGAGCACCGAGATCTTGGTCGTCCGCGGGGGCAATGTACTATTTTCCAATACCTATCGTTTGGGATCTCTTCGCCTGTTGGAACAGGTCGACCGACTCAATACTTCGATCGCCAAACAACGAACCATTATCGAATCGCAGGTGCATCGGTTTGTTCATCAAATCTACGAGCATGTCGACTCGGATCGACAAATCCAAATGGTCGCGTTGGGTGGAGACATGCGATTGGCGGCGAACAATTTGAATTGTTCCTCCCTTGGACAAGAGTTGCGAAGCGTGTCGTTGGAGGACTTGACCGAGTTCGCGCGGATGGTCGGGACGCTTCGCGAAGAGGATTTGGTCGCTCGTTTTGATTTGAGCTATGCCGATGCAGAGACCTTGTGGCCGTCGTTGGTCAGCTATATCCATTTAGCGAGAGAATTTGAGGTCCCGGAGCTTCATGTTGCCGAAACCAATTTGCGCGATGGTCTTCTGAGCGATCTTGCAGTCCGAGATGCTTGGACGGCAGAATTCCGGAATCAAATCATCCGGTCTGCGATCAATCTGGGTCGCAAGATGTCGTTTGACGAAACTCACGCGAGGCATGTCGCGACCCTTTCTCGCAAACTTTTTGCAGATCTCGCTGAGGAGCACCAGCTCGATCAACGGATGGAGCTGATCCTCTATCTGGCCGCATTGCTGCATGAGATCGGGATGTTTATCAATGCGAGGAGCCATCATAAGCATGCGATGTACATCATTCGCAACAGTGAATTGTTCGGATTGTCCGTCAAGGATTTGCTGCTGGTCGCCCTAATCGTTCGATACCATCGGCGTTCATCACCTCAGCCCGATCACGAGGGCTACGCCACACTGGACCGCAGCGATCGAGTCGCCGTCGCGAAGCTGGCAGCAATCTTGCGATTGGCTATCGCTCTGGACGAGTCGCGATCCCAACGCATCAATAACATTCGATGCAAACGGGATGGCGATCGGCTGATCATTACGACGCATGGGATCGAAGACGTATCTTTGGAGCAACTTACCGTTCGGCACTCCGGCGAGTTGTTCGAGGAAGTCTTCGGGATGAGCGTCTTCCTGCGAAGCGATCCAGGATAAGTCCTTTCATGGTGCTTCTACCGCTGATCGCCGCTTTGCTGCTCGTCGGAATCGCGACGGGTTCAAGCTGGTTTGCGTTGGCGACCAGCGCCATGTTGACGACGTTCTATTTGGCGAAGACGTTTTCGGAAAAGTGGGCCGATAGCGTGCGAGTGGAGCGAACGCTTTCGACACGCGAAACGGAGATCGGCGATCGAGTCCGAGTGGGCTTGAAGCTAACCAATCGAAGCGGTTGGCGGATCCCTTGGCTAATCATCGAGGATCTCTTGCCCAAACGGGCTATGTCTCCACCTGCGAGCGGACTGCAACTGGGAGGAGCGACGACCAAGCTTCTTTTCTTAGGGGCCAAGCAGCAGCGCATTCACACCTACGACCTTCTCACGTTGAGACGAGGCTTTTATCGCATCGGACCGACGCTGGTCGAGACAGGCGATTTGCTGGGGTTGCATCGAAAGCATCGCATCCTCGCTGAAAGCGACTATTTGCTGGTGCTCCCAAAAATCGTTCCGTTGGAAGGACTCGAAATTGCGACTCGGCGTCCGATGGGAGAGATGCGCGTGCATGATCGCATCCTCGAAGACCCAACCCAGATGGTCGGCATTCGCGCGTATCGAGCAGGGGATCCACTGAATCGGGTGCATTGGAAAGCGACTGCGAGAACGGGAACTCTGCATTCACGAGTATTCCAACCCACCTCGATGCAAGGAGCGATGCTCGTTCTCGATATGCACCGTGCTACCAATCCAGACCGCAATGAACCCATTCGAACGGATCTTGCGGTGACGATGGCGGCATCGATCGCTCATGCTCTCTACCGCATGAACCAACCCTTTGGCCTGATTACCAATGGCCGAGATGCAGCCCAGCGTTATTCGTTTCAAGACGCGAGCGGAAGCTTTGCCGATCGGGCTGCGATCCAGTCCGCAGCGAGCTCGGAACGCAAGTTGGATCGACTTCGTCCCATCGTCCAAGCGGCGGGTACAGGCCCCGAGTTGTTTTTCGAGTTGCACCGCACGCTCGCCCGGTTGGAACGAACCGACGGCCTGCGCCTGGAAGATCTGATCGCCGAAACGGAAAGCCGGATGCCACGCCATCTGGCGATTGTCTTCGTCGTACAAGGGGTCGATGAATCGATGTCCCTGGCGCTCGGGTTGTTGCGCAAACGAGGATTCAGCGTATCGGTTATCCTCAATCGCCATCCGCTCGACTCCGTGGAAGATGCCGCGGCGATGCTCGTCTCACAGCGGCTTCCCCTTTACCTCTTACCGAGCGAAGAATCCATTCCTTCCGTTTGCACAAATCTACTCCTCATGCGATGATCCGAAGCATGAGTTCTCTAGCACCTTTTCCTGAAACACCGCTGATCGAAGGGATCCGTCCCCTTCAAATCGGCAATGTCGCCATAGGCTTTCCGGTCGTGCAAGCGGCGTTGAGCGGCTACAGCGATTGGGCGATGCGCGTCCTGGCGCGTCGCATGGGTGCTTCGTACTCTCTTTGCGAGGTCATGCTCGACCAGTTCTTGGTGGGGCTTAAAGATCGAAGGAGGACGCAGCATTTCCTCTACAACACCCCGGAGGAACACCCCGTTGCTGGACAGTTGATGGGCGCCGAACCGGAGCAGTTTTCGTTGGGTGCGCAAAAGCTAGTTGAAGCCGGTTTCGCAGTGATCGATATCAACTTCGGATGTCCTGTCCGAAAGGTGTTAGGGCGTTGTCGTGGTGGGTTTCATCTGAGTCAACCTACGGTGGCGCTGGAGATTGTAAAACGAACACGCGATATCGTTCCCGCTTCGATTCCAGTCACCATCAAAATGCGTCGGGGAATCGACGACACCACAGAGAGTCGAGATCGATTTTATGAGATTCTCGATGGCGCATTCGCGTACGGGATCGCAGCGATCACCGTGCACGGCAGGACGGTGGAACAACGATATATCGGACCGAGTCGTTGGGAGTTTCTCCGTGAGGTCAAACGGCATGTCGGCGATCGAATTATCCTCGGGAGCGGCGATTTGTTCAGCGCACGCGATTGCCTGCGCATGATGCAAGAGACCGATGTCGACGGGGTGACTGTCGCCCGCGGATGTATCGGCAATCCGTGGATATTTCAACAGGCTCGAGCCTTGTTTGCGGGGCAGCCGATCCCTCCCCCGCCAAGTCTGTTTGAGCAGAGAGAGGTCATTCTCGAACATTTTCGCCTCGCCGAAGAGCTATATGGTGAAGATCGAGCCGGAGTTCCCATGCGAAAGTTCGGGATCAAATACTCCCAATTGCATCCCGAGAGCCTCGCGGTGCGAGCCGAATTCGCGCGGGTCAAGAACCTTCAAGAATGGAAGAGCGTTTTGGAGAAGTGGTACTCGGAGGATCTGCCCGGAATCTACCCGCAGTATTCCGAGTTGGAGAGCGAGTGCGAGTAATCGGATGCTTGCTCACCAACCGCATCCCCACCGCATCAAGCTGGCTCCATCCCCTGGTTGGCAATGGGAATCCACCGTGGAGCATAGGGCGGCGTCAAGGTCCTTTCAGGGGACTACTGGATTGCTCGAGGCAGGTTCAGTCCGACTTTTCCTCCATTCGCTCCCCCCCCCCTGTTCCCTCGAGCTCAACGAAGAGATTATTCTAGTCCAGAGCGGCCTCGCGCCGGTCGAGCTGAACATTACCAAGTGGCTCCGCTCGCGCAACCGCATTTCCCTCCGATGGCCGCAAGGCGATGAAGATCCGTCGCCACAGCTGGCGATACCATTTGAACTCTGGATTGAGATCGACACATGACCATACGACGCTGGACTTTTCCGAAGTGGGTTCTCTTGGGGTTGGCAGCGACCTTCGCCGTCGCACACGAGTCCTTCGGGCAAGACAAGGCTCCCGTCGAGGCATTGCTCGCCGCGCGACTTCCTGCCGAGGAGTTAGAACAAGGCTGGATTCGCTTGTTCGATGGCAACACGATGATGGGCTGGGTCGACGCCGGGAAGGCGAATTGGCGAGTCGAAGATGGGACCTTGGTCGCCGACCAGGGAGAAAACGGATTGCTTTGTACGACCGTCCCGTTCCGCAATTACGAACTGCAAGTCGAGTTCTGGGCCGACGAGAGCACCAACAGCGGCGTGTTCCTTCGCACGCCACCCAAACCGACCGATCCGGGAAAGGATTGTTTCGAACTCAATATCGCTCCCGTTACCAATGCCTTTCCTACGGGTTCGTTTGTTTACCGACAGAAAGTTTCAGAGCAAGTCGATGCACCGAAGTCCCGAGAGTGGCACCGCTTTCAGGTGTTGTTGGAAGGTGACAAGGCGAAAGTTTGGTTGGATGGAAAAGAGTGCTTGTCCTACACCGACCCTACGAACTTGAACAAGGGACGCATCGGGTTGCAATTCCGTGAAGGGAAGGTGGCATTCCGGAATATCAAATTGAGGCCGATTGGCGACACCATTTTGCCTGGCAAGCAAGAGGCGTTTCTACCCGCCGTGAAAGTGGAAGCTAGCTGGGGAAGCGATGGATCTCTCACGATTGTCGGAGGTCGAGGTCACGTGGAGACGAAACGGCAATTGGGGAACGGGTTTGTGCAGTTTGCAGCGACGACCCTTACCTCGAATGTCAACTCCGGCGTGTTTTTTCGATGTATCCCCGGGGAAGATATGAATGGTTACGAGTGCCAATTGCACCATGGATTCAAGGCGGATCGGACAGATCCGGTCGATTCAGGCACCGGTGCGATTTTCCGACGACAGGCAGCCCGAGCGGTATTGTCTGACGAAGGTAAGAAAGCATTCGTCACAATCGTTGCAGAAGGGCCACGCATTGCCACTTGGGTGCATGGCGTCCAAGTGGTGGATTGGGAAGACACGCGCAAGGCAGATCCCAATCCACGCCGCGGGTTGCGAACCGAGGCAGGTAGCTTGATGTTGCAGGGGCATGACCCTGCCAGTCAAGTTCGCTTCGAGACGTTGCGGCTTGGCGATACCGACTGATCTAAAGGCTCTGACTACTCTTCGCCTATCGGCGTCGGAACGGCTTCGACAACGGGTGTTGACAACGAGGGAGTTCCAACGGTGCTTGGATCAAACGCTCCATTGCTGACTCGGCCTCCTACGACGACTTCTTCTGGATTGTCGCGTGGCGTGAAGTAACGTCCTCGATCGTATGCGGCTCGGACCGCAGAACCGTCGAGCGCGTCTTCCGACAAGTTGACTTGGTTGTAAGACAGCAACGAACCTTTTTCGCGGTGGAAATCGCGAAGAGCCAAGTTGTAGTCGACGAGAGATCGATAAAAGTCGCTCGTACTGGTTGCTAGTCGCTGTTGTGCTTGCAAGAGGAACACAATGTCGGTAAGCCCACCTTCATACCGCTGTCTCAACGCTTCGACAGCCTGGTTGTCCGCCTCGATTCGATTGTAATTGGTCTGCATTTGCAGATAGCTACGGGAAATCTGTCTCGATGCGTTGCTCAGATCGTGCGAGATCCTCAGTTGCTGCTCTTTGAGCAAGGCCATTTCTCGGGCCAAATTGAGTTGCGCGTGACGGACGGCTGCCGAGGCTTGGCGAAGCCCGATGTTGTATTGCCACTCGAGACCCGCTTGCCACTCTTGGTAGTTACCTTCGAGCAGGCTTTGAGAGAAGCTGTTGAACTCGTTGTTGGGATCCCGTTCGTCGATCAAATGGTCTCCCAACCCTCGCCAACGGTACTGGGTGAGAGCATCGAGTCGCGGTCTGCGATTCAGTCGGGCAGCGATCAATTCCAGTTCTCGTCGCTTCACGGTCCATTCTTGCCGGCGAACTTCAACCCGTTGGGTCAAAGCGTCTGACATGGCCGATTGCCAGTCGAATGCCACTTCAGCCTGAAGAGGTTCGTCGGATGGTTTGATCAGCCGGCCGTCCGATGGTGGCAATCCCATAATGTACCGAAGCCGTTGCTCCGCCGCGTACAACCCGTTGGGACCGGAGAGACCGTCGTTGAGCTGGGATGTAAAGATGTAGAAGTTCGAGCGAGCTTGCCCTTCGGCGTCCGGCTCGCCACCCTTTCGACCGACTCGACGGAGTTCGTTGACGCGTTGCCAAGTCTTCAAGGAGCTTTCTCGTCCATCGGCGATGGCATCGAGCGCTCGGTAAGCAAAATAGAGTTCCCAGTAGGCGCCTTCCACATCGTTGATCAGTCTCACGACGCCCGTCTCGAAGTCGGCGATGGAGATGTCGGTGTTGATACGTGCGATGAGAACGCCGTTGTACTGACCGATTTGCCCGTTCGGGCCCGCGATACGATTATACGTTGTCCCCGCTCCACGCATTAACGGTTGTCGCCATTCGGCTTCGATGAATCCCGTGAAGTCGCTCGGGAAGAATCGAGTGGGGTTGTTGTTGCGGTCGTAAATCACATTGGTGCGCAATGCGTACGATGCACCGGTCGCCGTTCGCTTAGACAACTCGTTCACGTAGGTTCCCGACGTCTGGCGGAATGCCGAGGGAACGAACTGAATAAACGTGTTGTTGTTGGGGCGATCGTTCTTTTGCCAGTACAACTGCGAAGAGACCTGCGCATCGAACGCAGCAAGGGCAGCCTCAACACCACCGAGTGGGTTCACGTCGCTCAATGCCGGATCGAGCTGGGTCGACTGAGCTTGAGGGGCGTTCACGACCGAACCGCCCAAGTTGCGGAGCACTTCGCTGGTTTGGAGCGCTTGCTGAATCGCGTCTTGCAAGGTGAGGTCGTATGTCGGGAGATCGCTCGGATTCTCGATCGCGAGAGGCAACGGTGCATCGACTAGTTGCGGATCGAGCGGTGCAGCGACATCGGGATATTCAATCCGCGTTACGTAATCTTGGAAGTACGAAACGTTCGAGTTGTCTTTCCAGGCGCGAAATCGCTCGGTGGGCTTGCAACCGGCGATGCAGCTTACCCCAACACAACCGGCAACGATCCATTTTCTCAATTGCTCGCGAACTACCATTTTCGCTCCCGCGTCCTCTACTTGGTCCCTAACGCTTTAACCATCGCAACTGCGATAGCAAGCATGAATGGATTTGCAGAACAAATCCGTGCATAGGGATCTATCGGTCCAAGCGATACAAGTGATCAGCGACGGATTCCGATAGGAACGAATATTCACGAACTAGCGGGTGCAGAACTCGCAATACAAAAACAGTCTCCCCAGGTACGAGAACCGTTCGAAGCGTTACAGTTTGCCAAATCGGTTTCCTATCGCGATGGGGCGGAGGCCTTGGAGCGAGTGGCGAGGGAAACCACGTAGATGACAAGGAAGCTCATGGGGATCGTAAAAATACCAGGTTGACTGAGGGGTACCCAGGCTTTGTCCGCTCCCAGTCCATACATGTTTTTGAACATGTCGGGCGACACGAGGACCCAAGCGAGCGAAACGAGGACTCCGCAGAGAATGCCAGCAATCAGTCCCTGTTTGGTGGTTCCTTTCCAAAACAGGAGCATGAGCAAGGCGGGGAGGTTGGCCGACGCGGCGATGGCAAAGGCCCAGCCGACGAGATAGGTGACGTTCATCCCTTCGAATGCTAGGCCGAAACGAATGGCCAGAATCCCTATGGCGATCGATGAAATCTTTGCGACGCGAATCGCGCTGTGTTCCGAAAGTTTGATCCCAAAGAATCCACCGACGATGTCGTGCGCCACGCTTCCCCCTGCCGCCACGATGAGCCCGCTGACGGTTCCGAGAACCGTCGTGAAGGCGATGGCGGATACCGCAGCGAAGAGCAGGTTGCTGAAGCTCTTCGCAAGCAACGGGGCGGCCATGTTGGAGTCGGTGGGGTCGAGTGTGCCACTGACCATCGCGCCTAGCCCAATATAGAGAGTGAGGATGTAAAAGAATCCGATCGATGTGATCCCGACGATCGTGCTCTTCCTCGCGGCCGCTTGGTCTTTGACCGTATAGTACCGAATCAGAATGTGCGGCAGCGAAGCGGTACCACCAAACAGGGCGAGCATGAGCGAAATGAAGTCGAGTTTGGGAAACCAGCTATCGCCACGGATCCCTGCAAACGAAGGAAGATTGCCAGGGGTGAGCAATTCCGAGCCCGTATACGTTTTGGGCGTCAAGGTTTCGACTCGTCCGTCCGCGGTCTTCTCCACTTTGCGCGTCGTGATTTCGATCTCGGACTGAGCCAGCAAACTGAGATATCGAATCGGTCCGAGGGGGCCCGTTTCGGTCATTCCGCCCGGCAAACTCTTGAGGTAGCCCACAGGCTTGACGTTCGATTCTTCGGCGCCCAAACCTAGGGGTTTGCCATCGATCGTTTTGTTGTCCTGGGCATCCACAACGATGGTCTGTGTTTGGTTTAGTTTTTCCGCAGGGGCGACCTGCAGACCGCGCGCCAGGATCAATACCGTGAGCAGGAGGGAGAAGAGGACCAGCAAACCACCCTTTAAGAATTGAACATACGTCGTGCTCACCATGCCGGCCGTTACCACAATAACCATAACCACAGTCCCCACCATGACGACCCCATGCCAGTACTCGAGCCCGAGCAACGGCTTGATCAAGGTGCCCGCACCGACCATCTGCGGGATGAGGTAGAAAAGACTCACAATCAGCGTGCTGACACCCGCAGCTGCTTGAATGCCTCGCGATTGAAAGCGGCTGTCGAGGGCGTCCGCGAACGTGAACTTTCCAAGGCGTTTGAGGGGTTCGGCAATGACGAGTAAGGCGACGATCCAGCCCGCCAAATATCCGATGGAATACAGAAATCCATCAAATCCGTAGAAAGCGATCATGCCGCAAATCCCTAGAAAGGATGCAGCCGAAAGGTAATCGCCGGCGAATGCGATTCCGTTGACGAACCAATGGATCTGGCCACCGGCGGCGAAGTAGGCCGCGCTGCTTTTGGCACGAGCCCCCAGCCAAAAGCTAAATCCAAGTGTTGCACCGACCAAGGCAACAAAGACGATGATGGCGAGGGTATTGGCTTCGTAGAGCATTCGGAGAGGATCAGGGTTTGAGCAGGGACACTTCGTACGCGGACGAGTAGTTTAACTCAAATCGACCTCTCACTGGGCGATTGGCAACGCTTGTTTCTTTCGATCGTTCTTTCGGTTCGCGTCGATGGCCCTCTGTTCCAGGTCCTGCGATACCAATTGGTAGTGGACGTCTCGCTGCCTCGCCTCGAATCCATACTCCTCGATCGCGGAACGGATTTGATCCAGCGTGAGGTAGTGCACCGTCCCAGCCTCGGCGACAACGTTTTCTTCGATCATGAGTGACCCCATGTCGTTGGCACCATAAGAAAGGGCGAGCTGCCCGATCTTCAGCCCCTGCGTGACCCAACTGCTCTGAATGTTGGGGATGTTGTCGAGATAGAGCCGTGACACGGCCTGCGTTTTGAGGTACTCAAACGATCCTGTCGGAGGGATGTGGGCCAATTGCGTGTGGTCGGGTTGAAACGTCCAGCAGATGAAGGCGGTGAAGCCATTTGTTTCGTCTTGCAATTGACGGACTCGGTCCAAGTGTTCGATCCGTTCGGCGAGTGTTTCCACATGGCCAAACATCATGGTCACGGTGCTGATACCACCTAACTCGTGCCAAACGCGCATGACGTTTAGCCAATCATCTGACATGACTTTGCCACGGGTGATTTCGCTTCTAACTCGATCGACCAATATCTCCGCACCACCACCAGGGATGCTTCCTAAGCCCGCTTCCTTTAATCTTTCCAGGACGGTGCGAATCGGGAGCTTGTTCACTTTCGAGAAGTGATGGAGTTCCGGGGGGCTGAAACCGTGAATGTTGACTTCAGGGAAATTCGAGCGAATGTCCCGCAGCAATTCTTCGTACCAATCGAGGGTGAATTTGGGATGAAGGCCCCCCTGCATCAAGATCTGGTTTCCACCGAGCTCTACCGTCTCTCGCACTTTTTCGAGCAGTTCTTCCCGCGGCAGTACATACCCTTCATCGCTTTTCGGAGAACGGTAAAACGCACAAAAATCGCAAACGGCGGTGCAGATGTTGGTGTAGTTGATGTTCCGATCGATGTTGTACGTGCGATAGCGCTGGGGATGCTTTCGCTCGCAAATTTGATTGGCGGCGTTTCCGATCTTGGCCAGCTCATTGCTCTCTAAAAGACGAAGCGCGTCCTCGTTCGAGAGTCGATTACCATCGAGTACTCGATGCAAGATGGCGTCGACGGAATGCGTGGTAGCGATCATGGCTTCCCCGTTGCTGGCAAGGTGTTTTCGGTACGAACCAATCCGAGATCGTGACATTTGCGGCGGAATTCTTCAAGTCCCGCTCGTGCTTCTTGGTCGACTTCGAAGTGAATGTAGTTCGTCAAGTAATCCAGGCATTGTTCATGCGTTAACTCGTACGACTCGGAAAGGCGGGTCGAAATCTCTGCGACTCGCTCTCGGCCATAGTCTCGCATCCTGTCGAGCCATTCCCCAATCCAGAGCCTGTCGAATGCGATCGGGCGGGCCACCCAAGCCGCAAACACGAAAGGTAGTCCGGTTCTTTCCCACCAGACTTGCCCAAGGTCCCAATTGCTCACGAATGACTCGGCATACCGCTCCGGGTGCATGGCTCGGTCACCGATCAGTAGCACGGCATCTGCTTCGACCGATTCCGGATCCGCGTCGATTGGCAGGAGTTGAGTTTCCGGAATGCGTCCGAGCTCTCCGTGTAAAAGAACTTTTGAAAGGGCGGCGCTCGTCCTGGACCCTTCGTCGAGCGCGAGTGTACGGACTTTGGAAGGATCGCACCGAAAGAACAGTCGAACCGACCAAACAGGACCACGACAAACAATTCCGGATGTCGAAACAAGATGGAAAGCGGGATTTTGAAAGTACTCAAAAACCGGGATCAGCCCGATATCGATCTCACCTCGGTGCAATTGATCCGCTAGACGGCTCGGCAAATCGGTCGACAGGTGACCGTGCTCGCCGAGCGACAGTCCCAGCTCTTCGATCAACGGTTTGGAGTTCAGGTAAGAAACCGCTCCGATTCGCAGCTGCCCTACACCTGCCAGTTCTTTTGGAAAGGAGGGGAGGGAACGCAAAGGTGATACCCGAGGGAAAGGAAACGGAAACGCAGCCGAATCCATCGTACCGGCTAAAGGCCGAATCCCCAACCCGAGAGTCGCAGAGTGGCAAGGCAGTTTTGGTCTCATAGCTCTGGGTTCCTTCAGGTGTATACGAAAGAACCGAAGAACGGGGCCGTTCATAACGGCCATTCGTAACCGGGAACGAAACGAAGCCAGCCGGAGCGAGATCGCTGCCGGCTGGCTTACTTTCTTTTGTGGACCGTGTCTCAGCTACAATGACTAGAAGTTGTAGTTCAATCCGAGGACGGCACCGTGGAGGATCAAGCTGCGATCGTTACTGATCTTGCTGATCTCAAGACCGTTGGAGAAATCGCGTGGTATTTGTCCAACGGCAGTCGCGACACCCGATACGGCGACGACGCGATATCCGCAGTTCGCGCTCCATCCTCGCCACAGGCAGATTCCCGTTCCGAGTGTTCCCTCGCCAAGGAACGCGATGTCGTTGGTCGAATTGTCGTAGGCATATTCGCGGCCATCGTAGGTAGAGGACGCGGACATCACGGTCGCAGCTTGGGTGGTGGTTCCCGCAAACGTCGCGGCGCGAATGTGGTTGTTGTAGACTCCGAAAGCGGTGCTACCGTACAGATTCACCCGTTTGCCTGTGCACCACGTCGCAAGGGTGCCAAGCTGGAATCCGACCAAGTCATTGGTGACATTGTTGCGATAATAGAAGTCGTCGGCGCCCCCGAACATAGTGTCGTTTTCACTGGTGGCATACTCCAGGTCATCCCCGAAGCGGAACCAGCGAACACCCCCGAACATGCTGAGCCTGAGACGGCTGCACTGGGCTCCGTACCATGGTGCGCACGGACCAGTCGGCCCCGTTGTGGGTGCACAAGAGGTTCCGCAGGCATCCGCTCCCATACCGCCTCTACCCAACAGTCCGCAATGGCCACCCGTCCCGCAGTCCGCGTAGGCTTGACGAGCCCCGCCACCCAGGGCGAATGAGAAAAGATTGAGTTCGACGTTATGAAACTCCGAGTCTCGCCGGATTCGGTGGGCCGCCGCCATGTCGTACCAGTCGTAGACGTTTTGAGCTGGCATCGTGATACCGTAGGGATCACCCGGAGTGGCCGTATCACCAGGCCGGCGAAGCGTGAAAGGAAGATCTGATCGCAGATTACCGCCTGGAGGTGGCGTGATGACCGTCGACTGCTCGTCATTGTAAATCCCCCAATAGGTTCCGACCAAAGCGAATCGGCCGCATCCGAAGTAACGTCCCACCGAACCCTGCACGCCCCCTGATGTTCGCATGCGAGCATCGGCAGTGGTGAGCAACGGGTAGGTTGGCATGTTGCTGTCGCTCGTCAATCGGACAGGCGCGTCGTCGATACGCGTGAAGATCAGAGCCCCTGCACCGAAAATCCAAGGATTCGGAGAAACGATCGATGGACCGCACGTCGGCGCAGTTTCACAATACGCATCGGACGAACCACCTAGGCCATAAGCGGGACTGAGCAACGTGGAGTTGCCGCCATGAACAGAGCAATTACCTGTCGCGCAGGTCGGACATCCGCTGTCGGAGCCGCTCGGAGCCAACTGTGACGAATAGCCATCGCCGGAATACGCTGGTACGGCGCTGGGTTGAACCACTTCACCCTGATATTGAGGATTGGGATACTGAGGTGCGGAGTGCTGGGGAGCGGGCGAAAGCTCATAAGGGAGCGGTTGACCGAGCGTGTAGGGCTCGGGGGTTGCGTTCGGCATCGGGAGTTTCCCGGGAGCCGTAGCAGGTGGAGCCGGAGGAAGGGGAACATGCGAGTAAGGGTCGAGCGCGCCACTTCCGATGGTTCCTCCCTGCTGGGCGTAAGAAACCATCGCGTTTTGAGGCTGGCTGGTTGAGGGAGATCCCATCGCGGCACGAGGCGCCGCCGGGGTACCTTGGCCTGGAAGAGGGGGTAACTGAAACGAACTGGGGCTGAGTCCGCCATTGGCCCCCCCGTACTGGGATTGTCCCGCATATTGGGCTTGAACCATTGAGGGCAGCGTCGACATCCCCAGGGACAGTGCCAGCCCATGAAACCAAATTTTTTTCACCGCAAAGCTCCTTGCTTAATACGTCTTTCCTTAGACGTGGCATCCATTCCCCACGACTCGGCCCGATCGACTTCAATAGGCCATGACAAAGCTCACCCTATCCAAAGGTGTGCTAACTCACGTTGTCGAACATCGGAATTCGACGTGCGCGTCAAGCAATCCAGGGACGGGAACTCGAGTCAAAATTCCGGTGCGGCAACTCACAATCCGCACAAGCAGAACGAAAGGAGCGGCCATATCCGAAGAAAAATGCGCGTTCACGCAACCGGAAAACTCTTCGCCGTCGGTTCGCTCGGCAGAATCCCCCCCGTCCGCGCCCATACGAAGGAATTATCTACTGGCACGTTATGGGGGGCCTGTTATCATCGGAGGGATTAGAACATTTGATTTGGACCAGACGCGGCTCGAACCGCCTCTCGCGTCCAACGCTTACGAACCGTCTATTCAGCTTTCGTACCGGATTCCTCGATCGCATGCGTGCTCTACCTATCGTCAACGTGGATCAACCAGCACCTAGTGCATCCCCCATGTCCTCCGATGCGGGTCGAGGTTCCTACTCGTTTATCAGCTTGGGGTGCCCCAAGAATCTGGTCGACAGCGAGCAGATGCTGGGACTCCTTCAAAAGGATGGTTACCGTCTCGTATCCGACCCCGAGAACAGCGATTTTGTCGTCATCAACACGTGTGGCTTCATCGACAACGCGAGAAAAGAGTCGTTCGATGCCATCGATCAAATGCTGGAGCTCAAACGCCAAGGGAAGATCCGAGGGGTTATCGTTACCGGGTGTTTGGCCGAACGGCAGCAGGAAAAACTGCTGGAGGCCCGTCCCGAAATCGATGGAATGGTGGGAGTGTTTGGGCGAGACGACATCACCACGATTGTAAATCGCTTCATGGATGGCCTCGATGAGCAACGGAGCATTTTTCGCCCCGCTCCCATTCGCGCTCTTTCAGACGACTATCGGTTGCAAGTCACGCCGCCCCACTTCGCCTATTTGAAGATCTCCGAAGGATGCGATCGTCTCTGCACCTTTTGCGCCATTCCCAAAATGCGGGGCAAGCACGCCAGCAAACCGATGGACAAAATCTTGGACGAGGCCCGACGGTTGTCCGACCAAGGTGTGAGAGAGTTGATCATCGTTGCCCAGGACACGACCTACTATGGTATGGATATGTTCGGAGAAGCTCGATTGTCCGAACTGCTTCAGCAGCTCGACCAAGTCGACGGGATCGATTGGATTCGGTTGATGTATTTCTATCCGATGTACATCGATGACCATCTCATGGAAACCATCGCAACGGCGAAGCGAATCCTTCCCTACATCGATATTCCGCTTCAGCATATCAACGACCAGATGCTCAAACGGATGTCGCGGCGCGTGACCCAAGAACAAACCCATGCCCTGATTACGAATCTGCGGCGCAACATCCCGAACTTGGCCCTGCGAACCACCATGATCGCCGGTTTTCCGGGAGAGACCGAGGAACAGTTCGAAGATCTCGAAGACTTCGTCGCGGAAATGCAGTTCGAACGACTTGGCGTGTTCGCCTATTCCGTCGAACCCGATACACCCGCAGCCAAACTGCCAGATCACTTGCCAGAACGTGTGAAAAAGGAACGTCGCAATCGTTTGATGGCGATTCAGCAACAAAACGCATTTGCTTGGTGCCAAAAGCAAATTGGGAAACGACTCCCAATCTTGATCGACAAAGCGGTCGACGCCGCGCAGAACGTCTGGTTGGGGAGATCGTATGCCGATGCTCCGGATGTCGACTCCACGGTATTCGTGACCGGAGATGCCTCGCGCCCCATTCGCATTGGGGATCTTGTCGAGTGTGAGATCGTCTCGTACAAGGACTACGATTTGATCGGTGCCGCTGTGGGGGATGCGCCGTGAGCGATAGGGACCTGAAGCTCTCCTCGAATTGGAACGTTCCCAACGCACTATCCGGCCTGCGATTGCTTTTGTCGTTCGGTGTTTTCTATCTCATCGAAGCAGGTAGTTACCTACCCGCCATGATTTGCTTTTTGATCGCAGCCAGCACCGACTGGATCGATGGTTGGTGGGCCCGTCGCTTCAATCAAGTGACCAAGCTTGGCAGGATACTCGATCCCTTTGTGGACAAAATTATTATCTGCGGCGCGATGATCGCGATCGCTGCTATTCCAAACAGTCCCCTTCGCCCATGGATGGCAACCTTGGTCGTAGGCCGCGAATTACTGGTCACCAGTCTGAGAGCGATGGTAGAAGGACAAGGTGGAGATTTTTCCGCTAAGCAGCTTGGGAAATGGAAGATGGTTTTGCAGTGCGCTGCAGTAGCCATGGTCCTCTTTCAGTTTTACCAGGGGGATACAAGTCCAATTTATCGGATTGCGACCCAAGCCGTTGTCTATCTGGCCATGGGACTTACGGTGATCTCGGGCTTGGAATATGTGATGCTCGTCGTGCGAAAGCCCCGAGGATGAATGTCGAGAACTTGACGCCCGAACAAGCCTTTTACGCTTCGGTGCAGGGGTTTGTCCTCTTTGCCATGCTGGCAGGAATCGTGGCGGCTTGGACGCTGCTGTCGAACGTTCCGTCACTGCGGAAGCGTTTTCCACAGGCCAAAGGTCCCTTGGCGACGATTGGATTGGTCGATTGCATTCTCGTCGTCGCACTGGTCTTTTTCTTTCAAATCTCCGTCGAAGTTTTTCGGCGAAGTCTCGTCGGGGAGAAAGAAGTCGCGGCGCAGGTGGTCGACGAACCGCCGAGCAACGACACGCCGACCGAATCGGTCGCTCCGATGCCGGATGCAACGGAACCGGTAGCGGGGACCGACTCCGATAGACCATGGGGGAAGGTCACGCCGGATCGAATCATAGCGGGTGGGATAGGGACGAGTTTTCAGTTGTTAGCCATGGCCATCGTGATCGCTATGATCGTGGCACGCACGTCCTGTCCTGTTGCCTCGCTAGGTTGGAGGACAGGACGGGTTGGAGAAGACATCCTCTTCGGCGTCTGGCTTCTCTTTCTCCTGCTTCCGCTCCTGTTTGGCCTTTCGTACGCAGTCAATATGTGGAGTGGTGTGGAGTACAAGCATCCTGTGATCGATACGATGGAGGCTTATCCGTGGTTGTTCGGCCTCGTGGCGTGGATGGCAGTCATTGTCGCACCGATCACAGAAGAGTTCTTTTTCCGAACCCTGTTGATCGGATGGATGGAATCGATTCACTATGGTGACCGACCTCGCTCGATTTGGAGTGGCTGGCTCCCTTCCGCACGGGTTTCTCTGCAAGACGGTGAACAACCGAGTGCACCGTACACCCCCCCGTGGTGGCCGTCGATTGTAAGCGGCGGATTGTTCGGATTAGCGCATTTGAGCTATGGAATGAGCTGGGTACCGCTGGTTTTCTTTGGGATTGCGTTGGGCAGGATTTACCAGTGGAGGCAGAGCCTGGTGACATGCATCACCATTCACATGGTATTCAATGGACTTAATCTATTGAATTTGTGGCTTCGGCTAGGTTGGGACCCTACTTCAGGCGGGTAATCGCCGGTTGGTCGGTTTGCTTGGGGAGACCACCAAGCTGGACATTTTTTCCCATGAGCCGTCTTCGAGGCGTTGGATCGTTTCCCCGGCCTGATCCAATCCCTTTTCGATCCGATGCACGAGATGGGATCGCATCAACCCCATCGAATCGAACAGATTGGGGTGGATCATTCCTAAGGCTGCTTCGGAGATGAGTTGGTTGACCCGCGGAGAGACGGGGCGGTGAGCGACGTGTTTGTTCAGCCAGGCGCGGCAGCTGGCAATCAACAACGACCAAACCAATTTCGATTGCTCTCCCAGCATGCGGTCGCTGTATTCTTCGGAGAACTCCGCGACGCGAGTCGGGTTATGCGAGTACTGAATGGCTTCAGTGTGGTTGGCAAAGTAACCGAGCAGTAGATCGGTCCAATGTTCCAAGTAATGGCGCAAGGAATTGAGTTCGTCCGCCTCTGGATTTCCCGACAGGATTCCTTGGGAGATGATTTTGAGGCAGCGGTGTCGGACCTCTTGATGGGTTGTGTAGACGTTGTGGAGGATTGCTCGCGTGTCATCGTCGATACGTCGCGATTCGAGTCTGGCCGCGATCGCCACGGAGACGCGGGAAAGCGGCTCCGCTAGCAGGATCTCTTCCAACAGCGACTTGAGCTTTTGCCAAGCCTGGATACGGCTCCCCATGCTGAGAGATTCCATCCGGCGCTGTTGGGCTGTCAGCAAAGCATTCCAACTGTTAAAGCGAGTTCGGTTTTGAACCCAGAACGCATGGACGGCTTCGGAGGGAAAGGGCAGGTCTTCTTCGACGCGAGCGGAAGCGTGGTAGGCCCAAACACTGGCGATTTCGACAAGCCAACTGGAATGCATAGCGGTACGGCATCGAGAGAGTGGAAAGTTCCTGGGAACATCCACATTCATCCAAGCAGGGCGCGAACTCAAGGGAACTCCAACTCGTCTTTCCGTTTCTTGTCGACTGCCGAAGGTGTCATCCGAACAATCGACACATTCGGACGATTGTCGCATGCGGCTCGGTTTCGCTGGACTTTCTACTCAATCCCGATAAGCTAGCATCCGATCGTGTGGCAGGTTGTGGCAGTATCCCTGTTTCTTCACCTACCTTACTTTGAAGCATCATGAGAAACTTCCAATTCATTACGGCAGCGTTAGCCTTGGTCGTCGGTTTCGGCTTGAACCTATCCACGGCAGAAGCCCGTCAGTACAAAAAGATGGTCAATGGTCGTGAAGTCGTTGTTCACACCAACCCCATTCCAGTTGTCCTCCACCGCATGGTGCCTCCGCAGCACGGACGTCACGTGACGCAGCGTGAAATCGCCGGAGGAAGCGCTCCGTCGGGCCGAGCCGTGAGCCAACGCAGTAAGTAGAAAGTGATTCGACGTGGAGATTTGGCCAGCTATCGATCTTCTTGGGGGCAATTGCGTCCGTCTGCAGCAAGGGGACTACGGTCGCGATACCGTCTTCTCCCATTCCCCGGGCGATGTGGCGAAACGCTGGTTTGACGAAGGTTCTCGATTTCTCCATTGCGTCGATTTGGACGGCGCCAAATCCGGTAGCGTGGTCAACGAAACGGCCATCCGCGAGATTGTTGCAGCGGCGAATGGACGCCCTGTTCAGCTGGGCGGGGGCGTTCGGAACGTCGAAACGATTCAACGCTTGCTCGATCTCGGCCTTTCCCGATTGGTTGTAGGGACTTCTGCCCTGAAAGATCCGCCCTGGTTCGCCGAGATGTGCGATCGATTTCCCGGGCATCTCGTCCTCGGCTTGGACGCATGGGATGGAAAAGTCGCAACCGAAGGATGGTTGAAGACGTCGGAAACGACCGCGAGCGACTTGGTCATCGGCATCGGGAAACTGACAAAGAACTGCGTCGCGGTGGTCTACACCGACATTTCCAAAGATGGGATGATGTCCGGCCCCAATTTCGACTCCTTGGCCGAACTGGAAAAAGTTAGTCCCTTCCCCGTGATCTGCTCCGGGGGCGTTACCACATTGGATGATATCCGTCGGCTGGTCGCGCAAGGCACTCACGGGGCCATTTTAGGACGAACCCTCTACGAAGGGCACATCCAGCTGGCGGATGTCCTAGCCATCGCACGATAGATTCCTCCCGCATATTTGGAATCTTCGTTACATCTTGCCGCTACCCGTGGCAACTTTCGGCAATTGTCGACCAAGATCGCTCTCCTCCTGATCTTCCATAACGGCATGACCTAGTCTTCCCTTTGGAACTGCTTAGCCCCTGCAGGCCGACGCTCATCGTTTTCCTATCCCACGGCAGAGGTCGCTATGAATCATTTCATGTTGAGCAAGTTGAAGAGGTCGTTGTCAGTCGCCTGCCTGATAGGCTTCGGCGCATCGATTGGTTACGGTCAGAGCAGTTTTGATATTGTGAAGGTTGAAGAAGAGTGGGCACTCGTTGTCGAAACCCCCGATCCGCTTCAAGATGCTCCGCAAGTCAGCACATGGATGAGTCCCTCTGCCTCGATGGATGGCGTGTACTTTGGTGTCGAGCTCAATCACGCACAACGACCCGAATACGAAGGGGGTGGGTTTCAGACCAAGGCGATGATCGATGCCGATCAAGTCGACGATCGATTGGGGCATCAAGGGGAGAATCTCGCCATCGCCGGCGAAACGGTCCGTTGGACCCAGTCGCTCTCCATCAGCAATGGCGAACTCTCCTTCACCATCAAGTCGGGTACTTCCCAAACCTGGGGGAACTTCGGCGGTCCATCGATGTTGGTCAAGCTATCTACGTCGCTGACAAATCTCAACGATTACTCTCCCACACTGTCTGCCGATTCCTCTGGCGTTGGGTTTGCAGCCAATCGAGTCGCGTCGCTGAAGCTGGTAAAAGTCCGCTTGTTCACATCTCAAGGGGGTGTGAACGAGTTCAACTTTGATCGAGAGATCGTTCAGCAATGATGAGTTTATCACTCTTCATTCGAGACTCCTTTGAAACCATCTAATCGAAAATAACAGAGAGTACGGACCATGCGAACCTTTTTTCCCACCCTCCTCGCCACCAAAACCAAACGTCGACTAATCAGAAAGTCTCAGCGTCATCGATCGAAACAAAAGCGTCGCGGAGCCGCGATGATCGTAGGGGTCATCATGATGGGAGTCCTCGTCAGCATGCTCGCCTTTGCAATCGATATCGGTTACATCGCGGTCAGCAAAGCAGATGCGAGACGAACCGCCGATGCGGCCGCTCTAGCGGCTTGCTGGAAGGTCTATGATGGAGCAGTTAGCAACGTCAACCCGGCCCTGCTCGAAAACGAAGTGCTCAATGCCGCTTCCTCGATCGCGTTGTCCAACCCTGTTTGCAATTCCGGTCCGCTTCTCTCGCGTCAGGAACAGAATGCGGACTTTGAGTTGGGGTATATGGCGTCCCTATCCGGTAACGATCCCATTGTTTCCGATAATTCCAAACCCTATCGCGCGGTACGTGTCCGCATTCAGAAGACAGAAGGCTTGAATGGTCAAGTTCCTTTGTACTTCGCTCGAATCTTTGGCCAAACGGGGCGAAATCTCTCGGTGGAATCCACGGCAGCTATGGCGACTAAGATCAAAGGTTTCTCGGTGCCGAGCGGCGGGTCTAGCAACACGCTCGATCTCTTGCCGTTCGCCCTCGACCAATCCACTTGGGATGCCATGCTGGCCGGGGGAGGCGCCGATCAATATCGATTCGATGCGCTACAGAATAAAGTTCTCAGTGGTTCGGACGGAATTCGCGAAGTCAATCTGTATCCGCAAGGAACGGGTTCGCCGGGAAACCGAGGGACCGTCGACATCGGGGGAGCCAATAACTCGACCTCGGATATCGCAAGGCAAATTGTGCATGGAATCTCGGAGGACGATCTGATAGATCTCGGTAAGCCCCTCGTTCTCGCGGACGACGGCAAGATGTCGCTCAACGGTGATACCGGTATCAGCGCCGGGGTCAAAGACGAATTGGCAAGTATCATCGGGCAAACCCGGATCATCCCTATCTTCTCCAACGTCTCTGGGAATGGCAACAACGCCATGTACACCATCGTCCGCTGGGTCGGTGTCCGTGTCTTGGCTGTGAAGCTGACTGGACCCATGAATGGAAAGTATCTGATGGTTCAATCCGCCCCCATGATCGTTCGCAATGGAATCCCTGGTGATGCAAGTCGCCAGTGGAGCGACGCGGTTTATTCCCCTGTCGTGTTGGTCAAGTAGTGGATTAACAAGGAGTTTCACCGATGCTGAACATCATCCACCAACCGCTTTCCAAGAATCGAGGCTCTCGTGGGCGCCTCGATGTCTCGTGCCGTCGCAATCCTGGCTTGGGGCACCGAAAGAGATCGGTCCGGTCCAACAGTCGCGATGGTGCGGCCCTCGTCGAGTTTGCTGTCGTCGCACCGTTGATGATCCTGTTCACCCTAGGGCTAATCGATATGGGGCGAATGACCATGGTGAAGCAGCTCTTGATCAATGCGTCGCGCGAAGGGGCTCGATCAGCCACCCTTCCCGGCGCAACGACCCAAAGCGTCCGCAGCGATATCTTGGACATGCTCGAGAGTTCCGGGGTTACCGGGTCGGTAACCTTGAATCCCACACTCCTTTCCGATGCGGCACCCGGCACCAATATCACGGTGACGGTGCAAGCAGAGGCGAACAGTGTGAGTTGGCTCGGCAATTCCCCCTTCATGTCGGGGAAAATTCTCCGTGCCTCGACGACGATGCGTCGTGAGAGCCTCTAGGCTTGGCTCGTTAACGAGCGGGACGCCGGCGGTCACGCTGGCGATATGCTTCGTAAAGAAGGAGTGTGCCGCTCATCGCGACATTCAATGACTCGACCTCGCCCTTCATCGGGATGGAGATGATTTCATCCACCTGATCCAAGACCGATTTGCTCAACCCGCCTCCCTCGTTCCCTAATACGAAAGCGGTGGGGACAGTGAGATCAAAATCCCAGTAGCTTCGACCGCCTGCCGCCGCACCGAGGATTTGAACTCCGGCACTTCTCCATTCGCGAAGTTTCTCCTGCAAATTACAGGTCGTGGGGGGCCTTCGAAACCACTGCCCTGCTGTCGATCGCAAGACTTTGGGATGGTAGGGATCCACCGAACCTTCGCTCAGTAACAGTCCCTCTGCCTCGCACGCCACGGAGGATCGAACCAAGGTTCCTACATTCCCGGGGTCCTGCAGTCGCTCGACAGCCACGATCAAGGGAACGGCCCTTAGCGAATTCGTGTCTTCCGGTACCCCCTTTTGCTCGACGAAACAACCGATGGCTAAGACCCCATCGGGAGACTCGGTCGTAGCCAGTTTGGCCATCACCGATTCCGACACGGGCTGTATCATCAGCTCAGGCGAGAAAGGCCCGAGCTTCTCCGCTCTCTCGCGAAGATATCGCTCGGTCATGGCGATCCGCTCGATCGGCCAGCCGGTTCCGATCGCTTCCTGAACCGCATGTTCTCCTTCGATCAAAAAGCGTCGCTGGGCGTATCGATCCCTCGCACGATGAAGCTGAACAACATGCTGCACCCAAGTGTTTTTGGTGCTCGCGATGATGGGCTGGATGTGGCTCTCCCCGGACCACGACTTCACGAGCAGGAACTTTCGTTGCAAGCCGATTCGGAAACACTCAGTGAGTCTTTCTGTGTGTCATTCTGCGGGTCATCGCGATCTTGGGGGCCCTGCGGATCGGCATACTTGGGGAAGTACTTCTCCACGACGTTGTAAAACTGCTCGGGGGTCTCCACTCTCCCGACATGGGTTCGGAAGTGCCGAGCACCGTGTTTGTTCTGGGCGTAACAGCAAGCGAATTTGCGCATCAACATCGTTCCTCGATGGGAGCCGAATCGATCGACGACCAAATCGTAGTGCCTGAGCATGCACTCCCGCTGCTCGTCGATCGTGGGATCGGGGGGAATCGGCCGCCCTGCGATCGCCGCGGCCGCCTGCGCGAACAGCCAAGGCCTACCGAGCGATGCGCGTGCAATCATGACGCCATCGACACGATACGTTCGAAACGCATGTACGACTTGCTCTGGCGTCTGCAGGTCGCCATTGCCGATCAGCGGAATGCGTTCGAGATGCTCTTTGATTTCGGAGATCCGATCCCAATCCGCGGATCCTTTGAAGAAATCCTCTGCCGTCCGTCCGTGAACCGTCAATGCCGAGGCTCCAGCGCGCTCGACTGTTTTTGCGACCTCGATATGGTTCATCGTAAGTCGCGTGCATCCCAATCGAATCTTGGCCGTTACTGGAGTGGGGTGGCACGCCTCGACGAGCCGCGAGATGATCGCATACATGCGCTCGGGATCTCGCAATAAGTAGGATCCGCTGTGCGCCTTCTCGGTGACCTGCTTGACCGGGCAGCCGAAGTTGATATCGACGACGGAAACTTGGTACTCCTCGACCAACCTCTTTCCGACTTTTGCCATCACCCCCGGGTCGTTGTCCCAAATTTGCACAGCGAGCGGTCGCGCTTCGTCCTTGATACCCCACAAGCGGTCCGGGTGCTCGCAGTCATGTTCGTCGAGCCAGACAAAGCCGCGAGCGTTGACCATCTCGGTCGCTTGCAATCCCGCGCCACCAAACTCCCGGACGATTTGCCGAAACGCGTAGTTGGTGTACCCCGCCATCGGCGCCTGGAAAATCGGCGGATCGATGGTCAAGTTCCCAATTTGAATGGGTCGGACGAACGGCAGGGGCCCGGAAGCGGAAACGGCCTCAGTCCTGACAGGATCTGTGCTGGGTGGGGCAATCGACATGGCTTCCAGAGGGGTACGGATGAATGAGAGCAAAGCAATCCACCAGAGTGGAACAATTCCCTATTGTGGTTTCTTCTGGGGTAATGGCCAAGCCGAATCTGGTTGAAGATGCTCATCCATAAAGCAGAATGACTGCTCGGCAATCTGCATATCGACGAAGGTGGTCAAATGCCCTTTGCCGGGGACTTCCACAAACTCGTGCTCCACTCCGCACTCCCGTAGCTTTTGTTTCATCACGTCGGAAAACAAGGTGGGGACAAGCCAATCCTTTTCGCCGTGAAACAAAAAGATGGGGGGAGACTCCGAATTCACATACTCGATCGGCGAAGCCTTCTTGTAGATGTCCGGTACCTCTGCGGGGGTGCCCCCAAACACGGCCTTGAGCGTCTGCGTATGTTTCGGTATCAACGATAAGTCGAAAGGGGTTCCGCCGCTCACACAGACTTTGATCGCCGGTTTCGATTCCTCTTTCTGCAATGCGAGCAAGGCGGCGAGATGCCCTCCCGCGGAATATCCCCACACTCCCAAGCGATCGGGATCGACTCGAAGACTCTCCGCATTTTTCACGACCCAGTCCAAAGCCCGTTTGCAGTCTTCCAGCTGGGAAGGAAAGGGGTGAGCGGGGGCCAGTCGGTAATTGATCGACATGACCCAGTACCCTCTCTCCGCGAGACGCTTAGCATGGATCGTGTCGTTGACTTTATCCCCCAGCGTCCAAGCTCCACCGTGGATGACTATGACAGCAGGGAGCCTCGACGAAGAATCCTTAGCCAAATCCCCTCGCACATAGATATCCCCTCGGTGCATCGGCTCGCTTTCATCGCCATACACCACATTTCGCTCCATCTTGACCCAAGGCTTGGACTCGCGAACTCGCGGCGTGGGAGTCTCGGATCTTGCAGAGGGACCGACTCCAAGCAGCAGAAATCCGGCTGCAACAAGTAGGAGAAATCGTGCAACCATCTTCCTGTGCTCTGTGATTGAAAATGCTGTCATCGCCCCCTCACCATCGAACACACTCTTAGGCTGTCTCTGCACACTGCATCGCAGCATCCCTCTCGAACATCCTACAAACTGGGGAATCGCGCGAGAAATCAACGGGACGCTCTGCATTGTCGCATTCCACTACAGGTCGTACCAATTTGCGACGCTGTTTCGAAACAGCAGCTTGCTCGATGCCAAGCCAGATTGGCCGCTAAGAATACACAGGTTATTGAGAATGTTCGTTCATAAAACGAACAAACGGCTCTGGAAGATCCAGAACCGTTTGCATGCATTACCGCGACGCGTCACGCGGGATGGCGCTGTGCTGATCAGAAACGCCCTCGCGCGCAACGCGTGCACGATTAGAAGAGACCAGCCGTGCTCGGCCTATACCCTAAAGGAGATGGGAAATCGTAAATGCTCATGTGCGACGACTAGCCCACCTGACGTTGCAAAGGAAGTACAGCCGCAGCAAACTCGCGTAGCGAAGCAGGCTTTCCTTGCAACGATTTGGTGGATAGGGGGTTGGAACTGCCCCCTTCTACCGCGAAATCACTCTCTTTCAACTCTCCTCGAACAACCGTCACATCCTTCGGCGCCTCGATTCCGATCGCAACTCGATTTCCGGAAATCCTCGATACCACCAATGTGATGTTTTCGCCGATGACGATTCGCTCGCCTTCTTTTCTGCTCAAGACTAACATCGTGCCGTCCTCCTTGCTTTCGCTAGCTAAATAAAATTGTCAACCTGACAAAAAACCTACATGTTTCAAACGTTTTCGAAGCGAAATCCGTTCCAGTTGTTCGCAATTTTCTCACGATAATTGGAAAAAGGGCGAGATTTGCTCAAGAACCTCTTAACGCTTGTCGCGTTGACTTCAACTGGGCCCGAAAATTTCTGGCGTGTGTCGCCAAATCTTCAATCGATTACAAAATTTTCGCGAGCTTTTCCTTCGAAATCGCCGGCTGCCGTTGCGACGACTGGTCGCTTGCAACAGTACTACTTTTCGCAGATCGCGTGACACGGTTGGTCCCGCCTTCCCAGAATCTTCCCTCATGACGCAATTTTCTTCCGAAAAGCCCCCCTCGGAGCCCGATTTGGGGTGCGCTGCGGCGATTTGACCCTCCGAAATCGTGTGTTTCCTGTCACAATTTCTCGGGTCATCTGCCAGAGGCATCCGCTGATGATTCGAAACACTCCTCCCTTGAGTTTGTTGATTGCATGGGTATTCCGACCGCGAAGTTCAACCGCAGGGCGCCCGCCTTGGTCCCATCTCATCCTTTCGTCGTGGACGCGGACTGCCGAAGCCAGGTTTGCTGCGCGGACTCGGCCCACGGTTTCGTTCGCCCGTGCGTGGTTTGGATCCCTGTCGTTCGCCAATACGTGGCTCGGATCCGTTCTCGATGTGCGGTCGATTCGAGCTTGATGTGGAAAGCATCCTTGCTGGGAATCTTCCTCCTGGTCGGTTTCGCGGGATGTTCGGAGCCTCGGTTTGTTCCGAATGAACTTGCTGCCGCAGGCTATTTGCAAAGCGTGCATCCCGGAGATGTCGAACCGTTGGCCTCCGAAGCCTCCGCCCAAGTCCTCACGCTGTTCGGGACTCCTGATGCACCGAAGTGGCCGAGTGAACTGGCTCCCATCGTCGACATGGAAGAGGTAGCCCGAAGCGCAGGACCTGTCGGACGGGCGTACGACAAAGTGGAGCGTGGGCTTTATCGCAAACACTGCGTGCAGTGTCACGGGATTTCGGGGGATGGGCTCGGGCCCGCGGCCAGCCTCCTGGCTCCCTATCCTCGCGATTTCCGCCGTGGGACATACAAATTCAAATCGACTCCGATCGGTTCCAAACCGACCAAGGCGGATTTGGTACACGTTTTGGAGCGAGGCATTCCCGGTACCTCAATGCCCTCGTTTGCTCCGCTTCGGAACCGCGAGGAGTTCGCTACCGACATAGAAGCTTTGGTGGAGTACGTGATCTACCTGTCCGTGCGAGGCGAAGTCGAGCGACGATTGCTTCGCATCGCAGCGAATGATGAATCCGAAGTGTCCGAGGAGACGGCTTTGGCTGAAGCCCAAAAGGTTGTCTCGGCATGGAAAGAAGCCCCCGAATCTATTCCCGCCCCAATCGATGTACCCGAGCTTTCCGCCGCGGAGCTCACGGCTTCCATCGATCGAGGTAGCGAGCTCTTCCGTAGCGAAAAGACCGCTTGCTATCGATGCCATGGAAACGACGGCAAAGGGGATGGGATATCCCAGGACTACGACGAATGGACGAAAGACTGGACCATCCGCGCGGGCATCGATCCGGCCAATAAAACAGAGTGGAAATTGATGAAGCCTTTCGGCGCTCTCAAGCCGGTTGTCAATCGCTCCAGAAACCTGCACCTGGGGGCCCTGAGAGGGGGCGATCGCATCGAAGACCTTGCAAGGCGTATTCAGCTGGGGATCGACGGGACGCCGATGCCAGCGGCTACGGTCGCAGAAGATTCGCCGAATGTTTTGAACGTCGACGAGTTCCGGGACTTGGTCCGATTTGTTTTCGCCATTTCGCACAACGATGCGAATACGAGCAGCGAGGATTCCGAACCAGCCGAAGTGAAAGAGGTGCAACATGGAAAGTAGGCCCGCCCACCTGGCACCTTCGCGAAGCCAAGCTGTTTATCGCTGGTCCTTTTTCATCGCAGCACTGACCTTCCCCTTGATCTGGCTCGGTGGGTTGGTCACGACGCATGATGCGGGCATGGCGGTTCCCGATTGGCCAGGCACATTTGGATACAACTTGTTTTTGTACCCTTGGACAACATGGCTTTTTGGCCCGTTCGATTTGCTTGTGGAACATGGCCATAGGCTTCTGGCTGCGCTGGTCGGCTTTCTAGCAATTGTCCTCGTCTTCGTTTCTCGAAAAGTCGAGCAGCGACCGTGGGCGCACCGATTGAGCTGGTTGTTTCTCCTCGCGGTGATTTCCCAGGGGCTTTTGGGCGGGGTGCGCGTTTTGCTCGACCAACGCATCGTCGCCCTGATCCATGGATGTGTGGGGCCCTTGGTCTTTGCGCTGGCCTGCTTGATTGTGATGGTGAACGCGAAAGATTGGAGCGATGCGACCTTGGCTGGGAAAAAGGAGCCACCGGATTTCGCTCCGATCGGTTCGGGGCTGCGATGGGGCGCTCGGATTCTATTTCCTCTCACGATTGGGCAGCTCATTCTCGGGGCGCACCTCCGGCATGCCCTTCCAACTTGGAAACCCGCTCTGTTTGTTTCCTTTGTTCACACCCATTTGCTCTTTGCCACGCTGATCACGTTTTTAATTCTCGTGGCATTGGTGGCAGTCTACCTGCCTCGATATCGGAAACAGCGAGCATTGAGGACGCCAGTTCGATGGTTGAGTTTTTTGCTTATTCTCCAAGTGGCACTCGGATTGGGGACATGGGTTACCAATTACGCCTTACCCTGGCCGGAATGGAATGCTTTTTTTGCGAATTACACCATTGCAGGGCGGGGTTTTTGGGAAACGATGATCATTAACGGGCACCAGGCGACCGGTTCGCTGTTGATCGTTTGCTCGCTTTGGTTACTATGTCGCGTCGAGCGTCGGGCCGCAACGAGTCGTTTCGAGGTGGTTCCGAGCCGATCTTCCTATCCATCCATTCTGGCTGTTGAACGCCGGGGGGCGGAATTGAGTTCCTGATGAGTAGCGTCGCCACTCCAACTCGCCAAGATTCTCCATTGACCCCGGTTGCGGTGGCCAACGAACTCCCCATTGCTTGGTGGAAGGATTACGCGGCCCTGACCAAGCCCAAGATCTTGGTCATGATCTTGCTCACGGTCGTTGTTGCAATGTTTGCCGCGCAGCAGATGTACGGTCTGTACGTTTCATGGTGGACATGGATTCACACGCTGATCGCGACGTCCATGATCGCTGGCAGTGCGAGCACTCTCAATCAGTGGTACGAGCAGGAACGCGACCGACGGATGAAGCGAACGCAGCGGAGACCGCTCCCTAGTGGACGACTATCGAGTTTTGAAGCCGCTGCATTCGGTTGGTTTTTAGCCATTGCTGGCTGTCTCTATTTGGGGATCGCGGTGAATTGGGCTGCGATGGGGTGCGGTCTGGCCACTTGGTTTGTGTATTGCTGGGTTTACACGCCTCTCAAAACAGTTACTTGGTGGAACACCGCGGTTGGGACCTTTCCGGGAGCGCTGCCTGTCATGATCGGCTGGACCGCCGTGGGGGGGAGTTTGACGGATTGGAATGGCTGGGCTTTGACCTGGATCGTGATTCTCTGGCAATTCCCGCACTTCATGGCGATCGCATGGTTGTATCGCGAACAGTATGCGGGAGCCGGCTTTCGAATGCTGACTAAAGAAGAGCCCACGGGAATTGCAGCGGGTTGGCATGCGGTATTGGGAGCCCTCGCCCTGGTTCCGCTTTCGATAGCCGTTTTGCAACCTGATTCGATTTTGACTTGGATCGTTGCCTCGCTCGGTGTTGTCTCGTGTTTATGGCAAGCCATTGCATCGATTCGATTCCTTCAAGCCCGGAACGATATCACAGCTCGGCGTCTTTTGAGGGCATCTCTTCTCTACCTACCAGCCATCTTGATGTTGGTAGTAGCTCGATGGATTGTGAATTAATTCCTTCGTGCGTTGAACCTTGCGAGATGTTTTAGAATCTCCAACTCTCGCCGCAATCACTTAGTCCCGACCCGCGCACTCGAGCCCCAGACCCAGGAATGATCCAGCACTTACGACGCGATACGGCGGAGGTGATCGCAACCGCTTGGCCTCTGATGCTTTCAACGGGTTTGTTCTCGATTACCCTGTTTGTCGATCGCATGCTCCTCTTTCGATACAGCGAAGGGTCGGCTGCGGCGGCGATGGCGGCGGGGACTCTCTTCTGGGCATTAACATGCTTTCCGTCGGGGTTGTGTGGCTACACGAGCGCGTTCGTTTCGCAATATCTTGCGGCGAAGCGACCTGATCGAGCGTTGTCCGTGGTATGGCAAGGGATCTTGCTGGCTCTCGCTGTCGGGCCCGTTTTGATCGGCTTTGGTTTTTTCGCAAAGAGTTTCTTCCTGGTCTCAGGTCACCCCGAGGAGCTGGCATCCCAAGAGGCCGCCTATTTCGTTTGGCTCGTTCCGGGAGCCTGGGGGACAGTCGTCGCTTCGGCCTTGGTCGGACTTTTCGCTGGGAGCGGAAGGACGCGAGTTCTGATTTTGTCTGACTTGGGTGCGACCGTCATCAACGTCGTTTTCGATTTCTTATTGATCTTTGGCTTGTGGGGATTTCCCGAATTGGGCGCTGCGGGTGCCGCTATCGCGAGCAGCATGTCATTACTATTCAAGCTTTTCGTCATAGCCATGTTCGCGCTACCCGATCTTCGCGCCGGGTTCGTACGAACCCGATCCACCGAGACGGGCAAACTGGTCTGCGATCTCTCGCATGTCCCTCCTGGCATGCGAAGCCCCGCGCTCCGTTGGGAGTTGCCATTGATGATGCGATTGGTTCACTACGGTTGGCCTGCGGGGGTATCGGTGCTCGCGGAAGCATGGAGCTTTACCATCATCATGATGATTGTCGGCGGATTGGGGGAGCACCCCGCAGCAGCGACGACCCTCGCGCTCGGTGTGAACCTGCTCGCGTTCATACCCTTGGTGGGACTCGGTATTGCGGTTGGGGTTTTGGTTGGGAAGTACCTAGTTCACGAGCGGAGGGACATCGCTCGTAGGATGGTCTTCAGTGGTCTGGTCATCGGGCTGGCGTACAGTTCTATTTTTGTCGTCCTCTATGGAGGCTTCCCCGATGCGGCGATGACCGTTTACTCGCTGGATATCGATCCCGCCCGATTCGATGCGATGAGACCCACACTGCGCCCCCTTCTGTACTTCATCGCGGGTTATTGTGTGTTCGATGCATTCCAGACTGTCTACGTAGGAGCGCTCAAGGGTGCGGGCGATACTTTTTTTGTACTCTTTGGACATATTCTCGCGGGTGGAACGACCGTGCTCGGTGGGCTAGCTGTGAGCTACCTCACGGGCTGGAATGGTCTGTACTACTGGTGGAGCGTCATCACGTTCTGGGTGATCTTGTTGGCCTGCATCTTCACTGCACGCTATCTGCATGGCGGCTGGCAAGACAAGAGGGTTATCGAGCCCGCGGTCATCGATGAAGCTCTCGAAGATGAAGAAGCTATACAAGACATAATTGTCGTACCTTTACCTTCGCGAGATTGAGAGACACTCGCCCACGCGACGAGCACGAAATCGAACCACGCTAGGGAGGGCGAAGGAAGAGAAGCTGCAATAGGTGGACTGCTCATGCGTCCAGAGATCGCATGGATCTTCCCAAAGGATTCATCCAACCTTTACTGGAGCCAAGGTTGCAACTGGGAACGGCTGCGACGATGATAAACACGAATCGAGTCACCGGCCCGGTCACTTCCCTCCACCCAGCCCCACCCAGGAATTCTATGCGTCGAATGATATACGGAACCGCATCCCGATGGACGCGTTCTCATACAATCGCTCTTGTCCTCGCCTTCACGCTTGTCCTCTTTCCCTCGCCACTCAAGGCGCAGAACAAAGAGCTGGACCGACATGTGATTCTCGTTTCTCTCGATGGTCTCGCGGCCTATTTGCTCGACGACCCCAACGCTTCGCTTCCAACGCTGCGAAAGCTTGCGAAGGAAGGGGCTGTTGTTCAAGGTGGGATGAAGGTTTCGAACCCCTCTGTCACTTGGCCGAATCACACGACCTTGATCACCGGCGTTCGCCCGGACAAACATGGCGTCCTCGCCAATGGCGTTTTGGTACGAAGCGGACCAGGGGTTCCGGTTCGAATCGATCCCGCTCGCGACCACGCGGATCTCGTCCGAGCCAAATCCATCATCGATACGATGCGCGAAATGGGACTCCGCACCGCGGAAGTCAATTGGCCGTGTACTCGAAACTGTTCGTCCTTCGACGATAGTATCCCAGATGTGCCTGATGCCCTTCGATACACCACTCCCCGATTGCTGAACGAACTCACCGGTTTAGGGGTGCTTACCAAGAAAGAAGACAAGCACGTGTTTGCTGTACCAAGCTCGGTCGGTAAAGACTGGGCTTGGACCGAAACGGCTTGCCATTTGATCAAAACGCGAAAGCCCCATTTGCTCTTGGTTCACTTGCTCAATGTGGATAGCACCCACCACGCTTTTGGGTCTCAAACCCCTGCTGGCTACACTGCGAATTCTTATATCGATCTCTGCTTAGCGAAAATCATCGACGCGACGCGCGAGGCAGGAATTCTTTCCAACACCACCTTCATCGTTGTGTCGGATCACGGGTTCATGACGACCCCCAACGCCATCAAACCCAACATCGTGCTTCGCGATGCTGGCTTGCTTCACACCGAAGGGAAACGTATCGTCGATGCTCGAGTGCATGTGGTCCCCGAGGGTGGGATCGGACTCGTCTATTGCACGAATCCTTTGGAAGCCAAAGAACTGCGTGGCTCGATCGAAAAGGCATTTGAAAGGAAAGAAGGTGTCGACCGTATCCTGTTTCCCGAGCAATTCGCTGAATTTGGATTGCCACTGCCCCGCGAGGTCGAGCAAGCACCCGACGCCGTGATCGCAGCGAAGGAAGGATACTCGGTATCGGCGTCCGTGGAAGGCTCTGAGTTTGTGGAGCCTAATACCAAAGTCGGTACGTCACTCGGATCTCACGGTTTTCTTTCCACGCATCCGCGGATGAACGCTACCTGTGTTCTCTGGGGACGCGACATCAAAGCCGGCGAAGTGGTATCGGGAATCGAAAACACCTCGATCGCTCCAACTATCGCACAATTGCTCGGACTGCCCCCTGCGGAATGGGACGGAAAAGCGATTCAAGCAGCTTTGAAGTAGATGAAAAAAGAGGGGAGAGCAAATCTCCCCTCTTCCCATGGCTGAACAAGCACTGGCTCGGAGGGACTGGGAGCCAGTCCTCCTCTGGTTACGATCGTGTCTGCAACGATCGCATGTGGTCATCGACTTGGCTTTGCAAATCGGCAGCGCGGGAAACAAGCTTTGGATAGTCGGTTGCGATCGTCTCCAGCATGGCTTTGAATCGGCTCGCCAGGATTGCCTTGCGATCCCGCGACTCATTCTCCGATTGCATTGCGAACTGGTAGTCGCGGTGCGCTGTATTCAACTGCTTGATGACCTCGAGCCGAGTTTGATCGAACGAGCTGTAAGTTTGGATCTCCGATCCCAACTCGGCAACTTGAAAGGCCATGGTTAGCAGTTTTGCAGCATCCCCTGAAACGGGATTCATGGAAAACGAAGAGTTCTGCCACACCGATGTCAATTCGTCAGCATCCTCTTCAACGTCCTCCTCGTCGAAATCTTCGAAGTAATCTTCCCCGTCTCCGTCCAGGTCATCCTCGCCGTCCAGGTCGTCCTCGTCGTCCTCGTCGTCCAGGTCATCCTCGTCGTCCATGCCGAGGATCTCTCCTCCCATACATCCACCGTTGTGCTCCCACTCTTCGAGCGTGCTGCTCAGGGAGAATGCGAAGTCATCTTCGAGTTCCAGATGATGGCCGTCGAAGAATAGGAAACTGGGACCGAATTTGCCGGACGCGATGGCATCGCAAATCGGACAATCGCAGGACTCCCCATGTTGATCTTCGGCCGCTATCAATGGCATGCGTTCGCGCTCGATTTGGATGATTTCGGCCGGAGTAAGCCCGTCCTCTTGCGCGGTGTTTACCCAGGTTAGCAGCACCTCTTTCATCGTTTCCTTGAGACGTTGCTCCAGGTCGGCGGCCGATTGGTATTGTGGATTTTGGATCAACCAAAACCATCCCGATGCAAGCAGCGTGCGGCACGCTTCGAAATAGAGGATGACTTCATGCGATCCCATCGGTGCCGTTTCGTAACCGGAGAATTCCCGTGGGAGGGGAATAGGACGGAGTCCGTGTTCCATGCGGTACCGCTGGTTGGTCGACAGATCGGAAATCCAATTTTTGGCAATGTGCAAGTCTTCGCGAGGCGTTCGGTCATCGAACGCGGGGCAAGGTGTCATGAGCCACTTTCGATGGATTTCCACCGTCAGTTCTGGCTTGCCCACACGCATCCCTTTTTTGGTTGTCTTCGTCCACTCGATTCCTTCGCGGACCAACCTCGCCATTTCAGAAGCGAAGAAGCGGATGCACTCGTCGCCCCAAAGTCCCGTACGATGGGGTAGGACCCGAGTGGGAGGCTCTGTTCGGCAGTCAAGGATTTGGTTCGGTGCAACATCTCGTTGCAGGACCCACCAGGGCGCGACGTTCAAATAGATCGACTCTTGTGGGACATTCTTTCCGCCTTCTCCGTTTCGGTATAAGTAAGGGGAACTCGGTCCGCTAACGACTTTGCATTTCTGCAAATCGACCGCGATCCAATGGGTGCGATCGCGAAGGGATTGGATAACCTCTTCAAGAGAAAGAGTGGTCCACGGCAGATCATTGATCTGAGATACCGCATCCTCGCTGGTGCGACAATGCGGCCAAATCACTTCGCAGTCTTCCCAGTTTTTCGCATCCGCTTCCGCGCAGGCGATCAAGGCGAAGAGGTTGGCTTCCGAACAAGTGGGAATCCATTTCGCGGTCTTCTCATCAAGAATTACGACGAAAGCATTCCTGTCCAGCGATCGAACGTCGTCGCTGGAGCGAGCAAAAGATGTATCGGGCATGACATAAAACCATTGGGCGAAAGAAGCTCTCGCGATAGGCTCGCCGACGGCGAGCATCGAAACGCACGCGAGAGAAACCTCACGTATTGTGGAGGATCGATTCTTATTTTGCAAACAATGGGAAAAAAAAGAGCCCACGGGTTTTCCGTGGGCTCGTGTTGATTATCCGCATCGAGCGAGGAAGTTGTTCGCTCCCGTCTCGATTGCGCCTTCGAGGATTGCTTACTTGGCTGCCAATCGATCCGAGTTGGAGTCGTCGAATTGGAAGGTGAGTTCGACTTGGTCACCGCCGATCAATCGAATGACTCGCTCTTTGGTCTCTCCTTGGTAGGTGACTTCGATGCGATAATCATCCCATGCTTCCCCTTCGCGAAGGTGCTTGGTTCGGTAGATTCGTGACGAACCTTCGGTCTTGGTCTCGTTTTCAGCGAGAACCACTTTGGCGCCAGTCGGAACATTCAACGTGAGAACGGTTTCGACAGTTTGCTTGGCTTCGTCCAAGTCGAAGGTGACTTCGTCGGCCGATCCTGCGGACAGGACCAGTGTCTTGGTTTTGCGAACTTCGTTCCCTGCCTCGTCGGTGAACAACGCCTTCAATTCGAATCGGTAGGATTCTTCAGGACGGAGATCTCGACTCACGAAATGACGCGAGCTACCGGTCGAGGTCGTTTCATTGCCGTTCACCAAAAGCTTGGCATTCTCAGGCATATTGACGACCAAGTGGATTTCGTCGATGCGAGCGGAGCGAATGATCGACGCTAATTTGTTGGACGAGTAAGTTCCGAGGGATGCGGCGGGCTTCGCACCTTCTCCATCTGGCTTCGCAGAGGATCCTGGAGCGCCGGGCAATCCGGGGGTCGCAGGAGCTGGTTGAGCAGGTGGTACGACCGTCGACGGAGCGCTCTCGATCACTGTCCCTTCGTAGGTCGGGGAGACTTCGTAGGTCCCGTATTGCACGGAGCCTGAGCTTCCATAGGACGATACGCGTCCACCAGAAGAACCACCAGAGGATCCGCCCGACGAGCCATGTCCATAGTGATAGATCGGGGAATAGGAACCACCCGAGGATCCGCCACCCGAAGAGCCGTAGCTGGCTGCGTAAGGAATCCCGCCGGAACTGCCACCCGAACTGCCCCCCGAACTGCCATAGTAGGCGGCTCGACGCGCTTGCTTGGCAGCGAAGTGGTCGTGGATGTGATTGTGAAGGCGTCGAAGTGGACCGACGTGCTGAGCCGTTCCACCGGACGATCCACCTCCATACGCGTAATAGCCGCTGGAGCCATATCCTGCCGAATAGGTACCGCTGGAGCCATAACCACCGCTTGAACCATACCCGCCGCTCGAGCCATAAGACCAGCCGGCATATCCGCCGGATGATCCTCCGCTGCTACCGCCGCTGGAGCCGAATCCGGCCTGCAGCGCCGGGGCGAAGGCCGCAACAACTGCAAGCACCGCCGAGGCTGATAACCAACGAACCAAACTATTTCTCATGACGCTCCTCCAAGTTCCTTTCAAACAGTGCGAACTCCCGCAACCGATCGTCTCTGAGAATACCCCGATCGATTGGTAGTTCAAGAAGTCTAGGTAGATTTTCACGACTGGGTGGAATAGGAAAACCCCTTCTCCAGCTCGGAAAATAATAGATCCAACGTTTTTTGCTCCCTATCTGGCCCCGCTTGGATCAACGCCTCCACAGCGTCGAGCATGGCTTCTGAGGTGGCCGGCCGGCGGACGAAGGTGTCAGGAAACCACGCACAGCCCTCTTCTGAGTCTTGTTCTGCTTGGCTTCCCAATTTCCAGTCCGCCGCGATGGGATCCCCCATACCCCCTGCCATGGGATGAGCGGAGCTCAAGCCGTTCGCGGCCCAGTTCCCGCCCACTACCATGTGGGATTCGGAAAACACCCCGGATTCGGACGGCCATTCCGCGACCTCTTGCGCGACGAACGGCGATGAGAACTGCGGGGCCGTAACCGGCGTCCCTGCAACAAATGTTTCGATTTGGTCAAAGCTTCGCGCGACACTAGCGCGATTATTTCCTTCCATCCCGACGAAGTCCGCACCGCTGGTTAGCCGGCCTCCTGCTGGGGCATAAACGATCGCGCGATCGACACCCCCAGCCATCGAGAATCCTTCGACCGATTCGAATCCCCTCGCAAAAGTCGAGAAGCCATTTCCAACAATGGAAGTCACTTCACCGCTCGTGCTGAACAAGTCGTTGCCCACCGAATCGTACAGGAGCGCCCGATCAACTCCTCCTTGATTGGAGTAAGCGAATATGCGTTCAAACCCCGACAGATAGTTGAAATACCCCGTACCACTCATGCTTGTGAATTGCGGACGGGCGCTGAGAGTGTCGTTGCCAACTGAATCGTAAACAAAGGCTTGGTCATCGCCACCTTGAAGAGCATGGACGAAAATACGATCGACCTGTTCGACGGAGAATTTGTAACCAACCCCCGTCAACTCCGCTCGATTGGGGTTCACGACCAATCGGTCGTCTGTCGCTGCATCGTAAAGGTAAGCGCGATCCGGCCCCCCTCCTCCCGCATACTCAATGGTTTCGATCTGGTGAATGGCTAGGTGCAGCCGTTCGTTCGTCAAGGTCGCAGATCCCGGGTGCAACTCCACCTTGTCTGCCAACGAACTGCCTACAATGCGGATGGAATCATTGTTCTGCATTCCGTCGACGACCACCGTGCGGACTTGATCGTTACTCCAGCGGTACGACACGCCATCGACAGTCGCTTGGATGCCGTTGCTCAGATCCAATGCGATCGCATTGGCACTCTCGTTCCCGCGAATCGTCAGCGCATCCCCTTGCACGCTCGCAAACCATGGAAGCGAGGGGGTGGCGTTCGCGGGAGAGAAATCCCAGTGGAACGAGTAGCGGCCGATCGAAGCTCCGTCAGATATTCGAATGCCGATGCTCTCTCCAGCGACGACGGAGAAACTGGCTGTACCTGCGTCGATCGGCAACGAAGTCTCTTGGCCGTTGCGAAGCAAGGTGATAGATGGATCGCTTAAGTGCTCGGTATCGAACTGAAACTGCAATGTGCCCGACTGACTGCTTTGAAGCCGATACACATCGACATCGGAAAGTGTATTGATCCAGCCATCGGTGGTCCATCGGTTTTGCACCGATTGGGCGCTGGCGGACTCCCACTGATTTCCAACTTCGTCGCGAGGTAGGATCGATTCGATGGCTGCATCGAGATCGAGAGCTTTGTAAATCTGATTGGTAACCGAATCGAAAACGTTCGACGCCGTATTGCGGAGCGTGTCATAAATCGATTGAGGAGTGATGGAATCGATTCCTACCAAGTCCATCGCTTCGCGCAGTAATACGCTCGCGCCCGCAACATAGGGAGCAGCCATGCTCGTTCCGCTTGCCTTGGCCCAGTCGTTGGCGACACCATCTTTTCCGTAGAAGTAATCGGGCACCGAGCTCTCGATGCCACGCCCCGGTGCGGCGATCACGCGGCTGTCGCGCTGACTGAAATCGCTGATTTGCTGATTGGCATCCAAACTCGCTACGGGCAATACGTATGGGCTTGCCGCTGGATACGCGAGCCCCGGAGATTTGTATTGTTGGAAGGAGTTTCCTGCCGAAACCACGACGACGATGCCATCGCGTTGCAGTTGTGCCAACTCCTCTTCCAGGCTTGCCCATGCCGGAATGGTGCTCGAGTTCCAACTCGCCCCGAGTGACAAGTTGACGGTGGTGATCGGATTCTCGAATGCGTTTCGATTTTCGTGCACCCAGCGGAGAGCGGATTCAGTCCAAGCCATCTCCCCTTTACCGAAGTCGTTGAATACCCGCAGCGCAACCAAGTCGACTCCTGGAGCGACACCTTGGTGCACCCCATAGTTGGCTCCGACGATCCCCGCCACGTGTGTTCCGTGGAATCCACCAGGTGCGTCATCATAGGGATTCGAATCATTCTCGGCGAAATCCCAGCCGCCGACGACACGGGCTCCACCTCCGAATCCGCGTCCGAGTGCGTAATGGTCGTATGCGATACCGCTATCAATAATGGCTACCGTCTGCCCATTCCCTTGCAGTCCATATTGGGAAGCGACTTGCGTCCAACCTGTCTGCTCATGCGCCCGAGCTAAAAACGGCTCTACGTCAGGTGCATTTGCTGCCAAGGCTGGGCCAGGAAGCGTCTTGGGTGCGGTCGCGTGGTACTCGGGATCCGGTAGTGGGTCGGAGGACCAATCCCCTGGCATCCAGGGCATGGCAGAGAGGGCAAGGCGTTGTTCGCATCGATCGATCTCCAGCTTGAAAGCGCGAAATCCCACCGGCGAGGCGGCGGAATCACCCGGTTGAGCTGGACGAGGAATCGTTCGCTTGGAAAGCAATCGCTGGAACAAGAACATTATGAGGCTTGGATGAGGTAAAACGGCTATCTCAGCGAAAACCTAGGTTGGAAGAATCGAGGCTGGCAGAATTCTCTCCACAATCTTTCCCAGCTTTGGAACTCGATTGCTGTCATAACGCGACCCTCTGACAAAATCAGCAAGTTGGAGAAGATGTGCCTGCGCAAGAGAACCGGTTCAACAGGGATAACCATCTCAACCGATACTCCACGTGTGGCCAATCAGTGGCCGCCGCCGTCTCAAGACGGGAATCGGACTGCACGGATGCAACTTGATTTCCAAGGTTCTGTAGGCTGGCGATTGCCGAGAGGGGGGAAGGAGAGGGCAAGGATGCGTCTCCCAACTCCCTAACCGGTCTCTCTTTTTCAAGGTCTCGAATCAGAGGAAATCATGGCTCGCCTCAGTTGGCTCCAACGTCTCTATTGGCGTTATCTCTCCAAGCCGGCGAGTGAGAGGGACCTCTTCCTGCACGTGCTGGAAACACCGATTGCCTCCATCCTGGAAATCGGAATTGGATCGGGGGAACGAGCCAAACGCCTGTTGCCCCTGTGCACGAAAGCGGAGGGCGTTGCGCAAATTCGATACGCGGGCGTGGATCCTTTTGAATCGGCACCTGCGGGTCAGCCCCACCTGCATCTCAAGCAAGCGCATCGGATGTTGGCGGAATTGGGCGTCAAGGCGCATCTCATCCCTGGCGACCCTCAATTCGCGATCTCCCGTGTCGCGAACACGGTCCTCCCAAGCGATCTTGTCATCATCGATGGATCGTTCGGATGCGATAGCGAAACCGGCAAAGCGATTGCGACTTGGCTACCCCGCCTTTGCCATTCCAACTCCACCATCTTCGCCTGCGACCAACAAGGTGGCACCTTGGTGATGCAGCCATTGCCTGAACAAGTCGTGGATGCATCGAGCCTTCGCAAAGCGGCTTGACGAAGAATGCCGAGATATCGGCAAGAGCCCTGTGAAGCGATTCGGCAATAAGAGCGCGAACGGACGGTACAACGTTGCAATGTGGTAGGATTCCGTCCGCATCCTCAGGGACTTACCTTATCGAATGCGGCGTTACCCATGGCGATTCTTGTACGAAATGTTTTTGCTGTCCTCGCTGGCATCGTGCTGGGTAGCGTTGTCAACATGGGCATCGTCACCATCGGTCCGCTGTTGATTCCCCTTCCGGAGGGGGTCGATCTGTCGAATATGGAGACCTTCGCCGAGAATCTCCAGCGCCTTAAAACGGCTAACTTCATCGCGCCTTGGTTGGCCCACGCGATGGGAACCTTCGCCGGTGCTTATCTTGCTTCCAAACTGGCTGCCTCGCACAAACTGGCTCTCGCGATATTCATCGGAACATTCTTTTTGCTCGGTGGTATTACGATGGTGCTGATGGTAGGCGGCCCAGTGTGGTTCATCGTCGTCGACCTGCTAGGAGCGTACCTGCCGATGGCCTATGTAGGTGGTGTGCTAGGGCAACCAAAGAAGCTGCAATAGAACCCATATGGATCGTTTATCCTGCTAGCCATAAACAGTTCAACGGTCAGCCGTAGCCGAACACATCCCAGCGAAGGGGCGATGATAAAATTGGCTCACCGATGGCTTGGACATTCGGGGTGGCTGCGACACTCTGGGGGGATCCGTGTTGCCCTCGAGCGCCATCCATGCGGCTCCTAGCAACACAGTTAGATCTACTCGCTTTCGATCCGTGGGTGCCAGACATGGCGGAACCAAGAAGGGAGTCGGAATGTGTGAGGGTTGGTGGGGAGGGAAGGAATCGAGGGTCGGCTTTCTTCAATCTGCATGCGAAGCTGTCCATAGCAATGATTGAACTCTCGGATAAAGACCTCGCTCGCATCCGGAATGCAAATGGACCCTACGACCTTGTTTCCTTGTCGGATAACGCCTGAAAGTGGCTCGCGTTCGCTACCGGATGACATGAGAGGATTCCGTCCTTGGATGGGTTGATTCGCTGAACTGACGAAAGGCATCGCACAACTGTTGGAGGGAATCTGCTCCGATGCGCGCTGTCCGAGTTTGCCCTTCGCAGAGGTCACCTCGAAACCCTAAGTAGGAGGCACCCAGCCCCCAAAGCGCCGATAGCTGACTCTTTCGCAATGAGCCCGCCATTGCCATCTGCAGCCCCATGGCATGGGAGTGAGCCGCCATATGCTTGAGGGTATCAACACGAACGATATCCAACAATGAGTCGCCCCGCTTTTCCCAAGTATCGACCAGGATGTATTCGCACTCCAACGCTTTGCTTACCTGGAGAATGTCATCCCAAGTGGGGGCATTCGCTTTCTCTGCATCGGCGTAGTGGACCAAGATCCACTGCGAAGGCTTAGAGACGGACTGCACCAAATGGGCAACTCGGTCCTGCCATCCGCTGTGCGCATCGCAGCCAGCCAACGCGATTTTCCAATAAACGTCCCCGCCATAAGGCCTGCAGTAATCCTGCAGAACCTCGTCGGTCGAGTCCATCAACTCCCCGAGCGCGATGCTGAAGGAGGGGCGAACGGGTGCATCGGCCATTCGCCGAAGAAACTCCTGGTAAATCGACCAGGCCACGTCTGGGTCGGGCCGGCCTAACGAGCCGCGGCTCGGCTCTTTGAGATCGATCCAAGGAAGATCCTGTTCCATCGCGATCTGGAGTTCGGCGAGACTCCGAATGCTGACCAACGGCTGTGGAATGGGAACGGTTTTATCACCAGCTACCGTTCGTGTTGTTGTTCGCATTTCCGATTCCGAGTAAAACTACAGACGCCTGGACCGAGCTTCGATCATCCGCAGCCTGGGGCAAATCATCCGTCGGCATCCATCTGTGAACGCAATTTATTAGGGGCTCGGTTGAACGCGCGATTTCAGTATATCACAAACCAAGATTCTCTTCATCAGCTTTGCCGTCAGATCGATGAGGACAAAGTCGTCGCATTCGATACCGAGTTCGTCGCAGAGGATTCCTATCGCCCCGAACTCTGTTTACTTCAAGTTGCAGTGCCGGACGGCATCTATGTGATCGACCCCTATACTCTCGATAGCTTGGACCCGTTCTGGAATCAGCTGACTTCATCCGAAACGCAAGTCGTTGTTCATGCGGGTCGTGAGGAAACGCTCTTCTGCTATCGGGCCACGCAAAAACTGATTCCCAATCTATTCGATATTCAACTGGCTGCCGCCTTCTTAGGGCACGAGTATCCTGCCTCCTATGCGAACTTGGTGCATCGCTACACAGGAGTCAATCTGGACAAGGAAGAAACGAGATCGGACTGGCGGAAGCGACCTCTCTCCAATCAACAGCTTCAGTACGCAGCTCAAGACGTCAAAGATTTGCTTCGACTCCATCGATCGATGGAAAAGGAACTGGGCAAGCTCGATCGGGTCCATTGGGTCCGTGAAGAAACGAGCCGTTGGCAAGAAGATTTGGAGCAATTCGAATCGAGCGAGAATTGGTTTCGGATCAGCGGCATCCAAGCCTTGAGCGGCAATAGCTTGTCCATCGTGCGGGCTCTCTGGATGTGGCGCGAGCAACGAGCCAAAGAACGCGACCTACCCGCCCGGAAGGTTCTCCGTGATGATCTGCTCATCGAACTGGCGCGACGAGGCAACGGGGACGAACGCCGTATGGCCAGCCTTCGGGGCATGGAGCATCGCCACGTCAAACAATTGATTCCCGAACTGGCCAAGGTGATTGCGGATGCCTTGGACCACCCTATTCCGAGCTGGCCGCGCAAGGCGCGTTACGGTAAGGGGCAACCACCCGCCATGCTCACTCAATTTCTTTCTGCGGCGCTGGCTTATATCTGCCGCACGAAACGCATTTCTCCTTCGGTCGTTGCGACCGCCGATGATCTGCGTGACTTCGTTAAATATCGCCTAGATGGGTCCGACCCTGACATTCCTCCACCCAGCCTCGTCACGGGTTGGCGAGCCGAGATCATTGGCCGAGAGCTGGATGATCTACTCAGCGGGCGACTGGCGATGGTGCTCGATAATCCCGATAGCGACATGCCGATCCGATTCCATCGAATCGCCCCCTAGCGGGTCACGATATCATCGGCCGGCCAATCGGTCGTGCCGTGCCGAATTTCGGTAATGGGGAGGGTGCTCCATTCGGGATCTTGAGAGAGCGATTCCCGGAGCAGGCGAAGATGCGAGGCGGCCGCAGCATCGGTTTGAGGAGCTGCTTCCGAAAGCACAATTCTTTCAAACCGAATTCCGATCGATCTCGCCGCGACCAGACAGCAAACAACTTGATGCACCAAGCCTAGTTTCCATCCCGCCACTAAGATGGCGGAAGTTTCGAAGGTCCGAATCAAATCCGCATTGGTGTATCGGCGCGAGACAGGAGAAAAAAGTCCACCTGCTCCTTCTATCAATAGAAATTCGCATCGGTCTGCTTGAGCGCGCCAACCGGTGAGGATCTGTTCTTCATCGATTGTTTTCCCCTCCATCGCAGCAGCGACGGCGGGAGCGAATGGAGGGGCAAAACGTTGGGGGGAAACGGAGTCAAAGTCCCCTTGGCAGGCCGTCGCATTCCATAGCCTCGCGCCGTCGGAGCCAGAGGCTTCTGCGAACCCGCTCGCAACCGGTTTGTACGCGCGGGCTCTTACTCCCGCTTTTGTCAAATGCTCGAGCAACAGGCAACCGACGTAGGTCTTCCCCACGTCGGTATCGGTGCCTGTTACAAAAACGCTCCTCGCTACCAAATTCGAACCCGCTTTTCTGGAGCGATATACATGGGAGAACCGACGGGAATCGAAAAGGCCTCGTAGAACGCATCCAAGTTCGAGACGATCCCGTTGCATCGATACTGGCTTGGAGAGTGAGGGTCGTTAGCCAATCGCTTTTTCAACTCCGGCTCGCGGTACTTACGACGCCAGACTTGGGCCCAACCTGCGAAGAACCGTTGCTCTCCGGTCAGGCCATCAATCACGGGGGATTTTTTCCCTTCGAGCGAAAGCTGGTAAGCGGTAAAGGCGACGCTGAGACCTCCTAAATCTCCGATGTTCTCGCCCAGCGTGAACTTGCCATTGAGATTCATCCCCGGCAAGGGCTCGTAGGCATTGTATTGCGCAACGAGTTGTTGCGACCGCTTTTCAAATTCCGCTTCATCGTTCTGTGTCCACCAATTGCGAAGGTTTCCCTTTCCATCGAATTTGGCTCCTGAGTCGTCGAATCCATGGCTGATTTCGTGACCGATCACCGCTCCGATAGCGCCGTAGTTGACCGCGTCGTCTGCGTCGAGATTGAAGAAAGGAGGTTGCAAGATCGCAGCAGGGAAAACGATTTCATTCATCGTTGGGTTGTAGTAAGCATTGACCGTTTGAGGTCCCATGTACCACTCGTCCCGATTGACAGGTTTACCAAGTTTCGCCAATGCGTAATTGTGTTCGAACTCGGCGATCTGGGAAACGTTGGCGACGACGTTGGAAGGGGTGATCTCGACGGACGAATAGTCCTTCCACTTGCGAGGGAAACCCACCTTCGGAGTGAACATCGAAAGCTTTTGCAACGCTTCTTTCTTCGTTCCCTCTCCCATCCATTCAAGATTCTTGATCCGAATCTCAAACGCCTTGAGCAAATTCTGGATCAAATGATCCATCTTTTGTTGGGCTTCCTGCGTGTAGTACTTCTCTACATAGAGCTGCCCGACGGGCATGGCCAGCAGTCCGTTGCAAGCATTGACGGCGCGTCGCTCTAAAGGCTCCTGCTCCTCGACGCCACTCAACGTCGTGTCAAAAAATGCGAAGTGTTTCTTCTCCAATTCCTCGGTCAGGATGGGTGCGAAAGTGTTGAGCGTTTGGAAGGCAAACATCGCCTTCAAGGTTTCCAGATCTGCTTTCTCCACCAGACCGCTCAAGGCCTGAAAGAAACTGGGTTGGCCGACGATCAAATCGGTGTCGGACGGCAATCCCGTGGCGGTCGCGTATGCATTCCAGTCGATCGCTGGCATCGACTTGGCAAAGTCAGCCATCGGCATCTTGTTGTACTGCTTAATGGGATCGCGCAGTTGTTCTTTATCCCATTGCGACTTGGCCAACTCCACTTCCAGATCGACGATTTTGTTCGCGACGTCGGAAGCGTTGGGCCATTTCAACTCTGCCAGCATGGTGGCAACGTATTTGCGGTACTCGCCGAGAAACTTGCTGAACTTCTCGTCGAGGTAATAATCGCGATCGGGGAGTCCCGTTCCACCTTGATTGACGTAGATGGCGTATTGGTCCGATCGTCGCGCGTCGGAATCGATGTAAACGCCAAAAAGATTCGAAATTCCAAGCTTGCTTAACTTTCCAGATAGGCTCAGTAGACCCTTCTTGTCCGCTACTTTTTGGATCTCCGCCAACATCGGTTCGATCGGCTTAATTCCCGACACATTCCGTGTCGCGAGGTCGGTGTAGGATTTGTAAAGGCCGCCGACTTGCCGGGCAATCGAGGTGGAGTTGGGGGCTTGGCTCGCCTCTTCGATCAATTTACGGATCGCATCCTTCGTTTCCAAATCCAATGCGGTGAACGCCCCATAATTGGATTGGTCATCAGGGATCGGTGTGTTCTTGAGCCAGATATCGTTGATGTGACGAAAGAAATCTTCGCTGGGAGGAATCTCTTTGCTGATGTTCTCGATATCGATACCCGACTGCTGCGCCCAAAGCGATCCAGAGGGTGTGGCCCATAGCGTTCCCAGCGAGAGAACGGTAGCCAACGCCAATCGAAGGAGCTGTTTCTTCATGGAGACGACCTTCCCTAGTTACATCATGTTGTTGAAATGTTAGAACCTCGCGTATTCTATCGCTGGTTGGCATCGCTGCGAGCCACCATCGACTCGAAAGTCACGAGAAGGATTGCCCATGCGTATTGTACTGATGGGAACAGGGCCATTTGCCGTTCCCAGTTTCGAAGCGCTCCGTCAAAGCGAATTGGAGATTGCGGCTGTGATCTGCCGCCCAGAGGTCCAGGCTCTCTCCGCGAAGAAGGCGCCCCCTCCCAGTCCGGTTCGTCTTTGGGCCCAGTCGCACGAGCTGTCGGTTCACACGCCGACCTCGATCAATGACCCGATGACGATCGACTGGCTCCGATCCCTTCGGGCGGATGTCTATGTGGTTTGCGATTACGGGCAAATCCTAACTTCAGACGCTTTGAGCACCGCGAGACTGGGTGGTATCAATCTGCACGGTTCGCTCCTGCCTCGGCACCGCGGAGCAGCCCCCGTGCAATGGACCATCCTCAGTGGCGATTCCATCGCCGGGGTGACGGTCATCCATATGACCCCCGGACTCGATGCCGGTCCCATCCTCGCAGCGACCCAAACTGACTTGCTCGCCGAAGAGAACGCCCAAGAGCTGGAGAACCGATTGAGTCAAATCGGAGTGGAGGCAACGCTTCAGGCTCTCACAACGCTGCGCAACTGGGATCCTGCAACGCCTTCCCCCGGGGTTCACCAGGATCGGACGCTTGCAACCAAGGCACCGAGGCTTGCTAAAGGAGACGCAGAACTCGACCCTCGCTTCCCCTGCCGTTTGCTCGATCGGCAAGTGAGAGGGTTGCAACCTTGGCCAGGCTGCTTCGCCAATGTGGAATGCTCCAATGGCTCCACCCTCCGCCTGTTGATTCAGCGAGCCAAACCTATTCCCCTCGACGTCCCCCTGTCGAACCTACCTGTCGGGGCTGTGTTGGTAGGGGCTTCGCTCCAACGCCTGCAAACCGATGCGCCTACTTTGTCCGAAGTGAAGTTGGCGGTTGTCGTCGGCGACGGCTTACTGGCGTTGGAGCAGGTCCAGCCCGCTGGCAAGAAAAGCATGGCTGCAGCTGAATTTGCCCGCGGTTATGCCAAACAAGATGGAATGCGCATCGCCTATGTCGGAACGGCGACGAAGCTGCTGGAACGCATGGCTCAAATGGAGATCATCGGATGACCAACCTGAACGAAGTTTTAGATTTCCTGGACTGCATCGCCCCGCTTCGTACGGCCGAGGATTGGGATAATGTCGGATTGCTTCTGGGCGACCCGAAGGACAAGGTCGGCAAGGTAATGACCTGTTTAACGATCACCGATTCGGTGTTGCAGGAGGCAGTTGGAATGGGAATCGATCTCTTGGTCACTCACCATCCTCTTCCATTTAAGCCGCTACAACGCATCACCAGCTCGACCACTACCGGTCGATTGCTCTTGGACGCAGCTCGAAATCGTATTGCGATCTATTCTCCCCATACGGCATGGGATAATGCGGACGAAGGTATTAACGCCCAGCTTGCCAATATGGTGGAGCTGACACAGGTGCAGCCGATGGTTCGTCGAATGGTCGCTGGGACCCCGATAGGATCGGGCAGGAAAGGTGCTTTCACCGAGCCCGCTTCGATGGAGGAAATTCGCGAACGCCTGTCGCGGCACCTACCGGAAATGCAATGGAGATGCACCCACGAATCGAATCATTCCATTCGCTCGATGGGGATCATGTGCGGTGGCGGAGGGAGTCTGATCGCTGCGGCGAAAAGCGAGGGCTGCGAGGCATTGCTAACGGGAGAAGCAACCTACCACCAATGCTTGGAGGCAGAAGCGAGCGGGATCGCTCTTTTGCTGATCGGGCACTTCGCCAGTGAAGCCTTTGCAATGAAAAAGCTCGCGACGATGATCGCCGCGAGCTTTCCGGATCTTTTGGTTCAAGCGTCCGCGATGGAACGCTCCACATTTTAGCTCAAGCTAGTTCCCACTAGCTCGGGACCTTTAAACCAACTCGTCGAGCACCTCACCGAGGAGCAGCCCAAAACTATCTTCGGATTCTTCATCCGAGACGCTTGGTGCAACCGAGGACCAGTCAAAGCTGTCCAGCGCGAGTTGCGGACCGACTTCGGAAGGCAGCAACGCGAGGTAGTCATCGAGTCCGGTCGCTTCGAAGTCGCCGGTAACGATGGGGGCTTCCGCAACGCTGTCCGAACGACCTGTCGCCAAGGTCGGCATGGCGGTTGCCGCGACCCACATGTCGTTGACACGAGCCGAAAAACCTTCACCTTCACCCCCAGCGGACTGGGAGTTGATGTAGTTGATCACCGCTAGCACATCGATCGGACTTGCAAATCCATCGCCGTTCACGTCCAAGTAAGGAGGAACTGGGGTTCCTGGTGGCAGCCGACCCCCGCCGGTGTTGTTGATGAAGTTGACGATGTTCAGGACGTCGATTGCCGATACGAAGCCGTCCGCGTTCACGTCCAGAGCATTCGTTGGATTTTGGTAGGGGTTACTACCGATTCGAATCATGTAATCTTCGACTTCACCATCTGGTGCAGGGCCGACCGGCTCGAGGGTCTCGGTCGAACTAAATCGAACTCGCATCGCTACATCACGGTTGGTTACGGCCGTGTTGGGCACGTTAAACGTCACCGTGTTGTTGCCGTTCGAGAATCGACCACCGGTCGGGAGTTTCTCGGAAGGCTCAAATGTACCATTGCCGTTGTAATCGATCCAAGCATTGACATATCCGACTCGCGACGTCGTGATGCCTTGCACGTTGACGATGATCGAACCCGAGTAAGCCGCTGTGGCGGACACGAGCGTGACACCATCGTCCAAGTCATCGGGGCGAGCATCGGCGTCGGCCGACAAGTTCGCACCGAGCGAGAAGCCTTCGACGACCGTGTGCCGAGGACCATTATTGATCTTCTTGGTTGCATAGATCGGATCGGGAGCATCGCCGTAATCCAGTCCTTCGCCGAGGAAGATTGTGGTGACCGTCGAACCGTCTGGCTCGGTCGCTCGCATCGGGTTTCCAGCGACATCGCGGATCCCCGATACGGATTCGATATTGAGTCCTGCGACCCCTAACGCACCTTCGACAAACACACGGTTGTTGAGCGCCGTCACTTCAATACCCGGCAAGTTGCTAGCCTCGATGGCTTGGATGAGCAAGCTAGCGATTTGGCTGGCTGACTGCACCGTGAGCAAATCGATCACGACAGGGATGTTCCCGGATCGTCCAGGAGCACCGACCACTTGCAATCCTCCGTTGGAGGAGAGCAATCGCAAATCCGCTTGATCGCCGACCGCAATGTATCCGCCCGGCGTGAAGGTGGCGGTCAATCCGAGACCGGCTCCATTGAGAGCTGCAACAACCGAAGCGGAGATTCCATCGACCGTTCCCGCGAGAGGCACGGCGACATTGGTTGGGTTGCTAAGGATACCGTTCGAATCGAATTCGAAGGTCAGGATCGTGCTGCCTCGTTGTACCGAGAATGTCTGACCATCGGAGAACCCGGTTGGCTGTCCATTTTGGCTAGGTACTCGGAATCCATAGGTTGGCAGAACTCCCGTCGCACCCGATTGCGTCAATCGACTGGTGTCCGATTGCACGTGGATCAGATTGCTTCCGAGAATCTGAAGCTGGCCGTTTCCGATCGACTGGATCGTCAGGTTGAGGAGTGTGCCGCGGACTGCGGACACCATCTTCTCTGCCACGATGGTAGGCGAATCTTGCGTGTCGAACGAGACAGCGACATTGCCAGGGGTGACTACCGAATCGTTATCGAATTCAAAGGTAACCAGGCGGAATCCGTCGTCGATGCGGAAGGTGGTTCCGTCCGCCACGGTGTGCGTGATCCCGTTCCCGGTCTGAGGAACGGTCAATCGAATACCCGTGTCGAGTTCGAAGTAAGTGCTAACGTTGCGATTATCGAGAATCGTGTACGTGGCACCGTCTACCGTCGCATTTGGCTCCGCCAACTGAATCATCGATTCGTTGGTATTGATAAACCGAATCTGATAGACCGATTCGCTCTCCCACAGGCCCGCCAACGGGGTCAAGCGGATGATGTTGCTCATCGTGTCGTAACCGAAGCGATAGTCCAAGCCTTCGATCAGAATCTCGCCGTTCTTGTACACGAGAATCGAACTCGACGAGACCGTCGATCGATCGATACCGGTGCCTTGGGAGGTATTGCTGATCAAAGAGGTGTCGACCAGTTGGATATCGAAGTACGAGAAGGATTGCCCAACAACCTCCACGGTTCCAACCGATGAATTGCGATCGGTTCCCAGCGCATCGTTGTCGACTGGATTGATGGCGATCGCGATGGGTCCGGAGAAATCGGAACGATCGGATGCACCGCGATCCTTGAAGACCGACTCGCCAAGCCCTGGAGGGGCTACGACGTTTGGATCATCGACTCGGAGTTGACCGGTGATATCGGTTGCAGGGGTGATGATAGGCGATGGGAGCAATCCCAGCGGTTGTTTGACCGACAACAATGCCGCCCGATCTGCCAGTGAATCGATCGAGGCATCGATCGCTAGCGATCCAGGAACCGGATAGAGATTGCCGGTGGCTGCATTGCTGAACAATGGAACAGTCGGATTGACTACGATTGGGAACTGACCGTTGTTGGCGACGCCCGTCGAGTTCTGGGAATTGTTCTGATACAGAGTTCCACCGACCACTGTGCTGTTGCTGGTCGGGTCGACCGCGATGCCGGTCGAGTGATTGACCACGATGTTGTTCAGCAAGGTGGGGCTTGCATTGGGACCGATCGAAATTCCAACCCCGCTCGCTTGGTAAAGCAACCCGGGTCGGCTGGAAAGGGCTCCCACTGCATCGATGTCGGCACCGACCGAATCGCCACTGAGGGAACCTTGGTTCAGCTCATCGGTGAGTCGAACGAACTGGAGTTGGCTCAGGCTGTTGTAGCCGAATGCGTCCAAGTCGATGTAGCGATTATTGAACGATGCGACACCGACGCTTCGGTACGTAACTCCATCCGAACTTACTTCCACTCGTACATTCTCGGATTGACCGACTTCGTATACCACCAAATCGGGGCGAGCGTCGTTCGAGCCAGTGAGAATGTTGTTGGTGAACTGCAGTACGATGGACCCTCCGCGACCGAGCGATACAACGCCTTGACCTGCTACCGGTTCACCGATTCCCGAGTAGTCGGGCAATCCCAACGCTGCGGCTGGGGTTTGCAAGCCAGCGATCGGAACCGGGCCTCCACCAGCGGTCGGGTTGTAGCTCACCACGGCATCAGCAAACGAGACGCTACCGAGCGAGTAGAAATCGTCTGCAATAATCGATGGAGCGGGTGTGGAGACCGGTGTTACCGTTCCTCCGAGGATCGTGTTGTTGACAATTCGTGCAAACGGAACAGATGCAGCCGGAACATTTCCTTGCACCGAATCCCCTTCGATTCGAATACCGCCACCGAAGTTACCGACCAATTCGTTGTTCACGATCACCGCGCCCGGGGCGAGCCGCGCGTTGTTGAGGGTAATGGTATTGCGAACCGATCCCGGGTTAGGAGCATTGGAATTCGGATCGCGATCGCCCGCTTCCAAGGTAATACCAAAGCCGTTCGAGAAGGAAACTCGCGAGTTCTCGATCACAATCTGACCTTGCTCTCGCGGAGTGTTGCGGTCCCCTTGGAAGGTCGTCGAGCGATACAGTCCGATATTGACCGGTACGGTCGCATCGATGGTCCCGACCAAGAAGATCGTATCGGAGTTAATGCCGGTGGTTGCACCGTCCGCAGAAATCGCACCAATCTTCAGAACACTCTGTACCAAGGGAGAATTGATCAAGTCTCGAATGCGGGACGCAATCACTTGAGCGGATTCTCCGGTTAACGGATTGTACGGAACCCGAATGTTTCCAGGTACAACGCCTCGAGCGGAGGAGGTCGCCGGGAGAGATTCGTCATCGAACTCGAGCACCAACGCATTGACACCATCGCTCAATCGGATGGTCTGTCCATCCGCAATGCTGCTGGCCGCGTTGAACGTGATCGATTGCGAAGCCGACTGCGGAGCATTGGGGGCAAACGATCGAACAAGATCGAGTTCCACATTGCTTCGCGGGTTGGTAACCGTCCGCGGGCTGCCGTAATCGGTGCCGCCGCGAATCTCCAATTGGTAGGTTCCCCCCTGCGGTCCCGTGTTATTTCCGACCGTCACAAAGCTTGTGTCCGATCGGGTTCCGGTCACTTGCTCTCCACGCTCCGCGACTCCGATGATGAAGTCATCCAAGTAAACGCCTTCGAACGCGTTGTTTTGTGCCCGGAAAGCAGGCCGATTGAATGGGTTGTTGTTAGGACCAAAGTTATTGGTGCCCCACTCGGACAACGCATCCTCGGGGCGAGCCGAGGTGAGGGTGAAGGGGCCCGGCGAACTGATCTGTACGCCGGTCATGTCGAGGAACACGCCCCGCTGAGCAAAGGTGTCGAATCCATCGACGCCGACCAATGCCTCTTCCATCGCACGCTTGACTTCCGTCGCGACTTGCTCGGCCGTCATGTTTTGCGAGATGTAAACTGGAACAGCCGTGCCATCGATCAAGCCGTTTCCACCCAGCAGAGAGAGAGTCGAATTCGGCGCGAGAACGACGTCGCGAACTCCGTCGAGCTGCACGCGGTTGTCGAGAACGGTGATGTTCTGACGCGGTGTGACATCGATCACCAATTCGTACTGACCCTGTGAACCGCCGTTGGTTCCGCTTCCCGATACATTCGGGTTGTAGTTCGTGTTCGCAGAACCCGATACGCCGATGAAGTAAACACCGTTTTGCGGAACAGTGAAGACGATTCGTGAATCGCGAGTCCCAGCAAAGTCATTGTTGAATGCAAGCTGTTGGCCGAGGCTATCGAAAATCCGAACGTAAGGATCGAGCGGTGAGCCCAACGTGGTCGCGCTCGCGGTTACAACCACTTGCGTGCCCGCTTCCAACGTCATGCGGACCAAATCGATATCTCGATCGAAAGCTGGGTCCAAGTTGGCGTTGTCACCGATCGCTCCGATGCCACGGACTTGCTGCAGACCACCGTTCACGCCTACCGAAAGGGCTCGAATCAAGGTGTCCGATCCACCCGCTGGATCCGCGAAGTTTACGTTGTTGACGGGCTTCGTGTAGGTCGCTGCACGCAACGCATCGTGAATCTTGACAGCGAGCTCATTGGGGGTGTCGATCGCCGTGTAGTTGATCACTTCCCCTGCTGGAGCTGTTCCCGTGCCATCCCAGAACGTGAACGTCGTTCCGAGAACACTGAAGGTCTCGAGGTTGCGAATACCCGATCCGCTAGGCACCACGAGACGGGAACCCATCTCGATTTCGAATTGACGTCCACCGATGTTGAACGTTTGACCGTCCGATAGCTCTCGACCTGCTACCACACGCATTTCAAAGTCTCGGCCACCGGAGAAGCCATAGCCCATGCCGCCCGCGGTGCTGAACTCAAAGCGGAGGCGAACGTCTTTGTTGCCCGCCAACGAACTCAGATCCACCCGAGCTTGTCGCCATGCTACGGCAGGAGCCACGGCCCCCGCTGCCAAATTGTTGTCGATGGCTCGTTCGATAGGACTTTCCAACGTATTGTCGTTGTTGGTCACCATTAGTCGCCACTGACCATCATCCCCTGCGGCGTAGACGCGGAAGGAATCGCGCATCGGGTTGGCCAGAGCAGATGTTGCATCCTCGGTACTGAGGAAGTAATTGAAGTACAACGTCGGCTTGTCTCCCGACGCGATACCGGTCAGCGAGAAGGCCTGGCTTTCAAGTACCCCAGCGGCACCACCCGGGAAGTTGTAGGTGTTGGCAAGTGGTGTGCCGAGCGCCCGAGGCTGGGTTAAGGGATCATTGAAGTTATTGAACGTGACATTGTTGTTGGCGAACCGGTTCTCGAAACCGAAGTACCAGCTCTGTCCACCGTTCGAAGCGATATCGCTGCGGTCGGTTGGTGCATTGAGTCCGTGACCTGCATCGTTGGACCGGTTGTTGCTGACGTGCCAAAGGTTGTAATCCAAATTGGAGAAGGCCAAGCCACTCAAATTCGAAATGCCCGTCGAAACACGCGAGGTGCCGTTCGCAAAGACGTTGACAAAGTTTCCGTTGGTGTCAAACGCGTAGATGTTGCCCGCAGCGTCGGTTCCGAACAGGACGTCTTCGTACTGTCCGCCACCGGCGTTTCGAGGCCCTGCTGTGAGACCCGTGAATTGGATGCCGGTCAGATTGAACGACGAAGTAACATACGTCGCGATGTTGCCAGGGTTGTTCCCTTCCAAAGCGGACTGCGGTATGCGATACAAACCACCTTGGTTGCTGACCGCATAGAGCGCATTGCCGATCTGGGCGATACCGGTAATGTCTCCTCCAGGTGGAATGCCGATCGCCCGCGAACTGCCTGTGGTACCGATCACATTCGCATTGACGAACTGCACGACGTTTCCGTTCGCAACAGCCGACAATCCAGCAAAACCAGCCGAATTGACCGCTTGCACGAGACGAACTGCGATCGTCGCTGCCGTGTCCTCCGCCAGGAAATTGACTGCAACACGACCGCTTCCTACATTGCCGGTCGACCCGAGATCGCGTGCGACCCCACGGCTAACCAACGTCCCGAAGGATCCCGTCAATGCACCGCTGAAGTTGACGCGAGTGCCATCGAAACCAATTTGAATCCCCGGCGCGATCACTTGACGCAACGATGCGACGAACTGCTCGTTGTTCATCGTCGGCTGATAAAAGACCGAACGAACACCCGGAATCACCGGGGGAACAGGATTGGTGGTGATTCGATAGGTCACTCCGTCGATGAGGAACTGGTCGCCATCGAGGAGAACGCGGGTCGGATTGTTGATCGGATCGAATTGCAAAGTCAATTCGGGACCGGCATTGAACTCGAACACGATGTTCGTGTTTGGCAATGCCCGCAACGTGATCGTATCGCCGTCCGAAATCAAGGACGTCGTGTTCGCTGCGCGGACTTGGGTCGCCTCGGTCACCGCGACGCTCGTGGAAACCGCTGCTGGATTGGAGGTTTGAATAAACCCTCGCTCCGTAACGCTCGTACCTGCCCCCAAAATGATATCGGGAGGATCAGGGTTACCAGCTGTCACGATATTGAACGCATTCACTGCAGCCGGTGTGCTATCGCCGGCTCCCGTATTGGGATTGAACCGGTAAAGGATATTGCGAGTGCTTGGAACGCCGTTGCCCGGGGCTCGGTTTGCAACCACAAATCCCGCTTCTTGGAACCCACTGATGTTTGCAAATGTTACGGCTTGGAAGGTCAAGCCGACGTTTTGATCTGCGAGCTGAAGGTTGGCATCCAGCTGTCGGGTGGTCACACCGAAGTTACCGTTCGCAACCGCGGCACCTGTCCCTGGATCGATCAGCATGTAGTCCGCCGAAGCGTCATTGCGCACGTTGCCAATGGCACCGCGGAATCCGCGGATGTCGCCGTTCGGACGGATGGCCACATCGCGAATATCGCCGGCTGCTGTCCCCACAAAGTTGGAGAGTTCACCGGTGAACGGATTGGCTAGATACAGCTGCGAAGAACCGTTGGAGATCTCTTGCAGGAGATACATCGGAACATCGCCGAGCATATACTCCACGCGAGAGGACTCGGGCAAGAATTGAGGCACAATCGGGCCTTGAGCTGCATTGCCCAGTCGGTTGTCCACCCGATCTTCGACGATGTACTGCCCTCCATTGATGGGCTGAACCCGCACTCCCGAATCGTCCGCGGTCGCATTGCGGTTGAGTCGGTTTGCGATCACCGTCGGAACCTGCGTCTTGCTCGTTACGGCCAGGAAGTAACGGCCAGCCGGAAGTTCTACCGATCCCAAATAGGGATCCAATGTTCCGGTCGAGCCGCGTCCCAGATCGGTGTTATCGGCAGATCGAAGCGATGTGGCGCGATCGTCGAGGATGTTGCTATCTTCCCCTACATGGATCAGATTGCCACCTGCGTTGAACAAGTACATCGACATGTCCGCGCGGCCGATGCCGTCGGCGTAATCGATATCGAAAATGGTCGAAAGGTACTCTGCGAGAGGTGACACAAGCTGTTGATAATCGATGTCAAACGAATACCAATCGATGTCCGTGTTCGAAGTGAGACTACCTGCAACCGCAATGGTGCTGCGGTCCGTTTGGAGGATGTTCCCTAGGTATTGAGCTGTTGCAAACGTGTTGTTGTTGACGTTCGCATTCTCCACTTCCGCGGTCTCACCCACGAGCGGCGAATGACGAGGTACCCCGGAGAGGGTGATGCCGTTGGTCGCATAGCGAATGTCCGCGTGCGAGACGGACGAACCTGGATACTCTTGCGCTTCTCCAAGCCGGATCTGCATTTGGTAAGAACCACGCGATCGTCCCTGTCCGACCGATGCTGGATTGCTCAATGCAGGTGTTCCAACAGGCTGTCCGGGGAACTGATTGCTGCTTCGTACGCGAACGTGGTACAAGCTAGCGACGTTCTCTTGACCTGGGAGAACGACTCGGAACCCAGCGTCTTTCAAGTTGGTGCTGAAGTCATCCCTCGCTTCGCCCGCTGCCGTCGTCGCGACTTGCGACAATGGACTCTTGCGAAGCGGATTCGCCGAATTACCGGTCAACGTAGAATAAAGCGGATTCGTTCCGGGTTGGGTTTCTTCTAAGTAGGAATCGTTCGACAAAGCCAAAATCGTTCCGTCCGCGGCGATCAATTCGACCACCGTATCAAGCCCCATTGTGGTTCGATCAATATCGAACCACACTTCGGTGCGACCGTTTGCAGTGAAACTGTAAACGTCAACATCCGAAGGCTTGTTGATCGAACCCTGAATCTCAAATCCCAGCCGTGCGTTCTCATCCCCACCACTGATCTGGCGAGCGAGCTGACCAACATATTGGGCGCCCGTCGGTTGATCATTGGAGGATGGAGCGCTGGCTCGTGCGGATTCCTTCTCGGTGACGACCGCAACGTTGCGATCGTTGGAGTATGTCTGCATCGAGACGCCCGACCAGGAACCCGGAGTGGCTTGTCTCTCGATCGCGGTCGGGACCAGCTCCAAGAAGCTTGTCATCCGAGCGGAAGTCGCATTCGGTTCGACACGCCACGCGAATGCTGTTGTCACATCGGAGAGGCCATACACTCGACCCAGGAGAGGGTCGTTGATCGGCGGGAGATTGGCGGTGTTGATGTTTCCTGCCAAGCTATAGGTTGTACCGTTGGTCTCGATCGAGTTGGCCAAATTGCGGTATTGATCCGCAGCCCAGCCAAGGTAGGTCGCGTTCTGAAGGTCGGTGCCGGTTTGATACACACCACCGTGCGAGAAGCCGATTCGCTCTGCACTGTCGATGGTGTAGGCGCGGAAATCCGCTTGCCCAGGTGTGCCCGCTACATACAAGAAATCGTCGCTCGGACTTTGGATGTCCTCATCAAGATAGTTCACAAACGAAATGTCGCCCAAAGGTTGATCGCTATCGAGAATCAACGTGTTGAGCATTTTCGAGATGCCATTGTCGAATCGGGTTTCGATTCGCCAACGAACCACAGCATTGTTATTGCCTGTAAAAGTTCCTTCGCTGACGACCAAGTCCGGAGAGACAAGGGTCGGCTGTTGGGTAATCGTGGTATTGGCCAGTTCAAAGCCACCACCGTTCGAACCCAGATCGATGTAGTTGATGAAGTCGAAAATGACGTTTGCATTCACAAACAACTGACTAGCACCCTGGGCGGTGATACCCGAGGTACCGGTGAAACTGATGTTCCCGCCCACCTCCGGCGTCGCGGAGAAGAAACCAGGGGTGTTGACGTTTACGTCATTGTCGATGCGGATGCCGTTGTCGACTTCGGGGCCGGTTGGCAGTCGGACAATCGACTCGCTCGAGCCGGATGTTCCATTGTTGTCGGTGTCAAAGTTGGGGCGACCATCTAAACCAAACCCTGCACCGACTGAGTCGTCGGCCAAAGCAGTCATGACAACCGGGAAGTTCGGTTGCCCAACGATTTGGATGCTTCCGCCGATGCGGTTGGAGTAGTCGAGCGGTGTTCCGGTGGCGTTCAGTCCTGCTAGTGAGGAATCCCCACCGAATTTGACAACTAGGCTTTCATTGGCGGAGCTCTTCAATCGCAATCCGCCATAGGTGTGGAGATTATCCGAGGTGACCGTGGCGCTGACCACGTGCACCATGTCGGTGTCATCCCACACGCTTTGAGTTGTGAGAGTTTGACCACGAACCTGCATCCCATTGATCGAGTTGCGCGACAAGCGGTTACCCCGAACCAATGGCCCTTGATTCTCGACGAAGTCCGATTTGGTACCAATACCACCGGTCATGCGGCCGGGATCATTGATCAAGTCCGAGTTCAAGGAGTTTACGTCGATGCTGATGGCTGCACCTTCGTTGTCCGCGATGCGATTGTTAACCAAAATCGGCTGCGCACCTCGAACAAAAATCGCAGCGGGAGCATTGGTTCCACGTCCTGTTCGGCTCGTGGTGGTCGCGCTTTCGGTACCGTCGAGACTGAACTCGATACGGGAATTCGCCATTCGGAAATCCGACTGATGAACTTCGATCGGATTGAAGGATGCGAAACCACCTTCGATCCGAGTTGTACCCCCAGCGTAGGCGAGACGGACATTGTCCAAGGAAGCAGCGCTACCGTGTCCAACGAAAATACCTCCCCAGTCGCCAGGCTTGGGATCCAAGTTGCTTTGCGAACCTGTTGTGTCCGAAGTACCACCGATTCCAAATCGGGAATCGTTGACACTGGTGATCACAACGGGTAGCCCCGGGGAGCCTTCCGCCATCAAGTTGCCGCCGTTGCGGATCTCGATACGAGCACCTTGTGCTTTGATAATGGTTCCGCCGTCGACGACCAAACTGCCATCGAGTCGCGAACGGACCTTCACCGCAAGATCAGCGAGCGGGGCACCGGTCACGGTCCCATTATCTACGAAGCTGGTCGAAACGGCGTTGATTTGGGCGACGAAGGAATAGGTTCCGCCACCGGTTGCATCGCTTCGATAAATGCGACGAGCAACATAAGGGAGGTCGGTACTGATTGGAGGTAGATTGTTCAGCTGAATGGAACCGTTCGCAGCTACCGTCAGCGACGATGTCGGGACGGACGCGAGACTTTCGTTACCCGCTTGGTCGACATAAACCAGACGATAGTTATACGTCCCTGCCGCCAAACTACCTGCACCTGCTGTTGCCAACGTGACGATGGATACCGGTGGAGCAGCCACATCGAGAATACCGCCTCCAGGACGACCATCGATGACCAAGTTCTCACCGATCACGTGGGGAATGTCGATGTCATCGAACCGAGCGGAAACGGTAATGGTCTCCGGATTCTCGGCTACCCCGGTTCGCGTACGAATGAACAAACCGTTCAAGGTGTTGTTCACAACCCGGTTGCCGTGGATATCGGGACCGACGCGATCGTAGTCCGAAACAAAGAATCCAGTCGATTGCGAACGTGGGTCCAAGAAATTGTCTTCTCGGAAACTGTTAGGTGTCGCCGACATCGCCGCATCGGCACTTCGTGTGATCAGGTTATTGGCGACTGTTGGGCGGCTATCGACAATGTGGATCGGTGTGATGACTTGCGAGACACCATCCACCAAGACTTGTCCACCACCAAATCGAATGTCCGAGTGAACAACCGTATTGAGGAACAGCCCGTTTCTCTCTCGGTCTGCACGGGTTTCGTCGCTACCATCGATCCGATTTCGGAAATCGATTCCACCCCAATCCCCAGGAGTCGGAGCAGGAGGTGTGCGATCCGGATTGACTCCGATTCCCACGGTGTCATTGATCGAGGTAACAATAACTTTCGTGTCAGGGGTTCCAAGCAATTGCAACGCGCCACCGCTTCGGTCCACGCTGACCGTCGAGCTCCCTGCGCTGATGCGTGCGCGGCCTACCTTGATAATGGCGCCCGCATCGATCATGACCGTCACGTTCTTCGGAACATCGAATGTCGCTCCGTCGGCGAGCGCCGCACCAAAGCGATTGAATCCGATTTCGTAGGCTCGATTCTGGGTATTACCGAGAATCCGAACTACCACATTCCGTTCGCCGTTCGGGAACGCTCGCGACATCGCGTCGGCATTGGCCAGCGCGGCGGCGATCGTGTTATAAGGTGCTGCCAAAGTTCCATTGCCGCCGGTGACCGCGGCCTTGTCGACCCAAATGGTGTAAGCCGAGAGATCGGGAACGCCTGGAGTCGAGGTAGCTCGGTCCGGGCGAGTCGGAACAAACCAATAATTGAACACACCGCCGGGACGACCGTCTCCGTCGCCATCCAGTGGCGTTGCGGCTCCATTGGCATCTACCAAAGAAGCTGGGGCTGGGGGACGGTAGTCGATACGCAGTTGGTACTTTCCTTCCGATTTCCCTCCCAACCCCGAATCCTCAATGCTCGGATCGTACGATGTGTTGCCCTTAGCGCTCACACCGACGATGTACTCGCCACCTCGTACAAAATCCAAGCTGATTCGTGGGTCTTTGCTGAAGTAATCTTCGTTGGCTGCAATCTCCACCCATCGCGGAGCCGCCGATGTCCCCTCATTGCGATACAAACGAATCGATGCATCGAGCAAGCTCGAATCGGATTGTCGCTCCGCCGCAATCTCCAAGTTGATCTGTCCCCCTTGGCTGGGAAGGGTGAAGCGGTACAGATCGATATCCTTGCCTTCAGGGCGAAGAATATTTTGGCCGTGCACGATGTCGTGGGTGCCTGGGAAGACCCCTTCCGCAACTGCAGGATTCAACGGTGAATTGTTTTGGACCGTCGACTGGGGCAACTCGTCTGCGTTGCCCAGTCCGAGCAACACGCCAATCCCTCGCATGAACGAACGGAAAAGCTCGGTGCCGAAAAGCGTGTCATCTGCCGTATTGAAATCTTGGATGTCGATGACGACCGCTGAGATGGCAGGGTTCGAGGCCAATGGCCCTGCGGCGTAAGTGAGACCACCCGCTGCATTGGCTTCGATTGGCGTCAAGGCCGTGAGCGGATTGATCGCCAACATGTCTCCCACCGCTACAGTGAAGCCGAGGGAATCGCTCTCGACGAATCGGACTCCCAAGTACTTTTCATAGAGCGAGAAGATTTGGCGGACCAAGTCCTTTTGAGGCTCGGTGATCGCGTTGAGTTGGACGCTGCTGTTCGCAGTTCCCAGAGCCGATGCGAAGTTGTAAGGGATTACCGCGATGCCATTTTGATCGATACGTGTGACGTGCTGCTGATAGCGGTTGTCACGATTGCCGGCTTCGTTGTTGGCACCAGGGAAGTCGAGAGGGAACGGGTTCGTGTTTCGGATTTCCGAATCCACAATCACCGCCTTCGATCCACCACCCGCTGCCCAGCCTCCTCCGAGATCGGTCGCCGAGTCAAAGCGGCTGCCTGGATCGGTCGCTGGGTTCACCTGCACAACTCCACCGGCCGCTGGTACTTCGTTGTTGCCAATGCGCAATCGCAACGCGGTGATCGGCAGGACCGCTCCTGTCGTCGGATGGACCAACGCATCCAGATTGCGTTCGAACGTCAACGTGGATCGATTCAGGATCGCATCGTAGTTCACCGCGACTGGCAAGTAGACAAAATCGTCGGCGCCCGAAACCGTGTTGTTGGTGTAAACGAGCTGGTAGTATTCGGGCTTGACCGCCTCGGTTGGATTGAGATCGTCGTTGTTGAAGTAGACATGGACCACATTTCGCAACTGCGACAGGGATCCGTTGGAATTACGGACAACGGGCTGCGGAACAACCGACTGCACCGTAGGTCCAAGATCCAGGTCAAACCGTACGCTGCGGCTCACCCCTCCGTTAAACGGAAGACCGTTGGTGCTTCGCAATGCGAATGGCCCGCTTCCGAGAATATCGATCAAATAGAAGTCATCGGGGAGCGATTCTGCGAAGCGGATAACGATTTCTCGATCGGTTTCACCGAATCCGATGAAGGAAGGCTGAATGGCCACATCGTCGCCACCTACCAACGTCAACGGGGAGTAGGTCGTGGAATTGCCGCCGATGCGGGTGCTTGGAGAGCCGCTAACCAGACGAGCGCGAACCAACTGACTTGCATCGCTCGAACTGTTGATCGCATTGATCAACTCCGAAACGGTCGTCGAGAATCGGAAGTTGCTGTTGACCTCGACTCGCACGACGTTTCCGGAAACGGTGACGACCGGTGCTGCCTCACCACCGAAATCTCGAGAGACGACTTGAACCTGCGTTCCGCCACCGCTCGAGCTGGGGAGAACGGACAAAAATTCCACTTGGAGCGTATTCGAGCCCGAGTTCAAGTTGCTCGATACACGGGCTGCATCCGCTCCGTCCAGCGTCAGAACTTGGCCTGCTGGAACGAAGTCAGAAATGATTTCAAATTCGGAACCCCGCAATCGCTTGACCAGAACCTTGCTGGCGACGGTCGCATCTTCCGTCATCGCGCGGATCAAATCGGAAGCGGTGGTCTTGAAGCCGGGTTGCGTGTTGACCTGAATATTGATGCGGTTGCCCGTTACGCTCAACACAGGCCAGCTCGCAGGCTTGCCCCCAATCCCACTGCTGCGCTGCGTTTGCGTGAAGACCAACTCCAGCCCATTCCCTTGCTGCCCAGGAAGAGATGCGCTGAAGTCGAGGACCACGCGACCATTGGTCCCCAAGTCGGTGCTCAAATAGGCTGACGAGAGAATCCCGTCCGTCCCCGCACGCTTGACCTGAATTCCGGAAAGGGTCGCCGGATCGATCCCCGACGAATCGTCGAATCGCAGGACGATCTCACGAGGGCTCGACGACAGAACCGTCGCCCCCGTATTTCCCGATGTCAACGAAATCAACTCACCCTCGTTCGGCTGCACACCGATCAATTGAGGGCCTACCGCCATCAACTGGCGGCTTTCGAGAGATTCCAACAACGACCTGCGAACCAAATGCTGCTTGCGCTTCTTGGATCTGTCTTTTCGTGGATGATTGCTGGAGAAAGAACCACTTCCGGTACCGACGGTGGTCATTGACGAACCTCTTGAGGAGCCAAAAACAGGGCAATAACGAGTAGGAGCTCTAGGATGAGCCGCATTTTCGAGTCTAATTCGACCCAAGCGCATTGCAACGAATCACTACGACTTGATAACGAGTTCCTGAAATGCAAGTCGTTTTAATTCCTTTACTTGCTACCTCTGAGGCTGCATAATCGTTAGAGGTGTTGCAATCAATGCGACCCTTGGAGGGTAAGATTCCTCCAAAAGTTCCAAATCACCTAAATCAATCATTTCGCCCGCTCAGTTCACCTCACGGAATCAGGATGTTTCAGTCACTACAAGAAGGTCTCCAATCCGCCTTTCAAACTCTCCGTGGAAAAGGAAAACTGACCGAATCGAACATGCGCGAAGGGCTCGCCATGGTCGAAAAGTCGATGATTGAAGCCGACGTGAACGTCGATGTCGTTCACGAGTTCATGGACCGCGTTACCAACGCCGCCATCGGACGCCGCGTTATCCACTCCCTCCGCCCGCACGAAGAACTCGTCAAAATTGTTTACGAACAATTAGTGGAGCTTCTGGGGCCCGTCGACAACGCGATCCCCCTCAAGCGGGGTGCCGCCAATAGCATCATGATGTGCGGGCTCCAAGGAGCCGGGAAAACCACGACATGCGGTAAATTAGCTCAGCTGATCAAAGAGAAGGGGTTCAAGCCCTTCCTGGTGGCCGCGGACTTGCAACGCCCAGCCGCCATCGAACAACTCCACGTCTTGGGCCGCCAGCTAAACGTCGGAACCTTCAGCAAAGCCGGGGCCACCGATCCGGTGGAAGTCTGCCAGGCGGGGATCGCCGCAGCCCGCGAGGCGGGGGCGGACATCATCATCCTCGACACGGCGGGCCGGCTCGCCATCGACGCGGAATTGATGGACCAGCTCAAACGGATCGACAAAGCGGTCCAGCCCCAGCAAGTCTACTTGGTCGTCGACGGTATGACCGGACAGGACGCGGTGAACAGCGCGAAGGCCTTCAACGAAGCGCTTTCGCTCGACGGCGTCATCATGACGAAACTAGATGGTGATGCCCGCGGCGGTGCCTTGCTCAGCGTCAAAGCCGTCACCGAAGTCCCGATCAAATTCATCGGCACCGGTGAACACCTCGATGCCCTCGAGCCCTTCCGACCCGAGGGGATGGCGAGCCGAATCCTCGAGATGGGGGATATTCTCGAAGTCGCCCGCGAAGCGCACCGATTGATCGACGAAAAGGAACGCAAAGCGCTCGAGGAACGGATGTCCAAAGGGGTCTTCACCCTCGGCGATTTCCGCGACATGATGCAGAAACTGCGAAAACCTGGGCTGATGACCAAAATGCTCACCCTGATGCCGGGAATGGGTGAAATCTCGAAGATGATGGCGAACACCGACAGCGAACGAGAAATGCGTCGCTTGACCGGTATCGTCGACGCCATGACGCCCGAAGAACGAAAAAATCCCAAAGTGATCGACTCGTCCCGACGCAATCGAATCGCAAAAGGGTGCGGAGTCCAACCGAACCAAATTAGCGATCTGATCAAACAGTTCGAGATGATCGGACCGATGCTGCAGATGGCTACGTCCGGAAACGTCGGCGACAAAATGAAAATGCTCAATCAAATGCGGGGCATGATGTCGCAGAATCCGTTCAATCCCATGGAAGGAATGAAACTCAAAGGGAGTACCGGCAAACGCTTAACCCCCAAAGAGCGGGATAAACTTCAAAAAGAGCGAGAACGACTGCTCCGAAAGAAAAAGAAAAGCTAGCCGCCCCATCTCCCTTGCTTCTCAAAGAGACGATTTGCTACTGTTCCACCTCCACGTTTTAAGGAGGGCTACTACAGTCCAAGTCCCAGGGAGGGCTGTCGCAGGACAGTATCGCAATGTTTCGTCTCGTTCGCCTGTTCTCGATCACCGCCGCTATCGCGTGGACTTCGACTGCCTGCAACGTCGCCTTCGGACAATCCGCGAGCGAGCAATCCTATGTGATGCTCTTCAACGGCAGTATCTTTCACGGGGTCGTTCGGCCCGTCGGGGAACGCCTCGAGATTCGACTGGGAACCGGTAGCTCGATCCAAATCGAGAGCAAACAAGTCGCATTCGTGGCTCCCTCCAAACGTGCCTTGTACGACCTGCAAGTCGCGTCCACTCGGCAATGGGGAACCGGTGAGCACTGGCACTTGACCGAATGGTGCATCCAACAAGAAATGATCGACGAAGCGATCTTCCATTTCAAACAACTCTCGCAGATCGCAGAACCGACCAACAAGCTCCGGCAATTGGAGCACAAGCTGAAAGAGGCTATCCTCTCTTCGGAGCAAGTTCAGTCGATGCTCGCAAATCAACAGAAGCAACTAGGTGCTGCGCGGGGACGAATCCAAGACGGGTCCAAGACAGAACCAGAACGCTCCGATGCGCCGAACCGAAACCCAGCCGATCCTACGCATTCGGAAGTTGTGCTCGCTTCTGCCACATTGCTCCCCTCGGCCCCCCAAGCATCCGGTGCCAAGGCGATGGATCCCGATCTGGCGATCGGAATTCCAAGCTATGTGAAGAAAGCCTTTCAGTCCAACATTTCCCCGCTGTTGGTGCGGCGGTGTGGGCAAGCAGGTTGCCATGGATTGCCGGGTAAGTCCGTCTTCCACATCCGACAGGCTGCGGGCGAACAAGCATCCGAAATTGCCGCTGAAAACCTGGAAAACGTGCTTCGCTATGTCGATATCCAATCCCCCACCGATAGTGACTTGATTCGATATGCACTCAAAGAGCATGGGGAGCAAAAGCATCCGAGTTTCAACCCATTGAAGCGAGAAGATGAACGGATCCACGTGGAGAGGATCACGCAGTGGATCAAGTCGCTGGAGCTATCGAAAGCTTCGTCGGGGCCCGAAGTGCAGTTGGCATCGGCAGTGGAAAGCTCACCCGTTCGAGCTCTTCCATCGACAAACCCAAGTGCCAGCGCACTGGGGGGAGCAGCTGTCGTTCCTGCAGGATCCGAGTTGAGCCGCATGGAAAAAATCGCGCAGTGGCGCGAAATGAATGAGCAGCAAGACCGCGACGCGAAATTGTCGGGACCCGCTAAAACCGCCGAAGGCCCCGTCGGACTTACCTCAGGGGAAATCAACGATCTCGAGAAGGCGATCGAACAACTGGAACGAAAGCACACGCTGAAATCTCAAAAGGATCCATTCGATCCCAATCTCTTCAACTCCAAGTACTCGACGAAAAAACCATAGCAACCGTCGATGAGTTCTTGAAAGTCTCGTGTTCTCTTTGACGCGAGCGTCTCGGACCTATATGGTGAGTGGCAGATCGACCGGAGTCGCGTAAAGCGATCCGGGCCCTAACCACCTCTCCATTCTTCAAAGGTCTACGTATACGATGATCGGTATTGCTCATCCAATCGTCGCGAAGGGACTGCTCGCCGTCGGCTCGATTCTCTTCGTGGCTTTGTCTCTACCACTCCATGCCGCAGAGCGCCCCAACATAATTTGGATTATGGCGGATGACCTCGGCTATGGTGAACTGGGGTGTTACGGGCAGAAAGTCATCCAGACTCCTCACATCGATCGCATGGCCCAAGAAGGTCTGCTGTTTACCCATTTCTACGCAGGCGCGACGGTCTGCGCACCCTCCCGCAGCGTCTTAATGACTGGCCAACACCACGGTCGAACGCGTGTTCGGGGGAACGCTGGAAAAACAAACCCGATCGCTCAGTCCCTTCGCCCCGACGACATCACGGTCGCAAAAGTGCTTCAACAAGCAGGCTACAGAACAGCGCTTGCTGGCAAATGGGGGCTCGGCGATATCGGCGATGCCGATGCCGGGTTACCTCGCCGCCAAGGCTTCGACCATTTCTTCGGCTACCTCAATCAAGTCCATGCGCACAACCACTATCCCGAATTCCTCTGGCGCAATGAAGAACGTGTCTCACTCCCGAACGAATGCGTTCGAGTGGGTGACCAAGGTGGAGGGTACGCGACCAAAGCGGTTGCTTTCGCCGATGAACGAATCCTCGAGGAAGGGTTGGAGTTTGTGAAGGAGAATGCGAATCGTCCCTTCTTTCTCTACTGGAGTTTGGTGATTCCTCACGCCAATAACGAACGTAATCGGGAACTGAAAGACGGTACCGAGGTTCCGGACTTCGGTGCCTACGCGGACAATGATTGGAAGAAACAGGATAAGGGGCAAGCGGCGATGGTGTCCCTCATGGATGAATACGTCGGACGCATGCTCCAAAGCTTGCGAGAGTTGCAAATCGATGAAAAGACATTGGTCATCTTTACGAGCGACAACGGACCTCATAACGAGGCCAATCACGATTTGACTCGGTTCCAACCCTCCGGACCTTTCACCGGGATCAAACGAAGTCTCACCGATGGAGGGATCCGAGTTCCCTGCATCGCTTGGTGGCCGAAGACGATCGCAGCTGGAACCACGAGCAACCACGTTGCTTACTTCGGCGACTGGATGGCGACCGCCGCCGAACTAGCTCAAACCGAACTCCCCAGCGGCCGGGACTCGATTAGCTTCGTCCCCACGTTGAAGGGAACGGGCAAACAGATAAAACACGAGTTTCTCTATTGGGAGTTTCACGAAGGTGGGTTCCGTCAAGCAGCTCTCTATCAGGGGCGATGGAAAGGAATTCGCGCGAACGGCCCGAACGATCCCATCCGCTTATTCGATACCCATACCGATATTCGTGAACAAAAGAATGTTGCGGACGAACATCCGGAAATTGCGAAGAAGATCGGAGACTTCTTGAGTACGGCGAGAACCGAATCGCCTGATTGGCAGCCTCAGTGGAAAGGGAATCGACCATGATTTCCGTGATACATTGGCGAAACAAACTGACGCTCCTCCTCTTGTCGCTGGCCGCCATGATGGGGAAAGGACTCTCAGCGTCCGATTCCGACGCCCTCTCCGTCACCACGCCGAACATTCTCTTCGTGATCGCGGACGATTGGGGGGCCCATGCGAGCTCCTACGGTACACCTTGGGTTACCACTCCCGCGTTCGACCGCGTGGTCAACGAAGGGCTCCTCTTTCGCCATGCTTACACCCCCAACGCGAAGTGCGCTCCGTCGCGATCGATCCTTCTCACCGGACGCCATTCATGGCAACTGGAAGAAGCCGGGAACCATCTCTCCTTCTTCCCCGCCAAATTCAAAACTTGGCCCGAAGTCTTGCGGGACAACGGCTGGCAAGTTGGCTTGACCGGAAAAGGCTGGGGGCCTGGGGTGGCAAAAAATGCGAAGGGGGAAGACCGGCAAATGATTGGCAAGCCGTTTCAACGCAAGACAGTTCGCCCTATCGCAAAGGGGGTCGCTCCCAATGATTACGCAGCCAACTTTGCAGATTTCTTAGACCAAACGATCGCCGACAAACCATGGTGTTTTTGGGTCGGCTTTCAAGAACCCCATCGCCCTTATGAGCTGGGAGTCGGAGAAGCAAAAGCGCAAAAGAAACTCCAGGATATCGACCGTGTCCCCTCCTATTGGCCCGATGACTCGATAACACGACGCGATATGCTCGATTACGCCATGGAAGTCGAATACCTCGACTCCCACCTCATGCGAATCTTAGACGAATTGGATCGACGGCAACTCGCAGAAAATACCCTCGTCATTGTCACATCCGACCATGGCATGCCCTTTCCTCGTTGCAAGGGCTACGCCTACCACGATTCTAATCACGTCCCCTTAGCCATCCGCTGGCCTCAAGGGATTGGCACGTCCCATCGCGAGATTCATGACTTTGTCGACTTCACCGATGTTGCTCCCACTTTGCTCGATTTGGCTGGTGTGAATTCCAACACCGCAGGCATGGCTCCCATGTCAGGTCGATCCTGGCGCAATATTTTGGAAAGCGAGGGGAGTGGGCAAGTCGACCCCGAGCGAACTTATGCACTGGTCGGCCGCGAACGAAACGATGTGGGACGACCCGGAGACGTCGGTTACCCGATTCGCGGAATCGTCACGGAGAATTACCTCTACTTGCGAAATTTCGAACCTGCACGCTGGCCCGCTGGGAACCCGGAAACCGGTTACCTCGATACCGATGGTAGTCCCACCAAAACAGCTATTCTCCAGAGAGGTCGAGCGAATCGCACCGATCCTTTTTGGCAGTTCTGCTTCGGATTGCGTCCAGCCGAAGAACTCTTTGACCTCCAACAAGACCCCGATTGCGTTCGCAACTTGGCTGCGATTCCCGACGCGCAATCGACTTTGATCGCAATGCGAGAACAGATGGAACAGAAACTGAGTGAGCAAGGGGATCCTCGCATGCGAGGGCAAGGTGACATTTTTGATCGTTACCCCGTCACCAGTGGCGCCGGTTTCTACGAGCAATGGAGTCGGGGCGAAAAGGTTTCTGCAGGTTGGGTCGAGCCGTCCGATTTTGAGCCAACGCGCGAGCGGTGAAAGCGAAGGTATGGTGGGATTTTTCGGTGGATGGCTGCAAGATTCGGAGCAAGGACAAGATGACGTTCATGACAGCGAGTACACAGCGAATGGTTTTCTTTCGCATGGGGATTGCACTGGCCATTGCTTTGATGGGTGTAGGTGCATCGTTTTGTAATGAAGTGCAGCGAAGGCCGAACGTCCTTTTTATATTGACCGATGACCAACGTTGGGATGCATTGGGGCTGGCCGGGCACCCTCATCTAAAGACGCCGAATATCGATCGGCTTGGAAAGGAAGGGATTTACTTTCGCAATGCCTTCTGCACGACGTCTCTCTGTTCACCGAGCCGCGCGAGTATCCTGAGCGGTCAGTACGCGCACAAGCATGGGGTGAAGGACAACTTCACGGATTACCCTGCTAATTTGCAGAGCTTTCCGAAACGGTTGCAGCAATCTGGTTATGCGACGGCTTACATCGGTAAATGGCATATGGGCGAGGAGGATGACTCGCCCCGCCCTGGGTTTGATTGGTTCGTCACCCACAAAGGGCAGGGCAAGTACTTCGACACCGAGTTCAATTTGAACGGTTTGAAGCGAGAGGTCCTCCCAGGCTATTACACCCATGTTGTCACCGACCTGGCGGAGCAATGGCTAGGAAAGCAGGACGGCAGTAAGCCGTGGTGCATGATGATCGGTCACAAAGCTCCACACAGCTTCTACTTCCCTGAAAAGAAGTACGACGGCGCGTTCGCCAACGTCTCCGTTCCCTATCCCGACACCGCTTTTCAATTGTCGAACAAACCGACTTGGATTCGCGAGCGACTTTATACTTGGCACGGCATTTATGGCCCCCTCTTCGACTGGCGGAAGAAGTTTCCTGATGATAGTCCTGCCGCGGTGAAAGACTTTGAAGCCATGACGCGCGCTTACTGGGGCACGCTCCTGTCGGTCGATGACAGCGTCGGGCAACTGCTGCAGACGCTTCAAAAGCGAGGCGATCTGGAAAATACCATTGTCGTGTATATGAGTGACAACGGGATCTTGAACGGTGAGCACGGGATGGTCGACAAGCGAACGCCGCATGAGCCGAGCATTCGCATCGTGCAGCTGGCCAAACTCCCCAAGCGATTCCTTCCAGGCGGACCCAAAACCATCGATCAGCAAGTTCTGACAATCGATTTGGCTCCCAGCCTGCTCGAACTGTGCGAGGCACCGCCCCTGGAGGATATCGATGGCCGTTCATGGGTCCCGTTGCTAAAGCAAGATGATGCACCCTGGAGGAAGTCTTGGCTCTACTACTACAACTACGAAAAGCAGTTCCCCTACACACCGAACGTTCGCGCCGTGCGCACCGACCGATGGAAGTATGCCCGTTACCCTCACGGTGATGGATCCCCCGACAGGCACCTCGCAGAGCTTTACGACTTGAAATCGGATCCAGAAGAAAAGCTAAATCTCGTCGAGTTGCCAGAATATGCCTCCGTTGTTCGAGAAATGAAGTCCGAATTGGCACATGTAATGCAGGACGTTGGTTTGGGCGATGGGATGGATCCCATGCCGATCGATGAAGGAGTGAAGCAGGAGCTTCCTGATCAAAAGATTCGCTAACCTAGGATGAATGGAATGAAGGGATTGTACCCGTCGCTTTTCGCGATAACGGCCTTGGTTGCTGCAGTGATGCGACCATCAGTAGCCGATGCTCAAACCAATCCGTTGAGCGTCCAAGCGATCGCTGGCCAGCCATACGGTGTTGCCCAAGTCGTGATTCCTGCTGGCCAAGTTTCTGAAACGGCTTCGGTGCGTTTGATTGTCACGAACGAAGAATCGCGGGTCTTTTTTCCTGCGATCGATATTGTTACCACGGAGCCACCGCCGGCTCCAACGCCACCACCTCGCATCGCTTCGGAACGCCCTCGACTCGGCGCTTTGGTGCAAAGGATTCGCAATGCGGTGAATTTAGCGAAGGAGCAGATCGATCCACCCGAAGTCGTTCGAGTGCAGTTCCTTTTCACGGGGGAGAGTCCCTTTACGATCCAAATCGCTGGTGATCTCAACACAACGGTGGACGTCCGGCCAATCGCTCCAGGGCAAACCGCGCCCGAGGAAAATGGCAGAGCCCCCCTCACATTGGAGTTGCTCCGCCAATCATGGTGGGATGGTTATGTCGCCCAAGCCAAAACCCAGATCGAGCGAAGCGATTATCCTTCCATTGTGGAGAATTACCTGATTCATATGCTGGGCCGTCGCTTTGGGTACCCCATACCCAACCTTTCTAGAAAGCCGTTCAAGCCCGACGAACCGCAGCAGGATCCGATGCCAACCATCGCCTTGGTCGCAGGGGTCGAATCTCTTCGCTCGGAGTTGCATCGCGAAACCTTGAACCAGTCTTCAGGTTTAGAGCAACCTATGCGTCCAATTCCGGCCCCGCCTCGTTGGACGGAGATCGCATCCCCGGCCGTTCCAGACGATCTTGCTGTCGAACCGATCGCATATCGCATCCCGCCGGAGTGTTTCTACATCCGATTTGGTAGCTTCGCTAACTTTATTTGGTTCAAGCAGTTTGGAGAATCGCGCGGTGGCGACTTGGCGCAACTCGCCGTTCTTCGAGGCTTGAACTATCAAACCAATGATCGCATGGAGAGGATGCTCAATGCGAAGACCACGATGGTGGGCAAGCTCTTTGGAGACTCGATCATTTCGGATATGGCCATTATCGGTCAAGACTTGTATCTGCAAGAAGGACCCACCATGGGGATCCTCTTCGAAGCGAAGAACATGGCCTTGCTAAGGTCTTCGATGGAGGGTGATCGAAAGACGGCCTTGCAGCAATATCGGTCGCGTGGAATCAAGCTTGAAGATGTCGAGTTGGAAGGCAAAAAAATCTCACTGCTAAGCACGCCGGACAATCAAGTCCGATCGTTTATGGTTGAGCGGGATAACTACCTTCTCCTCACAACGAGCCAATCCATTGCGAAGCGGTTTCTCGAAGTTGCAGACGGTGGGCCATCGTTGGCGCACTCCGACGCCTTTCGATTTGCCCGGTTCACGATGCCGCTGAGCAATGAGTACAGTGTGTTCGCCTACCTGTCCTCCGAGTTCTTCCGCAATTTGGTGTCCCCCCAATACCAAATCGAGCTTCGTCGGCGACTCAAAGCGATTGCTTCGATTGAAATCGCGGAGATGGCATCGCGTGTCGCCAACGCGGAAGCGAATGCGTTGGGATCGGAAAAAGGGGGATCGATCGATTCTTTGATGCGACGCGGATATCTGCCTGACACCTTCCAATCCCGGATCGATGGCTCGCAAACACTTTCGTTCAACGGTCAGTGGCACGACTCCTTACGAGGGGCTCGTGGGAGTTTCCTTCCTATCGCAGATGTTCCCCTGCTGGAATGCTCCCAGGAGGAATTCGATGACTATCAGGAACAATCGCACTTCTACGCTACCCGTTGGCAACAGACCGATCCTTTGATGTTCGGAATTCGCCGCTTCGTAGATCAAGACGTTCCCTCGGTGGAGAACTTGGTCGTTGAGGGATATATCGCACCGCTCGGGCGAGACAAGTATGGATGGATTTCACGCCTCTTGGGGGAACCGGTCCAAACGGAGATCGAACTCCCCCGCGATGACATGATCCATGTGCAAGTCCACTTGTCGGGTGAAACACCTCTCGGGCGTCCGTCTCCCAATCACGTACTTTTTGCCGGGGTCAAGGATCTTGACCCACCTATTCCAGGAGAAACGAAAGGCCTGCTAGCAACACTGCGTGTGCTCAAGTCGATTCCGGGTTACTTGGGGACTTGGCCAAGCCCTGGTTATCTCGATCGCCTTCCGTTTGGATTGGGAGGGGGGGGACCCGATGCGTACGGGTTTTCACGAAGCTTGTTTGGGTTGTGGCGTTGGCAAGGAGGAGGGTTCAGTATTGTTTCGTTCGACCGGAGCATTCTCGAACATTGCTTGAACTGGATTCGCCCAGTGCCAGCCGCCGATTTTGCGCAAGGTCGTGTGTTTATTGGGGACCTTAAAAACAGCCGCGTTTCTTCCTTCTTCAACATCCTCTCCTTCCGGCGTGCGGCCCAAACTTCGCGGGGCAATCTCATGCTCTTGGATGCGATGCAGGAGCAGCTTCATATCCCCACCGAGGAAGCGCTCCAAGCTGCCGAGCAGCTTCTCGATGCGAGGTTGCAATGCCCGCTGGGGGGAACGTACGAGCCCGTGAAAAGTGCATCGCAAGAGAGATCGAACTACTGGATTAGCACCGCTTGGGAAGCGAGCGTGGAAAAACCACGCATCGATTCCGGTCGTTCCGATCCCGACTACATCGGATTCGATCCAGAGCACGCGATTCCGGCGCCGACCTATCGCGTTCCTTGGTTGGATTGGTTTCGAGGCGCCCATGCCCATTTGACCCAATTGCCGGAACGGCTCGTTTTGATCAGTCGAATCTCCATGGAACGCCTCCCGGCGACACCGGCCAACTCCGCATCCTCGGAGGAAAGCGAAAAGTTACCCGCGATGAATCTCGATTTGTTCAATCTCCCGTTTCAGTTCTTCAAAGGAGATAAACCGAATGGCAAACCGACGAACAAAGGCGCGCCCGAAGCAATTCCGCCCGTGAAAGCAGAACGAAAGGACTTCTAAACGAGCGCGCCACCCCGGCGTGGTAATTAGGCCTGAGCATTGAGATCGCGCTCACTTCATGTACCATGACGTGGCGAGCGCCGCTTGGTAAACCAGTTTTCTTACGCATCTCAACGCTGGAAGAGGTCGGAATGGCACGATGGCTTTTGTACCTAGCATGGATCTGCCTCCTTGCCCTACCCGCCTGGTCGCAAGAGGCCTCCCCCACTTCCTCCTCGTCTACGTCTCCCTCTTCATCAACCCAGACGAAAGCGACATCTCCTACCCCTGTCGCGGTCAAGTCGGTGTCGGAGATCATTGCAAACTGGAAGCCAGAAAACCAACTCTACACCCGTGGCAACATTGGAGTGGATTCTAAGCGTCTCAACGATTTGGCGAAGTGGCTTCAGCAAAACGCGCCGCATTGGCTAGTCGTCCTCATCGATGACGCGAGCGGCGAAATCTACCGTACTCCCAACCGACCTTTTTCTGGTATCGATGCGGTCGAAGTTCAATTGGGAACCCGACTGAATAACGAAACCGACTTCGGGAAACTGGAGCATCCCCGTACCCGAGAACCCGACGGCGCGGTCCTGGTGTTCATGCTCAAACAGCGAAGAGTTTCGTACTTTGCCTCCGACGCACAAGACTCGAGGAACCTGGGAGAAAGCCACTGGCAAGGGGAATTGGATCAACCGGCACTCCTCGCTATGAAGTCGGGAGGACGTGTTATCGATGCCGTCCAAAACACGATCAAGAATATCAATCAACGCCTAGAGCAGACGATCCAATCCGATGCAGACCGCGAAGCTGCCATCGCATTGGCCAAGCAGCGGGAGCTAAGTTCCTTTCAAGTTGCGTTGGCAGCAACGAAATCCCAAATCGAAGAGGTCGAATCGCATCGCGACCGTTTTAAAAAATCATACCCTGCTGCAACCGGTCCACTCGTATCCCCACCCACCCAGGGGTGGCGACAGCGCATCGAAGCCTTCGAGATGGATGTTGACACAGAAAACGTGAGAACGATCCAGTCTTCCTTCGCTCGAACGAAATCAGAAATGGATCATTACTTGCACAGCTACGCGGAGGTTGAAGGTCTCGATGCCAATTTGGCGAGATACGCCGCTTCGATTCAAAGGCTTACAGCGGCCAACGAGCAAAAGATTGCACCGAACATTGTCGCGATTGAAAAGGCGATCGCGGATGCAAAGAATTCCGCTGGTCAGGGGGAAATGGATGTCGAGCGGCACCTGAGCGAACTGAACACTTTGCTGGAGAAAGCAACCACCGAACTTGATGTCGTCCAGCGAGCCGCTGCGCAAAGGCAGGCAGTTTGGGAATGGACTCGGCGTATCGCCATCGGGATGTTGATCGCCTTGGGTGCAGGGGTCGCACTCTTCTTGCGGTTCCTCTACCAGCGCCGTATACCCATCATGAACAAAGCGATTCGCGAACTGGCCATTCGCGAGGATGCGGTGCAGAAGGAAACGGATCGGACAGGTATCCTCTTTACTCGCACCAACGATTTGCTCGGCTCGAAAGATCGAGTGGAAAAGCGAGGCTATGAAGGAAAGACGAAAGAGCTAGCCCTGCAAATTCTGACGACCATCGACAATCTCTTTATTCTTTCTAAGGAGATGCGGCGAGTCCTCGATTTGGCAAAAAGTACCATCCATCCCACCTCTTGGCGGGATCGATGGAAGAATCGCTTTAGCTCCGAGCTTTACTCCGAGGGAATTTCATACCTAAACGGAAAGACCCTTTCTTTTCAAGAAGCTCATGGTCTCCCACGGATCCTACGACAGCAGACGCGGGAGGAGCATGCTGCCAACGCGAAAGGTGAAGTCGAGATTACCTACGAAACCGCGTTCGCCTTATTCGAGCAGCAAGGCATCGAGGCGACCGCGATGCTCGATCGTTTGGAACTCGCACTAACGAGCGCCCAAGACCAGCTTACGCAATCCCAGAATCAACTTGACGCGACGCTAGAACTGGATCGATCCCTCTCCGAGAACAGCGACGGCCGCGTGCTGTGGGAACTTCCTTCCTTTCTAAACGTTGCCGCACCCAAACTGGCCAACGAACTTCGGCAAATCGAGAGCAAGGCAATGTTCGACGCGGTCAGCGTCGTGGAAGATTGGCTTCCTCCGATTCGCCAAAAAGTTGACTCCGTCCACGCTATTTTCAATCGTGTTAAACAAGGCTGCGAGGTACAGTTCCCCGCCGCAACCGCCGAAGGAAAATCACTCGCGGACCTCGGATACCGCACGGATTGGATTTCACGTGAATTCCAAACGATCGTCCGGGAGTGGGATCAACGTCTAACATCGATCGTTGCTAAACCCTCGAACGTAGCGATCACGTCATCCAATAGTCCGACTACCGCAATCGAAGCCGACCTAGATGGTGCATTCCAGGCTCTGACCCAACGAGTCATCGACTTGAGCACCACAGCAAAGCTCGTCAATACACTGGAGAAGGATCGCGTCCCTATTCTGCAAGAAAAAGTTCACGCAGCACGCGGTTCCATTGCGTTAAAGCTAGGGCTTCCGTTGGAACAAATACACTTTGGGAAACAGTCCACCACCGACAGCAAATTTCAACGCGTGGAAGCTGAACTCCTTACCGCCAAGCAACTCATCGCCAAAGGGGATCAAGCGGCGGCCAACAGTTGCGTCGAGCAAGCGACCGAGCAGTTGTCGAAGATCGAAGGTGCAACACAATCGGCCTTGGAGATCGTCGAGCGATTTCCGGAGCAGTTCGCGACGTTCCGCAAAGAGGTCGCGACCAGTCTAGAGCGATGGACAGAAACCAGAACTCAATTGGAAAAGTGGCAATCGATTTACGACCCAAGCGTTCTTCAAAGCCAACCTTCCAAACCATCGGATGCACCCAAGCAGCGTTCGCGATCGTTGGATGAAGTCCTCGGTGGAGCCCACCAAAGGCTTGAATTTGCCTCCGACATCATCGAGCAGGCTCAAGCCAAATTCAAGTCCGGTCAGGTCGTTCAAGCAGCTGAACATCTCTTGGAATCCCAAGGTGCAATGGCGGAAGCCAAGTGGGGGATCGAATTCGTTGTCGAATTTGGAAAACGACTGGAACAACAGGAAACGCGAAATGAAAAGCACCGTGAAGAGCTAACGCAATGGGTGAAGGTGCTCGAAACGAATCTTGAGGATCCTAAGGCGAGCCATGCTACCATTCAATCGATCCGAACATTGATCCAGTCGGCTCAGGCATCGCTTCTGGAAGACGTGTCGACCGCACGAAAGAATCCGATTGCGATTTCACGACGCTGGCAAGAACTAGAGGAAAGGCTAAATCAACTGCAATCGAAGCTGGTCTCGGATCGCCAGGCGCATGCCGAAGCAGTCCGCGCCGTACGCGGAGCGAAAGAGCAGTGGAATGCCGCTTGGGCGCTGGTTCAGAAATCACAAACCGATGGCATTCCCGATAGCACGGCGACAGTGGAAGCCAATGACCGAATCGGGAAACTGAAAAACGCGGTCAACGCGTTGGAAGGTACGCTCGAGAAGCCACACGGCGACTGGAAGGATATCGACGAGCAAGCCTACCGACTTCACGCTACGATCGACGGCGCCGCAAAAACACTTGCAGGTGAATTGAAAGATGCAGCGCGCGTCTACGAAGTCTTCCGACGTGGCTCCCAAGCGGTATTCGATGCCGAAAATTGGATCGGTAAACGAGGCTCCCGAGTCAATGCACACGACGGGACCGAACTTCTCGAGAAAGCCAGAAAGGCCCTACAGCGCGGTCGGTATCAAGATGTCGTGCACTTCAGCCAGTCCGCCATGGAAGTCGCTACAGCGGCGATTCAAGCAGGGGAACGAAACGAGCAATGGCTGGAAATGCAGCATCGAGCCGAGATGCAAAAAAGACAGCGCCATCGGCGTCGATCCAATTCACCCTTCGACGGAAACGGTCCCTCTGGTGGCGGCGGATCGTTCGGAGGCGGATTCTGGCCGACCGTTATCATTGGAGGTACAGGTTGGCCAAGCTCCTCATCGTCCGATTCCTGGTTTGGGGGCAGCAGCGGTTCCTCGGGTGGAGATGGAGGTCTTTTCGGTGGCGGCGGTGGCTTCGGTAGCGGGGGAGGTATCGATATCGGCGGTGGAGGTTGGGGCGGGTCCAGTGACAATGGTTCCGGTTTCTCCGGTTCCAGCTGGTAAGACCGCACCGCTGATACGTAAACAGTTTTGTCGCTAGAATCAAACGATCGAAGATAAAACTACAAGCTTTCCCCCCCCTCTTCCTTTCCAATATTTTCTACCTATCCAAAAAGTATCCCTATGACTTCCAATCCTCCACGATTCGTTATGATCGGCGGGTTCCTCGGTGCGGGGAAAACAACCACCATCGCGAAACTGGCGAAACACTATCAATCGCAGGGCAAGAAGGTCGGTATTGTCACCAACGATCAAGCGACCGATTTGGTGGATACGAATTTGCTGCGTTCTCAAGGGTTCGATGTCGGCGAAGTTGCTGGCTCTTGCTTCTGCTGCAACTTCAATGCACTCACGGACACGGTCGAACAACTCGGAGCCGGAGACCGTCCCGATGTCATCATCGCGGAGCCCGTAGGTAGCTGCACCGATCTCGTTGCGACCGTTATTCGCCCATTGCAGCAAATCTACGAGCAGCCCTTCGATATCGCCCCCTATGGTGTCATTGTCAAACCAAGCCACGGTCTCAAGATTCTCAAGAAAATCAAACGAGGGGGATTCTCTCCCCAAGCCGAATACATCTTTCGCAAGCAAATCGAAGAGGCGGATTTTGTTCTGCTCAATCGAATCGATGAATTATCCGCTGACCAGGTGTCCGAACTGATCCAGCTGATCGAAGCCGACTTCGCCAACATGCCCTCTATCCGAATCTCAGCGAAAACAGGTGAGGGCTTTGAAGGCCTTACCGAGTATCTTGAACTACGGGGTGAATTTGGAAAACGACTGATGGATGTCGATTACGATGTCTACGCGGAGGGGGAAGCGGAACTGGGATGGCTCAATGCTCAACTCTCCGTGCAGTCCGATCAACCCTTTGAAATCGATCGTTTGCTGGAAGATTTGGTGAATCGAATCCAACAGTCTCTGAACGAGGAGGAGAGCGAAGTTGCCCACTTGAAGGCAATTGGGATGCAAGACGGTCAATTTGCTGTGGTGAATCTGGTAAGCAGCGATTCCCGTTCCGTTCTTTCGGTACCCAGTCGACATTCCGCGAAATCGGCCGAACTGGTCGTCAACGCCCGTGTGGCCACCGATCCAGAACGATTGACCCGACACGTTCAGGACGCTATCGATTCCATATGCCATGAAAAAGGAATCCGCTCTGAGATGCGGGCTCTGCAAAGCTTCAAACCAGGCCGGCCTGTTCCGACACATCGCATTCAGACTTGAACGGTCCCAGATCGGCCCTCATCCACTCTTCGGTGAACCTAAATGTTTTTTGATTTTCAATCGATCCAGGCCGGTCAGCGATACAAATTGATGACAGGGCTTATCGTTCCACGGCCGATCGCTTGGGTGACCACGCTGCACGACAATGGCAAAGTCAATGTCGCGCCTTTTAGCTTCTTCAACGCAATCGGTACGGACCCTGGTTTGATTGTCCTTGGAATTAGCAATCATCCCGATCGGCCAAAGGATACGGCTGCGAACATTGAACGCACCGGTGAGTTCGTTGTGAATTTGGTGCCTAAACAATTCGCGCAGGCGATGAGCGATTCCGCCACAGATTATCCACCGAATATCTCCGAAGTGGACGAACTCGGTTTGACCACACTTCCGTCGACCTTTGTTCTACCTCCTCGTTTGGCCGGTGTTCCGGCCGCATTCGAATGCAAACTGGAACGAAGCTTGATGATCGGTGAGAATCGCGTGATCTTCGGATTGGTCATGGGCGCTTTTGTCGAAGACCACAAAATTCGGGATGCTGAGCGAGGTATTGTCGATACCGAAGCATTGCAACTGGTTGGACGCATGGGAGGGTTAGGCGGCTACACCTATACCGATAGCACATTCCAATTGGAACGGAAAAAATTCCAACCCTCCTAGCTCAAAATGTCCCGAATCACGTGACCATGGACATCGGTCAATCGGAAGTCCCGGCCCGCATACCGATAGGTCAGTTTCTCGTGATCGAATCCTAGCAGGTGCAACATGGTGGCGTGCAAATCGTGCACGCTGGTCGGCTTCTCTACCGCTTTGAATCCAAAGTCATCGGTCGCTCCGTAAGTCGTACCACCCCGAATGCCCCCACCGGCCATCCAAACGGAGAATCCATAATGGTTGTGGTCTCGACCATTTCCACCTTCGGATACAGGGGTTCGACCGAACTCGCCGCCCCATAGGACCAACGTGTCTTTCAACATATCTCGCTGCTTCAAATCGCGAAGGAAGGCTGCGATCGGCTGATCGATCTCCGCCGCATTCTTTCGAAGATTCTTCTCGATGTCGCCATGGTGATCCCAAGGTTGCCCTGCACCATGCCACAACTGAACATACCGAACTCCTTGCTCCAACATCCGCCGAGCGATAAGCGTTTGACGTCCATGAACCGTATCGCCATACGCCTCCAGAACCTCCTTCGGCTCCTTGGATAGATCCAGCACATCCGCAGCCTCCGTCTGCATGCGAAACGCGAGCTCGAAGGACTGAATTCGAGCCTCCAATCGCGGGTCATCGCGATCGAGCGCGTGCCGGGTGTTCAATTTACGAAGCATATCCAGCTGATGCCGTTGCACTTGCTCGGTGGCGTGAGGGCTGCGAATGCTCTCGATCAGTCGGTCGATCTCGCGATGCTGAGGATCGATAAACGTTCCTTGAAATGCGCCAGGTAAGAATCCCGATTGCCAGTTCGCTGTGTCCTTGATCGGATACCCACCCGGACACATCGCGACGAATCCCGGCAAATTTTCATTCTCGGATCCCAATCCATACATCAACCAAGACCCGAAACTTGGCCTCGATTGAATCGAATCCCCGCAGTTCATCAGCATTAAGGAGGGCTCGTGGTTTGGAACCTGCGCATACATCGATCGAATGACGGCGATATCGTCGGCGTGCTCTGCCGTCTTCTCAAACAATTCGCTAATCTCGAGCCCACTCTCTCCGTATCGGGAAAAGCGAAAGGGGGAGGGCAGTGCACCGCCTGTCTTCCTCTCCGTTAAATAGGATTGCGGCAATGGTTTGCCCGCATAAGTCTTCAACATCGGCTTGGGGTCGAAGGTGTCGACATGCGATGGCCCTCCGTTGAGAAAGAAATGGACGACACGCTTCGCCCTGGGCGCAAAATGGGGCTGTTTGGACTGTAGCGGATTGGATCCTGAAGTCGGGACCTCAGCTCGTGAGGTCTGGTCTCCAAGCAAACTCGCCAACCCCAGGATTCCCATTCCCATGCCGGACTGAGTAATAATTTCGCGTCGTGTTCGCATGGTTCAATCCACAAAAAAGGCTTCGTTTGACACCAATAATATCTGAGCCAATTGCTCCAGTGGCGATAAAGGAATCCGCAGCGATCGAGGGAAATCATCCTCGCCATTCCAATTTCGCACGACAGATGCACCCACTGATGCCGAAAGGGGCGTCCACTCTACATCGGGTACCCAATCCAGATCTTCATAGCTCAAGCTCCCATGAAGCTCTGCAATAAAGTCAATCGTGTCCCCTTCTTGAACCGCAAGATTCTCGACGTGGAATGCCTCTTCCCCGTGCGCTACGACTTGTGATTTAAGGATTCCTTGCCGGCTGGATAAGAGGATCCCGCGCACCCCATCCCCCTGCTCATGCACATGCTTCGCAATGGATCGAATCGAAACACTTCCTTCTCCCGGCGCTGTCCAACGACGAACTGCAGAATGCTGCAAATCGTTCCCAGTGTGAATGGTTCTCGCGGTGATATGGACCCAGCCTAGCTTGGCATCCGGCAACCTCTCTCCACCTTGTCGATGAGTAACTGTCTTATAAGGTAACTCTGTGAAGTTGAGCAGTCTTTGGTTCGGTGCATCGACTTGTCCGTAACCGTATGCCCAAGATTGCATTCGCTCTGCTTGCTGCGATTCATCCGCACCCGTTCCGATGTGTTCCGCGTAGGAGAGCCAATCGGTCAGCCCCTTTCTCTCGTCCTCGGTCGGCTTGCGTTGCAGAACTCGTTGAAATATTTCATCCAGTTTCCATGCGAGTTCCTTCGCTGAAAGGCCTTCGGGATGTTGGCGCTGGATTTCAGCGATAACCCCGCGAGCTTGCGCGGCGACAAAGGGGTGATTGAGAGCGAACAATGCCTGTTGCGGAACCGTCGTTTCGTTGCGATCGGGAGCATGCATATCTGGATTCGCAAAATCAAAAACGCTCAGAACCGTGGGTAGATATTGTCGATCGATCGTGCTGTAAACGGTCCGTCTTTTATTGGCAATTCCATCTCCGGCGAAAAGATCTTGTGACTTTCCCCCTCGCGCCGTTTCCAGTCTGCTGCTGGCAACTAGCATGCTATCTCGCAGCACCTCAAACCTGACACGCTTGCGGTTCATCTTCCACAAATAGCGATTCTCGGGATCGAGCCCTTGCGCTGCATTCCGATCCGAAATCGGTTCGGGACCAAGACTCGTTTGTTGGTAGGTATCCGAAGTGAGTATCAATCGATGCAACCAACGGTTGTCCCATCCGTGGGCCATGAATTCGCGCGCGAGATAATCCAGCAACTCGGGGTGACTGGGAGCCGTAGCACGAACTCCGAAATCGCTTGGAGTCGTTACCAATCCTGCACCAAAATACTGCTTCCAGACGCGGTTCACCCAGACGCGCGCCGTAAGGGGATTACGTGGGTCTACCACCGCCTTGGCCAATGCCAAACGGCCGCTGCCAGATGGGATAGGATGCTCCGACTCTAACCCCAGAACTCTGGGAACACCTCGGTGAACATCGGCGCCTTTGGTCGCTGGGTTTCCCCGGCGAAATACACGCGGTTCCAAGATCGACCGATTGTCTTGAAGCACCACCGCGTGGGGATGCTTAAATGGATCCTCCAGCAGCAACCGCTCTACCTCGCTCTGCCTCTTCCAAAGTTCCACGACGGTGCCGTTGTCCCACAACCATTCCATGTTCGCCATGTGCTCGGTGGGGATCACGCAGGGAGATTCACTTTGGGTCAAGAAGCGGACTAGAGATTCCCATGCCTCTTCGCCGAACTCCTCTCGCAAAGTTCTTTCCTTGGGCACATCGTTCCCCTCGGCATCCCCATGGAGTTCCCGCCAGCTTCTCAGCAGAATTTCTTCATAGCGATTTGCGAGGTCATTGACCGATACGGGAACATTGCTGAGCGATTGCAGTAAAGCTGGATGCACCTTGCCTGGGGCCTCTTTCCATTGAGCGATGCGAAGGGTCGACTCCGCCACGAATTGACTATCGTCGAGCATGTTCAGTTCGACCCAAGGAAGGAACAGTGGGTCGCCCACTCGAGCAGCTCGATGAAGATAATTCTCCCATCGATGGACGATCGCAGGGAGCAAGTCTTCTTTGGAGCTCAGTTGACTGAAGCTGACATCTGGATAGTCGCTCAGAGACTTTTGAGCCATCAAGTAATCCGCGATCCGATCCCGAATGCGAGCTTCCGCCTCCACTTTTTGAGTCCTTAGGTAGACGTTGTACGCTTCCTTTTTTTCCTCAAGGCTCTTCGAGTGATCATCGGTTTGCTCCGTTCCATCGGTTAGTGCAACGAGTTGTTCGTGCGAATTCTGAAAGATGCCGAAAAGAGAGTAATACTCCGCAGTGGAAATGGGGTCGTACTTGTGATCATGGCATCGAGCACAGCCCACTGTCAGACCTAACATCCCTCGACTCACGACGTCGATGCGATCATCGATAATGTCTGCCTCGACACCGAGAAAGCGTCTCCCAAGTGTGAGGAATCCCAGGGCTATCCAGTCCTTCTTCTCGCTGTCAGGTAGAATATCCGCTGCGATCTGCAGTTCGAGGAATCGATCGAATCGCATTCCCTGATTCCACGCCTGGATCACCCAATCGCGATACAAAGGAGCATGGACATAGAAACGCTCCTCGCGTGCATAGACATATCCTTTGGTGTCGGAATACCTAGCGATATCGAGCCAGAACCTGCCCCAATGTTCACCAAACGCTGGGTCGGAGAGAAGAGTATCGATCGTCTTCTCCCAGGACTCCGTCGAGAAATGGCTAGCCAGTGACTCCACCGCAGCGAACGAGGGAGGCAGACCTGTGATGTCATAGGAGGCGCGGCGCAAAAGGGTGCGAGGATCGGCCTGGGGTGATTTAGGTAATCCTAATTCTCTTCGCTTGGCATCGACAAACGCATCGATCGGATTCTTGTGCTCGGGCTCCCCGGTCGGAGAGATCAGCTCTCGCGGAGGTTCTGCTTTTGATAACGACTGAAACGCCCAGTGAGTTCGCAGGAGCTCCTCCGGGGAAGCTCGCTTCATTTCGTGGGATTCGGGCCACGCCGCTCCCTGCTCAATCCATTCCCGAAACCATGCGACCTGTTGCTCGGTCAAGGCTGGTCCAGACTCCTCGGGCGGCATGCGAATGTCCGCATCCGACTCGATGATCCGCCGATACAGCTCGCTATCATTCGGTTTGCCTGCAACGAGCACTGGACCGCTTTCCCCTCCACGCATGGCGCTTTGGGCGTGATCCAGTCGCAGTTCTGCCCACTGCTTCTCGACACCATGGCACGACACACAGCGATCTACCAAGATGGGGCGAATGCGAGTTTCAAAAAACTCCTCCGCTCCCCTTGGTCGATTGTCGTTCGGTTCCTGGGAGTGCGACGAACAAGCCAATGCACCGATCAAGATCAAACCGACCGATCCTGATATGAGCCGACGAATAAATCTGTACCGGTCGTTCGACATCGAACTGGAAATGCCTGGGTGGGAGGTGGCGGGGGGAAAGGGAGGGCGTGGGGGAGAAAAGGAGGGGGCTAGCTATCGAGGCTAACGGTGACGGTCTTGGATTCGGTGTAGGCCTTCAAGCCTTCTTCGCCTAGTTCGCGACCTTGTCCGCTCATCTTGAAGCCACCGAAGGGCGCGGCTGCGTCGAAGACGTCGTAGCAATTCACCCACACAGTACCTGCCCGTACTTTTCGCGCAAAGTCATGAGCCTTCGCGATATCCCGGGTCCACACTGCCGCTGCTAGTCCATAGAAAGTTTGGTTCGCGCGACGAATCAAGTCGTCCCAATCGTCGAACGTCAGCACGGACATTACCGGTCCGAAGATCTCTTCCTTCGCAATAGCCATGTCGTCGGTCACGCGATCAAAGACGGTGGGTTGCACAAAGTATCCTCGATCATGCGCTCGAGCGCCCCCGGCGATACATTCCGCTCCTTCTTGGGTTCCCTTCTCGATGTAGCTCATGATCTTGTCGAACTGAGCCTGATCGATCTGAGGTCCCTGCTCGGTCTCGGGCGCAAAAGGATCACCAACACGGCGATTTTTGGCAAGCTCTTGGACGCGGCCGACAAATTCAGTGTGAACGTCTTTGTGGACGAAGACGCGAGAACCCGCGCAGCAACACTGGCCTTGATTGAGAAACAACCCGATATAGGCCCCTCGGGCAGCGCGATCGAGATCGGCATCGGGAAGGACCACGTTGGGACTCTTTCCTCCCAATTCGAACGTCAGCCGCTTCAGTGTTTCGGCAGCGTCTCGCATGATGATCTGAGCCGTGCGGTGTTCGCCAGTGAAGGCGATTTTGTCGACGCCGGGGTGACGAACAACCGACGCTCCCGCCGTAGGTCCAAACCCAGGAACGACATTGATGACCCCATCGGGGATTCCCGCTTCCTTAGCGAGCTGAGCCATTCGCAAACAGCTTAAGGGTGTTTGCTCAGCGGGCTTCATCACGATCGTGCAGCCAGCGGCGAGAGCAGGCCCCCACTTCCAAGCGACCATGAGCATGGGGAAATTCCATGGAATGATCTGTCCGGCTACCCCAACCGGTTCGCGACGGGTGTAGGTGAAGTAGTTCCCGCGGACCGGTATCGTCGAGCCATGTATCTTGTCTGCGTAGCCCGCGTAATATCGCAAGCAATCGATGACGAGGGGCAAGTCCGCATTGCGCGATTCGCGAATCGGTTTGCCATTGTCGAGCGTTTCCAATGCAGCAAGCTCGTCGATCTGGCTTTCGATCAAGTCCGCGAGCCGGTAAAGACATCGCCCGCGATCGCGGGCATCCATGCGGCTCCAAGGCCCGCTTTCCAGCGCGTGACGGGCAGCCTTTACAGCCGCATCGACGTCGGCCCAATCCCCCTCTGCTACCTCGCAAATCACTTCCTCCGTTGCAGGATTCAACGTGGTGAAGGTTTTGCCGGAAATCGCGGGTCGCCATTTCCCGTCGATGAAACATTCACTGTGCTGGACTTTGGGATGGCGAATCGATTCCGTCATGGTGGCCATGGCATTCTCCGGAGAGAGTGAGAGGTGAAGGTCAGTACCTCGATTATAGCATCGATCGACCTTCGAAACGCAAAACGATTTCCTAGCGAACTCGCGATCCTATTCCTGGGCTGCTAGACTCATGTGCGATCCGTTTCCCATCGCCATCCCTCCTGAACTCGATTCCTTCCTCGCACGACGGACTCCACGATGTTCGATCGCATAATGTTCGCCCACACGATTTGGACCGTTGGTCTGATAAGAAGCTCGGTACTCTTTTGCTGGATGGCCGCGACGTCGACAGGGCCAATCACGCAAGCCCAGGCGCAGGACGCATCCGATGGCAAGATGCGCCCGAATATCGTTTTCATGCTGATCGATGATATGGGAGTCATGGATACGTCCGTTCCGTTCTTGACCGATCGGGAAGGTCGACCGGTCAAACATCCGCTCAATAGGTATTACCGGACTCCATGCATGGAGCGAATGGCTGAGCAGGGAATCCGATTCAATCAATTTTGTGCAATGAGCGTTTGCTCTCCGACCCGGGTATCCATCCTAACGGGGCAGAACGCAGCGAGACATCGCACCACGAATTGGATCCAGTGGAAGAACAACAATGGAGGGCCTCGAGCTCCCAAGGATTGGAACTGGCTTGGACTAGGAGCGACCGATATTTCTCTGCCACGCATCTTGCAAAGCCATGGTTATCGCACGATCCATGTTGGCAAAGGGCACTTGGCACCTCGAAGTGGGTCCGGTTCGAATCCTCTTCAATTGGGATTCGATATCAACGTCGGTGGAGAATCGATCGGTCAGCCCGCTAGCTACTACGGTGCAAAGGACTTCTCGGGAGAAGGGAATCGAGCGGATACGTCCGTCCCAGGATTGGAGGCTTATCACGGCCAAGACATTTTCTTGACGGAAGCCTTGACGCTGGAGGCCAATCGCCATGTTGCGGAATCCGTTGCTGCGAGCAAACCATTCTTTCTTTATTTTGCACACTACGCTGTCCACGCTCCATTTCAGTCCGATGCCCGATTCGCCGAACATTACCGCGAAAGTGGTCAACCAGCTCCGGCGCAAGCCTTTGCAACGCTTGTCGAGGGAGTCGATCGCTCGTTAGGAATGGTGATGCAGAAACTCGAGTCGCTGGGCGTGGCGGAGAACACGCTGGTTATTTTCCTCGGTGACAATGGGACCGACGCACCGTTGGGCGGACCCCATGAAGTAGCCTGTGCGGCTCCTTTGCGAGGAAAGAAAGGGTCGCATTACGAAGGGGGGATGCGAGTGCCATTTATTGCATCGTGGGGCAGACCGAACGCTAACGAACCTGCCCAGAAAAAGCTCCCGATCCGAGCTGGGGTGATTCAATCGCAGATTGCATCGGTGGCCGATCTCTTCCCCACGATCCTTGAGTTGGTCGGCGCCCGTATTCCCGAGGAACATGTCGTGGACGGGCAATCCCTCTCTGTGCTCTTCTCAGGGAAGCGGGATACGAATCGGCGCGAGTCCTTCTTGATGCACTATCCGCACGCACCGCATCGCAGCGACTATTGGTCCAGCTTGCGAGAAGGTCCTTGGAAGGTCGTGTACCATTACTTCCCTACCGAAGTGTCAGGTGGGTCCCATTACCAACTTTTTCACTTGGATAACGACCCCTATGAGCAGAAGGATTTATCGCGATCCCAACCGGAGGAGTTGAAGCGGTTGACTGCGAAGCTGGCAGAAGAGCTGGCGCGTCATCATGCACTTTTTCCGACCGACGAAAAAGGAAAAGATCTGGCGGTTCTTGTGCCGGAATGAATGATTTGCGTTTCCTCCAGACCGTTGCCCCGTCGATACAATCCAGTCCCTTCGGTGCCTGATCAGTCGAAGGTGAAAAAATTTACTCAACATTTCCTGTCGTAATTCGCTTATGCCGCAGTTCAATTCCAGCAGTCTGAACGAACAAGCCCTTGGGATATGCCGCTCTGCTTTGGGGCATACGCAGAGTTGGAGGATTGCGTCGCACGCGCTGGCTAGCGGCACGACTGTGTTGGATTTCGGCATACAAGTCACAGGTGGGATTCTTGCAGGTCAGAACTTGGCGCGGATTTGCATGTCGGATCGTTGCAAGGTCACGGTGCATCCTGCCGAAAGCTCCATCGGGCCTTGGCCGCAAATCCAAGTTTACACCGAGGATCCTGTGCACGCGTGCATGGCCTCGCAGTATGCAGGTTGGCCCGTGAAGGGGGATGGGTTTTTCGCGATGGGATCGGGCCCGATGCGCGTGAAGCGGGGGCAAGAACCTGTCCTCAAATCGCTAGGCGTTTCCGATGAATCGGAATGGGCTGTTGGAGTGTTGGAGTGCGATACTATTCCATCGGACGATATCGCCGTTTCGATCGCGACGGAGTGCAAAGTCGCGGCCGACAAACTTATGCTTTGCGTTGCGCCAACTCGATCCCTCGCAGGGACACTCCAAGTGGTTGCGAGGTCGGTCGAGACGTGCATGCACAAACTTTTCGAGCTCGGTTTCCCACTGGATCAAGTCGTAGGAGGGCATGGGGCCGCACCCCTTCCTCCCCCAGCCGTCGACTTCGTCGGTGGAATCGGTCGGACGAACGACGCCATCCTCTACGGTGGGCATGTGACGTTGTGGGTTCACGCGGAGGACCAACAGCTCTGCGAATTGGGGCCGAAGATCCCAAGCTGTCATTCCAAGGACTTCGGAAAGCCCTTTGCAGAGACCTTCCAAGCCTACGAGTTCGATTTTTACAAGGTGGATCCGGGGCTGTTTAGCCCTGCGATGATCACGCTCGTCAACCTGAAAACGGGGCGGTCGTGGCGATGGGGCAAACTTCGGCCCGACATTCTTGCCTCGTCGTTCGGCGAATCGCTTGGTTAGGCCTTGGTCACGCTGTCTCAATTGGCTTTGCATCGCTACAATCGGAGCTTTCACCAGCCCTCCATTCAACGAATCTCATGACGAATAAACCTTCCGAGGAACGCCCTACTCCATCCCCTTCGCCAGCCCAGCCACGGCGCGGCCAAGGTGCTTGGCTGATCGGTTTGGTGTTGGTGGCGACGTTGGGATTGATGTTTTTTTTCAACGGGTTGGCAACCTCCCGAATCGATTACGGCTTTTTCTTGGAGCAAATCGATGCCGAGAATCTGCAAAAGGTAACCGTCTACGATTCCTACGTCCAAGGAACGTTCAAGACGCCGCCGGAAAAGCCGGTCACGATGGACAGCCAGGGGAAGATCAAACGCCCCGTCACGGCCAACGGGGATGCAGAGCGATACAACAAAGACTTCGAGGTGTTTATCCCTGGAGATACCAACACCCGCGCTCAATTGTTCGAGAAGCTTTACGCGTTGCAGGCCAAATCTCGCAAACAGACCGAAACCCCGGACGTCAACGATCCCAATACGGTAGCTAGCCAGGATGTGATACCCCTGGAGATCCAAGTCATTCCTGGCAATGCTCTCAATTCGCTGCTGACCCTTATCTCGTTCGGCGTATTGATCGCGACCATTATCGTCATCGTCCTGTTCTTTCGACGCAGTCGCGAAGGAGGCATGATGGGAGGCGGGTTCTTGTCCAGTTTTACGAGATCCACCGCGAAGCGATATGAACCCTCCGATCAGCATATCACCTTTGACGATGTTGCCGGGTTGGAAGGAGTCAAAGCGGACTTGCAGGAGATTGTCGAGTTTCTCAAAGCGCCCGAGAAGTTTCAGAAGTTGGGGGGGCGAGTCCCGAAAGGTGTGCTCCTGAATGGCCCCCCAGGGACCGGAAAGACACTTCTCGCACGGGCTGTCGCCGGCGAAGCAGGCGTGTCATTCTTTTCGGTGAACGGTAGTGAATTCATCCAAATGTTCGTCGGCGTAGGCGCGTCCCGAGTACGTGATTTGTTTGCGACCGCTAAGGAACATTCTCCGGCGATCGTTTTCATCGACGAAATCGATGCGGTCGGGCGTCAGCGCGGAGCAGGTTTGGGAGGTGGTCATGACGAGCGCGAGCAGACACTAAACCAGATCCTTGGCGAAATGGACGGTTTCTCGCCCAATGATTCGGTGATCATCATGGCTGCGACCAATCGCCCGGATGTTCTCGATCCGGCCTTGCTGAGACCCGGGCGTTTCGATCGTCACATCACCGTAGGAAGACCGACGTTGAAGGGGCGAGAAGAGATTTTCAAGGTCCACGTTCGCGACGTGCCGTTGGACAAAGACGTCGATCTACATCGCTTGGCAGAAGCGACCGTTGGATTGACGGGTGCTGATATTCGCAACGTCGTGAACGAAGCAGCGCTGTGGGCAGCGAGGCAGGACAAAGCGCGGGTAAGCATGGCCGATTTTGACTACGCGCGAGACAAGGTGCTTATGGGGGCCAAACGGGAGGAAGTGATGCTCCCGAGTGAGAAGGAAAAGACCGCATATCACGAGGCCGGTCATACGTTGGCGGCATGGTTTCTGCCGGGTGCACAGCGAGTTCACAAAGTGACGGTGATCCCGCGTGGGATGTCGCTCGGGAGCACGCAGATCTTGCCATCGGAAGACCGGATGAACATGTCCGAGAGTGAAATCCGTGATCAGCTCGTCGTCCTGTTGGCCGGACGTGCTGCAGAAAAGATCATTTACGACGAGACATCGGTCGGTGCCGAAAACGACTTGGAACGAGCCACGTCGCTTGCCCGTCGCATGATATCCCATTGGGGAATGAGTCATAAACTCGGCCCGGTGTCTTACAAGCTTTCGGATAGTGATCCATTCTTGGGGCGAGAAATCCATCAGCAGAGGCAGTTCAGCGAGCGAACACAGGAGACAATTGATTCCGAGATCGGAGACACGTTGCGCGCTGCGGATCGACGAGCTACGGACATTCTGCATCAACGACGCGAAGAGCTCGAGCGTTTGAAAGATGCCTTGATCGAGAGAGAGGAGCTCGATGAGAAAGAGCTCACGGAGCTCATCGGACCGAGCATCCATTCGAAAGAAACTCCTGCGGTAGACGCGATAAGCGTTTGATTCGGGAGAATATGGCTCGCAAGAAAAGCAATAAGATACGAATCGAGTTTCGCAAGAAGCACCAATCTCAGGTGCGCGACGCCGATCTTACGAGCCAATACGAAGCAAATCTGGACGAGATCGATACCATTTCGTCCGAGCGCGTAAGCGGAAAAGGAGAGCTGACGCGCCACCGCACGGTGAAAGGAAGCATAGAAGACACATCGCGTGAGACGCTCGGCAATGTGGAGTTAGAGGTAGATCGAGGAACCATCTCAGGGCTTGTGCTGCGAGTCCACGGCTTGGAATCGATCGTGAAAGGTGGGGATGGCAAGATTTACCGATGCTCGCTTCGCCGAGTGTTGAAGAACTTGGCGACGGACCAACGACATGTCCTGGTTGCTGGCGATCAAGTTCGAATTCAGCGAGAGGGGGGCGAGCAAGCCTGGATCGTTCGTATTGAACCCCGTCGAAGCACATTGAGTAGAACGAGCAAGCAGCGAAGGCACATCATCGCTTCCAATGTCGATCAACTGCTCATTGTCACCAGCGCGTCGCAACCAGCCATCAAGCCCAATCTTATCGATCGGCTTCTCGCGACCGCAGAGCAGAACCATCTCGAAGCCTGCATCTGTATCAATAAATGCGATTTGATCGACGTTTCCAAGCTTCAGCCCTTGATCGGATGCTATGCGCAAATGGGCTATCAAATCGCTCTGCTCAGTGCAGCGAAGGGTTGGGGAATCAGTGCCCTGCGAACGATTACCAAGGACCGGTGCAGCGTCGTAGTCGGGCAGAGCGGCGTCGGGAAATCCTCTATCCTCAACGCGATCGAACCCGGACTGAAACAACGCGTACAAGCGGTCAGTCAAGAGAATGAAAAAGGAAAACACACCACCACCACCGCGGAGGTCTTTCCGCTTTCCTATGGCGGGTCACTCATCGATACTCCGGGGGTCCGTCAGTTTCAACTTTGGGACATTGTTGCGAGCGAGTTAACGGGGCTCTTTCGCGACATACGCCCCTTTGCGTCGAAATGTCGTTACCCCGATTGCAGCCATATCCACGAAAATGGTTGCGCCGTGAAAGATGCCGTAGCGGATGGCAGGCTCGATGCGAGACGCTACGACAGTTATTGTCAGATTATCGATTCGCCTTATGAAGGTGATCGAGACGAGTTGGACGGTTTGGAATAGCAGTCAAATGCCTGGCTAGTAATTGTCGGCAGCTAGCCTTCCGGCTAAACTTCACCACTGATTTACCCCACCCCTTTTGGAAGCTGTCCGAGCCACATGGACAGCGGAGAGTTCAATGAGCGCAACCACCGGACCGAAAATTGATAGTTCCAAAGCTCGCCTCATCGTTGGTGACAAGGAACTGGAGATGCCCGTATTGGTGGGGACGGAGAACGATCGAGCGATCGACATTTCGAAGCTCTTGAAGGAAACCGGCCATATCACGATCGACGAAGGGTATGCGAACACGGGTTCGGCGGCGAGTGCGATAACCTTTCTGGATGGGGAAACGGGCGTTTTGCGGCACCGCGGCTATCCGATCGAACAACTGGCTGAGCATTGTAGTTTTCTCGAGACCAGCTACTTGCTCATTTATGGGGAACTTCCAACGCGTGAGCAGCTCGAGCAGTTTGCCGATTCCATCGAAAAGCACACGATGCTTCACGAGGATATGCGATCGTTTTACAACGGTTTTCCTCGCGACGCGCACCCCATGGCGATTCTTTCCAGCGTTGTTGGTGCCCTGTCCACGTTTTATCAGGACTCGCTCGATCCGCACGATCCCGAGCAAGTCGAAGTTTCGATCCATCGTTTGATTGCCAAGTTGCCCACGATTGCGGCATACAGTTACAAGAAGTCGTTCGGTCAGCCATTCATTTATCCCGACAACAGTCTGGATTATTGCGAGAACTTTCTCAGCATGATGTTTGCGTTGCCGAGTGAGAAGTACCAACCGGACCCGGATTTTGTTCGCGCTTTGAATCTTTTGTTTATTGTCCACGCCGACCACGAACAAAATTGCAGCACATCGACCGTACGCTTGGTAGGATCATCGAATGCAAACCTATTTGCCTCAATCTCTGCGGGGATATGTGCGTTGTGGGGGCCTTTGCACGGCGGAGCCAACGAGGCTTGCGTGAACATGCTCAAACGCATCGCAGACGATGGCGGCAACGTCAAGAAGTATGTCGACATGGCGAAGGACAAAGCCAGCAACTTCCGTTTGATGGGCTTCGGCCACCGCGTGTACAAGAACTACGACCCACGTGCGAAGATCATCAAGGCTGCTTGCGATGTTCTACTCAAGAAGCTGAACCTCAACGATCCACTCTTCGAAGTCGCACAAGAACTGGAAGAAGTTGCATTGAAGGATCCGTATTTTGTCGAACGCAAACTTTATCCGAACGTCGACTTCTACTCGGGTGTGATCTATCGGGCGATGGGGATCCCTGTCCAGATGTTCACTGTGTTGTTCGCCATCGGGCGGTTACCCGGCTGGATAGCCCACTGGGTTGAGATGCATCACTCCAGTGGAACACGCATTGGACGCCCCCGACAAGTCTACACCGGTTATACCAAACGCGACGTCATCCCCATCGAGAATCGTTAAGTCGAAAGGCTTGGACTATCCATGAACGCCCGGTCTTTCCGTTGGTCTCGGATGCAGCCTCGAAAACCCGAAGCGAGCACACCGGCGGAGATGGTCTTGACCCTCAAGCTTGACAAGCCCATTTCCGATTTGACATGGATCCAAAAGTCGCTGTTGTTTGCCGAACTTTCGAGGCTATCCTACGCATCCCCTGAGGCTGTCGCGAAGATCGCCTACCACGCAGGGTTCGATCGCTGCGATGATGTGGAGCACGATGGCGCAGAAGGCTACGTGCTGGGCAATCGGCATGATTGCATCATTGTGTGCAGGGGAACCGAACCTAACCAATGGAACGACATCCGCGCTGATGCCAATGCCTGGACCATCGCGTCGGAAGTAGGTCGAGTGCACAGCGGATTCTATACGGAGGTAAACGATCTTTGGCCAAAGTTAGAGAATAAGATCAAGGAGAATCAGCTCCCTCTCTGGTTTGCCGGCCATTCTCTGGGTGGAGCTATGGCAGGCATCTGCGCCGTGCGCTGCAAGCTGGCGCCTATACCATCCGATCCCAAAGCTATCTTTACTTACGGTGCACCACGCATCGGAGATCGCAAATACGCTTCATTTCTCAAGATCAAACATTACCGGTGGGTGAATAACAACGATGTTGTTCCCCGGGTTCCACCCATTTGGCTTGGCTACCATCACATGGGGCAGGAAATCTATCTCAACAGGTATGGCCGAATCAGCTCGATCAAATCCTGGCTTCGAGTCCACGACCGCTTCCGCGGACTTCTTACATCCCTGCGGCTATGGAAACTCGACTACTTAAGCGACCATTCCATGGTGGAGTATATTTCCCATATTCGAGCTCTATTCGAGCAAGAATTATCGGGAAGAAAATTGCGAAAGCCTCGTCACGTCCCGTCGCAATAACGCCCCATCAACTCCACTCCATTACTCAAGCAATCCCCACAAGTGTCCCCGACCTCGTGAGTGTCCCCGACCTCGTGAGTGTCCCCGACCTCGTGAGTGTCCCCCGACCTCGTGAGTGTCCCCCGACCTCGTGAGTGTCCCCCGACCTCGTGAGTGTCCCCCGACCTCGTGAGTGTCCCCCGTCCTCGTGAGTGTCCCCCGTCCTCGTGAGTGTCCCCAGTACGCGTGAGTGTCCCCAGTACGCGTGAGTGTCCCCAGTACGCGTGAGTGTCCCCAGTACGCGTGAGTGTCCCCAGTTCCGGTGTCCTGAAAAATCTTTTTGGCGCCCCCTTCCCCACTCTTGTATCTGGGGTCTCGAGACGCTCCAATCACTTCTATGCACAGGATCGTGCCCGGCAACCCGAACGAATCGCCCCTTGTTTTGCCGATGTTTTCCCTTTCGCCCAAGGAATTCAGATCATGCGCAGCGCCCGCGCCGATATCTACCGTCCCGACGAAGTCGCTACGGTCCACACCATCGCCACCATTGTTCGCAAGTACTTCTTGCTCGGCGATGATGCTCTCACCCGCAAAGATCACAGCCATCGCGGTCTCTGGATCACCAAGCAGATCGAGGAGCAAGCCCAGTACTTTGGCATCGACGTCCTAGGTCATGCCATCATGAGCAACCACTTCCACTCGGTCTTGCGGTCTCGCCCCGACATTGTCCAAGAGTGGGACGATACCGAAGTGGCCAGGCGCTGGATGTTGATGTGTCCCAAGAGGAAGAACAAAGACAAGACTCCAGCGGAGCCCAACGAAAAGGAGCTCGATGCGATTCGCACCAAGCCCGAGAAGTTGAAAGAGATCCGATTGCGGCTCAGCGATATCTCTTGGTGGATGCGCATCCTTTGCCAGCGAGTCGCCAAGCGCGCCAACCTGGAGCTCCAAGAGACGGGCCGTCTCTTCAATGGCCGGTTCAAGGCGGTGCGGTTGCTCGATGACGAAGCCATCTTGGCCTGCGTGAGCTATGTGGATTTGAATCCCATCCGCGCCCAGGTAGCCCAGACGCTCGAGGCATCCCAGTACACGTCGGTAGCCCAGCGGTTCGCAGCCCTGAAGCAGGAGCTCGCCAAGTCAGAACCGCCCCCGGAGGGGACTCAAACGCAATCGCCGCAGTTCCCAGCGCCCAGCGAAGATCCTGCCTTGCCACAGCGTCTGTTACCAGACGCGTATTTAGCCCCGATAGAGCTGATCGATGAGAGAGGAAGCCAGGGGAGCAAACCGAGCAAGACGAAGAAGCGTTGCAGTGACAAGGGCGTGGTACCGTTGTCATCGATGAACTATATCCAGCTATTGGATGCGACGGCGAGGATTATCCGGGAAGGCAAGAAAGGGTTTACACCCGAGGAGGTGCCTCCGGTGTTGGAGCGGTTGGGATTGGATCCCGAGCGTTGGATCGACTACACGACCCATTTCAGTCGAATGTTCTCATTGGCGGCTGGAAGTGTGCGCAGTATGAAGGAGGCTCGAACGCTGGTCACCCAGCGGCAGATCTACTGTCCGCGATTCCAGCGACCTTCTTAAGAGCTTGTAGCCTTCCAGGCAGCGAGCATCTTCTTCTTTGAGAGTGACCCTTGGAGCGGCACTGGGTTCGCCGCTCCGCGCCTCGAGAGTCAAACGGTCCAAAAACCCGTCATTGACCGCCCCTCGGCCCCCATTCCCCTCGAACCACCCCCTCTCGCCCCCACCTTCGGGGGGCCACTCCCCACCTCCCCCCCCCTCCCCACCCCTGGTGAGTGTCCCTAGTGTCTTTGGGTCAAAAAATGGTGAGTGTCCCCAGTTGGTGGTGAGTGTCCCTGGTATTTGGGGGGAGTGCTCGCCGGAACGGCTAGGCGTGGTGAAGGCGTGGTGATGGGGGATTGAGAGGAACGACAGGAAGCTACTGCGGAGGGGCAGTGGCTACCTAGGAGAATCAAAGGCCATTTGCTGGAGAGGATACTAGCTGATTCGTGGGCTTCGGCGAGGGAATGCGATACTTGGCCAAGACGTTCTGCGCGTTTTCTCGAAAGGTAAGAAGCGACGGATCGCTCATTAGATATCCCTTGTTGGCCCGAACCACAGCCAATGCCAGAGACTGTTTGGATTGCCAATGTGCGAGCTTGTACCCGCGAATATCTTGGTAGGGATTTTCAAGCTTGGCTGTAATCTTGGGAATAAGATGGATTCCGTCGTCGGCGTGTAAAAGCGTGTAGTGCATCGCCACATAAAGAGCAACGATACCAACCAATACTCCGGATCCAAAGCTTCCTAATCGACTCATTCGCATCCTCGCTTCTTGACGTTCTCGTGAAACGGGGATGTACCAGAAACAATCCATGGAAATCTAGTCAGAATCTCTCAAGTTTCGGGGGTCGCGTTTGAAGCGGGGATGCTCTCCACCCCGGGGACGCGATCCGAAATCGGGACTCGCCGAAGCAACTGAACAGATACGTCGTTATGAATTCCAGGGATGCGAAATTACAGCCCACATCTAGCTTGGACTGAACGGGCTGTTGGTAATCCATGCCGGATTGCTAGCGTTGTTGAACATCCCCTCTATTTCTCGCTTGACCCATCAAAAGCGGAAACGCTACTTTCTGTGTGGTTCCAATCCATTATCTTTCGTTCGACTTTTGGGGGCGTGATTATGTCGAAGGCTGCAGGGAAGCAAGCCAGTGTTCCGTTACTGGATGTCAACCGTGGCAACCGGGAGCTTCATGAAGAAATCATGGAAGCGATCGAGTCTGTCGTATTGAGCGGTCGATTCCTGCACGGCCCCGATGTGGGCGAACTGGAGTGTGCCATCGCGGGTACTTGCCAAACTAAACATGCAATTGGGGTGGCTTCAGGGAGCGATGCACTGCTCCTAGCGTTGATGGCTCTCGATCTGCAACCCGGGGATGAAGTAATCGTTCCCAGCTTTACCTTCTTTGCAACAGCCTCGGCGGTATCGCGACTTGGAGGGATCCCCGTCTTTGTCGATATCGATCCCCATACCTTCAACATCGATCCGTCGCTCGTTGAAGCGAATATCTCGTCCCGTACACGAGCTATCATTCCTGTTCATTTGTTCGGGCAGTGCGCCGCCATGGATCGCATCGGTGCAGTCGCTCGTTCTCATCGCATCCCTGTAATCGAAGACGCCGCGCAAGCAATTGGCGCTTCCTATTTGGGTAAACCGGCGGGCGCTTGGGGGGATATGGGGTGTCTCAGCTTCTATCCGACTAAGAATCTTGGCGGTATGGGGGATGGTGGTATGATGGTTTGCCAAGACGACGATCTTGCGGCGAAGTTGCGATTGCTCGCGTCGCATGGTATGTCGCCGCGGTACTACCACAAAGTACTCGGCATCAATAGCAGACTCGATACCCTTCAAGCCGCCGTATTGCGAATCAAACACCGAAAGCTTGACGAATACAGTCGTGCCCGTCAGAAGAATGCCAGCCGATACCACGAAATGTTTCAAGCTCGTGGCCTGACGAATTGGATCGAACTCCCATACCAAGCTCCCGAGGCGCATCATGTATGGAATCAGTATGGGGTTCGGGTTCGGGACGGCCTCCGAGATAGCATGCGCAAGCACTTGGGCGAATTGGGTATCGGAAACGAAGTCTACTACCCGGTTCCTTTGCATCAACAGGAATGTTTCCGCGAACTTGGTTACTGCGACGGCAGTTTGCCCCATACCGAACAAGCGGCAGCGGAGATTCTTCACTTGCCCATCTATCCAGAGTTGACGGAAGCAGAGCAAGATTCCGTTATCATGGGAATTGAACAATTCTACCAATCTGCTTCGCTTCGGCGCGCGGCATAACTACTCAAGTCTCTGGCAACCTAGAAATAAAGAGATCGATGACAAAGGTTTTGGTTTTGGGAGCCCATCCCGATGATGCGGAATACTTCGCAGGCGGACTCTTGGCTCGACATGCTCACGCAGGGTCCGAAATACGGATCGTGAGTGTCACCAATGGTCAATCGGGACACCAGTCTATTCCTTCTTCTGAGCTCATTGCGATTCGTCGACAAGAGGCAGCGAGTTCCGGGGCTGTGATAGGAGCCACCTATGTCACAGGAGAATTTCCAGACGGCTATCTACAACCAACGCTGGAACTGCGAGAGTTTATTATCCGAGAGATACGTCAGTTTGCCCCTGATTTGGTTCTCACCCATCGCCCGTTTGATTACCACCCGGATCACCGAGCGGTTGGGCAAGCGGTGCAGGACGCCTCGTACATGGTGCTGGTGCCAAAAGTCGTACCAGATTGCCCGCCCCCCATGCACGAACCCCTCGTCGCCTACATGAATGATTTGTTCACACGTCCTGCACCGTTTCGTGCAGACGTGGTGCTGGATGTAACGCCGCAACTCGATTCTATCTTGGCGATGATCGCGTGCCATCGCTCGCAATTCTTCGACTGGATGCCCTGGATCGACCGCATCTCCGACCAAGTCCCTAAGACCGTGCCGGAACAGCTTGTCTGGCTCCGTCGCTGGTATCTCGAGCGAATGGGAGCTCGCACAGAACGTTTCTGGAAAGGTGCAGGTAACCCCCTCATCGTGGAAGCGTTTGAGTTTTCGGAGTATGCGGGTCGCCCCAATGCAACACTTTTATCCAAACTCTTCCCTCCCGATCGGTAAAGCAGACGATCGCCACCGCATCGTCTCGATATCGCGACAGCTTGGCATCGCATCTGCTCGTCATCGAATCACGAAGGCAATCCGTCGATCGCTTGAAGTAACTTCTCCGCGCCGTGCCGGACGACGTCATCGGTTGGGAGACCCGTTTCCGCTTCGGTCTTGTCGATTTCATAACGAACTTCGGCGTCGCTTAAACCGTGCGTGTTGAGCGCGATACAAGCCACTCGGGTTGGTGCAAAAGTCCCACCTGCATGCGCGACGGTTTCATACATGTGAATCACGTCGTTCAAGTGTGGGATCTTGGCCCACTCCGTAAATCGGATGTGTGTCCTATATGACTTGTGGACCAGGACCATATGGGTCGCTTGCGATCCACGAAGCAATGGAAGTGTTGCGGTAGAGGCTGGATTCAAAAACGAACCTTGCCCTTCGATCCAGATAACATCGTGCCCCTTTGCGCACTCGATCACTTCCTGTTGGACTGCACCTCCGGCAAAATCGATTCGGACCGCATCGAGGGGGATTCCATCGCCCGCTAGCATGATTCCAGTTTGCCCCGTCGCCATGAACTTGGATCGAATTCCGCGAGCCTTTGCGGCTCGGTCAAAGGCAATTGCTGCCGACATCTTACCAATCGACATGTCGGTTCCCACAAAGAGAACGCGTTGGCAAGGGAGGAGCCTCGCGGATCCATTGGCGACCCCTAACCCATCGGGTTCCTGTCGAATGTCCCAGATCCACTGATTCGGCTTAAGATTGCTCGACAAACGTGCGTCTTCGTTCAGCTTTACGTGAAGCCCGTTCAGTACATTCATACCCCCTGCTACCGCATCTTCGATATCGCAAAACCACTCTTCGGGCAATCGCCCTCCTCCCGGCGCAATTCCGATCGCCATCGTCGATGGTTTGAATGCAAGAGATTCTTTACCCGAAGCGACGATTGGAATCGGTTGGTCGAGCGGTATTCCCGTGATTTCTCGCAGATCGCCACCAGCATGCTTTTTGTCGATGACGACTACCACTCGTTCCGGTGCAAATCGAAGCATCGCCAAGCCCGTTTTGCCTCGATCCGAGGTCAAACCATCGTGCATGAGCAGAGCGAGTTGGTCGTCGGCGCGGTATAGCGGGTGCCTAGGCATACTGGATCCCTAATCCTGGAGTGTCTTGATTTACCAAGAAGCCGTTCTCGAACGGTTGACCCAGCGTCGGGTCGTTGCTGATGTTCAAATGACTGTCGAGGTCGATGTAGTCAATAAGGGAAGCCAGTTGATGTGCAGCACCATTCCCTAAGGCGATATTGCCGTAGCAGCCAGCCATCGTTTGCAATCCCATCGCCTTGGCGATCGCAATCATGCGCAAGGCTTCGGAAAGCCCACCCACTTTTGTGATTTTGATATTGATTCCGTCGACATAAGGTCCCCAAGTGAGGACATCTTTTGCAGACCTGCAGCTCTCGTCGATAAAGAGAGGCAGCGCGCAGCGACCATGCAGGTCTCGTAGCATTTCCACTTGATCGACCGGCAGTGGCTGTTCGATATGGACTACACCTCGATCTCGCAGCCAGCGCGACATTTCTATGGTCGTCGCCACATCCCAGCCTCCATTGGCATCGATTCCGATGTAAGCCTCCGAAGGTGCGATCTCTTTGATCGCCTCCAACATCGCTTTGTCTGCTTCTATGCCGGCCGGGGATCCGAGCTTGACTTTGATACCTCGAATGACGCCTAGCTCTTGCCACTTCCGCAATCGTTCTTGCGCGCCCTGAGGTGTGTTGATACCGATGGTCACAGAGGTGGGGCCCGTGGCGGATTTTTCCAAACCCAACATTTTCCAAACCGGAAGCCCGACCGATTTCCCCATCCAATCGTACAAGGCCATGTCGATGGCAGCGCGAACCGACGCACCAACTCCTTCGCTGCGCAATCGGGTTTCCACTGCCCAGCGTTGCGTCGCGTGCATCGACCCAAGCCATTGGGCGGCACTCGCAAGGTCTCGCTCGATCTGCTCGATCGATTCGCCATAGCCTGGGATTTCGAACTCAGCCGCTTCGCCAAGCCCGATGATACCATCGCATTCGATCTCGACGACGCAACTGGACGAGCCCGCCGAACTGCTGCGGCTAATCATCAACGCCACCCGTTTGGTCAACTCGTAGCGGCGAAAGCGAAGTGTAATCGACATATCTTGAAATGCACGATCGAACGAAGGAAACCAAACCCCAAAAGCAGGCTAAAGCTTACCGAACCGCGTGGAAATAGCCTAGCTACCCCCTCTGCAGAATCCTTGTTAGCAGAATCCTTAACGCCCGATCTTCATCGCGATCCATTCCTTGAACCAAAGGTGCAAATCTCGCACAGCACCTTGGTTAGGAATGAAGTCCAGCACGGTCAATGGTTCCCCCAGCGTTGCGGACTGGTAATCGCTCGCGATTCCGTCTGCAACAATCCCTCTCGCTTTCGCCAACTGAAGCGCTCGGGGAAGGTGTAGGGCGCTGGTCAGGATCGCGCACCGTTTCTCTCGCCACCACTCCGGGTGCGCCTTCAGTTCATCCATCTCGGATGATGTGTTTTGACCTCCGATGGACATTATCCTTTCTTCGGGCACTCCTAACTCCTTCCAGAGTTGGATCGTTTGCGAAGTTGGCTTGTCGTCGTCTTCAAACCTTCCCGCAAAGGTAGACTTCATCGTCAAGACATCGCCCGTCGTCACCAAGAATTCGACCAATCCACGATGGAACAATCGGGCTGCCGTCGCGACTCTGTCGCCTGCATCTCCCAATTGGGCATTTCCGTCAGGTCGCTTCGCCGTCCCACCCCCCAGCACAATGATATAGTCATAGGATGGAATTTCTTCCCAAGCGCGAGCATCTCCACGCGACTCCCACTCTCGAAGGATCGTATCCTTTGTGTAGTTGCACGACACAACCCACACGAAGATGGCCAAACCCCTTGCGATCCGTGAAGCTCCTTTCTGCCCCCGTTTGGCCATCACGCTACCGATCCAAAGCAGGCCGAATAGGGTGATATAAATGGGCTGAGTGAAAGCTGTCAGGACTTTTTCAACCACCGACTTTCCGCCTAAGCTCGCGGCGATGATCAGTGGAATCGCGACGAGCAAGCTGCTGATTCGAATAAAGCTGCCCATCCAATCGACGAGCGACGAGTGGGGTGGGGTGGCGCGAGCGCGAGCGGACTGCGTTTCGATGCGTTGATTCATTCCATCCGGTTTCTGTTTTTGTTTGAGTCTTCCTGTGTCTTGGTCTCGCTTTATTTTTCCGGCAGCTTGATGACTCCTTGCCAATCCGCGGGGGGAGTTCGACCATGCTGAGCGATGAAGACCGTTAAAAAGTCTTTCACCCGATCCTCCGCAGGAACTCCATGGAGCAATCGGAAAGCTTCGTTCCAATCTCCCGATTGCAGTCGGTCCAAGGCTTCCTCGTAAATCGCAATGTGCTCGTTTTTCAAAACAAGGTCCCGGTCTTCTGGCGGAAGCAATTCGCTCACGGTTAGGGGTGAATTGCTACCGACTGGCAACACTCTCGCAACGCGTCGAACGCGTGCGAAGGATTGGTAGTCGAGCCGATAAAGGTGCGCGGCTGTTGTTTCATCGATAAGGATCGGTGCACGCAGTTGTTTCGTCATGCTCTCCAGGCGGGAGGCTAAGTTGACGACCGGTCCAAAAACGGTCACCTTGACTTGATCCACCGTCCCGATCCTCCCCGCAACCGCTCGCCCGGTTGCGATTCCGATCCCCGCTCGAAAACCAGCTAACGGATGCGACTTGATCGCCGATGCAGCTTCGAACTCGGTACGGATCGCAAGGGCCGCCTGCGCAGCGCTCAATACACTGTCTTTTTGAGGAAGGGGCCAACCCCAGAACCCCATGGCCGCGTCCCCATGAAAGTCTCCCACAACACCATTGCTGGCGAGGATATGGTGGGTCATGACCCCCAGCGCGTCGCTGACGCGCTGCAGAAGCTCCAGAAGCCGATCGCTCGACTCCTCGCTCTGCCGCGTAAAACCCCGCAAGTCGCAGAAGAGAACGGAGACATCGACCTCTTTAGGGGCCAGTACATCATCGGGATGTTGGGCTGCCAGAGCCTGTTGGACCACCGGTGCAAAGAACGGGCGCAACGAATCCTGTCGGCGTTGAAGCAGTCGCATTTGACGCAGCGAACTGAGTGTCGTCGCCGTCAGTTCTGCAAACTTCAAGTCATCCTGCAGATCAATCTCAAAGGCTGCCGTAGCATCCCGCAACGGTTTATGGGGAAGCAGTGTGGTAAAGTCCCCCGCAACATAAATCGCCCAACCCGGGCATGCTTCACTGAGGATTGGGGTGCAGAACGCCCAGTCGACGTTCTCGCTCTGCGTATAACTGGCAGCGTGCGATGTGGATGCCCCGTGCGCTTCCGCAGAGCGGCTCCAAATGTGCAAGGTGCTTTGCTTGGTTCGAATCGCTTGCTCGATCAATCGCGCCGACGGAGAGAATTGGGCTCCTTGGGTGCTCCTCGCATCCCAGTGCAGGAGTCGGACCCCTGCCTCGGTCAGTTCACCAAAATGGCGGCTCGCCGAGTCGAAGTTCGCGTTGCGAGAGCGGAGGGATGCACCCGATTCCGATCCGCCGGTCGATGCAGGTGCCGTCGGGAGCGAACGTGTGTCAGCGATCAATGCGACCAACGCGGCTTGCGGGATGCCTTGCATCAGAACATTCACGACCCGCACGCATAATTCCTCATCGGTGCTACTGCCCGAGATGATTTCTGGCAGCCGGCTCAAAACGTCGATCCGACGATCCGCGTCTCGGTATCGCGTCTGCCGCAAGAGGGCAGGAGCGTAGCTCAGCTCGGTAAGGGCAGGTGGTTCGTCGGATTGCGACATGACACGGATGCGTTGATCCACCAGGCTGAATGTCGTCAGTCCGATCACGAAATGCTCACCGATGCCAATATCGAATTCGTCTTTCCGAAGACCTCGGTAAAAGATTGGATTTCGCGAATCGATCAGTCTGGAAATTTCAAGCCGCTTTCCGTTCCATATCAATTTCGCATGGTTGCGAGAAATGCGATCATCCCAAGGAACGGACCAACCGACGGCGGTCCGCCCAAGAATGATCACGTTTCCGGTCCCTTCCGTTTTGGGAAGGGTTCGACGCCAACGGTCTGTAGGAGCAGGGCCTTGAGCGATCAAATCTGGCATCGCAACTTCACCATCCAACTGTTTTCGGTTCTTCAACCAACCGGAATTCATTCACTTCGAGAAGTGGTCTATCATAAGGTAGCTCTGACCGAAGACCTAGCCATTCCCTGCAGTTAATGAATACCCGCAGTGAACAAAGGCCTCGATGACCTTTCCCTCACCAGAACACTGAATCCTGCAACCATGGAAAGTGAGTTTGCGAACCAACAGATCGCTTGGATGCACCAGCTCGACCAATGCTTAAGTCACGTATGGATGGTGAGAGCGTTCCTCAAACACTCCGAGGAAGCGGCAGAGGATGAGGAGCTCGCGGAGGTGCATCGCGAACTTTACGACTACATGCTCGCCCTTGGCCCTTCGCTCGACCAAGGCGACGCCTCGAAATACTTGCGAATCGCCCAAAAGAAATTCTCCAAGCTTCGAAAGAGCATGGAATGGTTTGTGGAATTCCAACCCGAGATCTCGGGGCACATGAATTTTCGAATGGCCGCCAAATCGCTGCAATTAACTGTCGGCCAGATCGAACGGATTCTTCGCGAGGTGGAAGTATTCCAGTCTGCCCAGGTGACCGGCCCCTCCACGCCTACGGACACTCGCGAGGACGACCATCCCGACGGTGGGGACGATTTTACGCTTTCGTATTCCGATCCTCGCGACGATCGATAGTACATTGCCCGATACAATTTGCCCTAGCGATTCCGCGCGATCGCCGCTGCCATCCGTTTTAACTGATTCCAGTCATCCATAAATTCCAGTCATCTATAAACAAGTGCCACAGTGAAGTCCGATCCGAACAAAACCGACACAGGACCTAGCAAGCTGGAGTTCGAGGCGATCGGCCCCTACAAAGTCCTCGGCCTTCTCGGGCAAGGGGGAATGGGGACGGTCTACCATGCGATGCATGTCAAGTCTGGGGAACAAGTCGCTGTCAAGGTGATCGCGTCGGCGATGGCGCAGCATCAGCGATTTCGCCGACGATTCGACGCCGAAATCCAAACCTTGGTCAAACTGAAACATCCCGGAATCGTGCAGCTCATCGGTTTCGGCGAAGAGAAAGGTCTCCTCTTCTATTCGATGGAATACGTCGAAGGAGAGAACTTGCAGCAGTTGCTCCGCCGGGAGAAATCCCTTCCTTGGGAACGTGTCATCGATATGGCAATCGAGGTTTGTTCCGCCCTTAAGCACGCTCATGACTTCGGAATCATCCACCGCGACCTGAAACCCGCGAACTTGATGATCACCACAAAAGGTTCCGTTAAGCTTACCGACTTTGGCATTGCGAAGCTCTTTGGCGCATCCGAGGCAACCGTAGAAGGATCGGTCTTGGGCACGGCGGACTTCATGTCGCCCGAGCAAGCGGAAGGAAAGCCGGTCAGCGTTCGAAGCGATTTGTATGCGCTCGGCAGCGTCTGCTATGCCTCCCTCACCGGCCGCGCTCCGTATCAGGGGAAAAGTATCCCGGAAGTTCTTTTTAATGTTCGCTACGGAACCTTCCCCAAAATCCAAGAACTGGTACCCAAAGCGCCCGCCGAGCTTTGCAAATTGATCGAGGAACTCCTGGAACGAGAGCCTTCGAAGCGCCCTCCTACAGGACTGGTCGTCGGAAATCGATTCCAGTCCCTCCGTGTCGGCTTGAAGCAACGTACGCAGTCCGCCTCGGATGCTTCGAAGGAGGGAGTCGATGCAGGAAAACTCAAGGAACTCACCAGCATCGATTTGGATGAAAGCTCATCCCTCCTCGGAGGTATCAAGGGATTAGTAGACCAAACCGTCATACGCGATCCTTATCAACCCGATGCAAAACAAGTCGAATCCCCCGAGTTTTCCAGTGACAATCTCCCCAAAGGAACGAGGGAGGCGTCCCATGTGGTCGGCCCGCATGACAAAACAATTGTCCAGCCGTCGATGCCGCAGAGTCCTTCGCACGCAGGAATACCTGAACGACCCAGCGGTATCGACTTCATCGGAAAAACCTCGTTTACCGAAGTCAACGATGACGATCGAAGACGGTCGGCCACGACCTTTCAAGCCCCTGTGGAAGAAAAGTCACCTTGGGGGCATTGGGTGGCGATCGGTACGCTCGCAGCCGCGTTGATTGGGTGCATCGGATTGTTGATATACATGCTGCAGGCTCCCAGCGCCGACACACTTTACAAACCAGTTGCGATCGCCATCCAGCAGGATGAGGAAGAGTTGTGGCTGGATGCCGAGGACTTTGCGATTCGGTTTCGGGAGCTTTATCCAAACGATGAGCGGATCGGGGACATCGAAGGAGCGATCCAAGAAGCCGAATCGATCCGTAGTATTCGTCAGCTGCAGCGCAAGGCGCGCCGTGGGATCACGGACCAGCTCAGCGCGATCGAGCAAGCGTATTTGGAGTGCGTGAAGGCTCAGGGGCTCGGGTCGCAAGAGGCGGGAGCCAAACTAGAAGCTTTCCTCGTCCTATTCGGCGCCGATACATCGCTAAGTCCACGAGAACAGACCCTCGTCACGCACGCCAAAAAGTCGTTGGACGAACTTCGGGCCTCCCAAAAGGTGACGGCGAACGAAGCCTACACGGCGCTGAAAGAAAAGATGGATTGGGCGGACACGCACCTCACTGCGGTAGCAAAAGCCAAGTGGTTACAGTCGATGACGGAACTCTTTGGCGACAAAGCTTGGGCGAAAGAGCTACTCCGGCGCGCGAAGGATGAGTTGACGCGGACCGAAACTAATCCGTCGGACCAACCGTCCAACGAGCCCTAATTCAGCTGTAAGTACGCCGCTCGAATCCACTTCAACCGAGAAAGTTCGAAAATCCCATGGGGATCGTTAGTGTCCAGCAGTTAGGGAAGCGGTACGGTGAATTTTGGGCGCTGCAAGACTGTTCGCTAGAAATACCCGAGGGGTCCGTGTTTGGATTGTTGGGGCCCAACGGCGCAGGGAAGACGACCCTCATCCGCTGTATGCTGGGGTTCATTCGTCCCAGTCGGGGAAAGGCCTTCGTGGAGGGTTTTGACTGCGAGACCCAGTCGTTGCCCGTGCGCGAGCGGGTGAGCTACTTGCCTGCGGAAACCAAGCTGTTCCGAACCATGAAGGGCGAGGAATGCTTGGAGTTTTTTGCCAGCATCCATCCCCGCGGCGACTTGGGGCGTGCGAAATCGATCGCGGACCGGTTGGGGCTCAACCTGAACCGTCGCGTCGCGTTCATGTCGACTGGGATGCGACAGAAGCTTGCGATTGCATGTGTCCTGAGCTGCCGAAGTCGCGTGATCATTTTAGATGAGCCGACCGCCAATTTGGACCCTACCACGCGCCAGACCGTTCTCGAACTGACCTCGGAAGCGAACCAGCAGTTCGGCGCCACCGTTGTTTTCTGTTCCCACGTGATGTCGGAGATTCAAGAGATTTGCCAATACGCGGCATTTCTGAAATCGGGGACGGTCGTGGAAGCGGTCCGTCTCGACGCGATCGAGCCAGTCCATCGTGTCCGCTTCAAGTCCTCTGCCCCCGATTCGGCATCTGTACTCTTCCCGGGTAACAAGTTTTCGGTGGTGGGTTCCACGGTCACTCTCGAGCTGCGCGGAGAAATCACTCCTTTTCTTCCCTCGCTTCAGTCTTCGGAAATACGAGACCTGACCATCGATCTCGCATCAGTGCAAGTGATTTATGATCGTGTTCATAACCTGGGTTGATGGCGCAGGAGACCGAGAGGGGCGAAACGGTCTCTGCAGAAGGTTTGCAAACCTGATAAATCGTTGGGCGTCCACTCCGCATGGAATAAAATATCCCGCCTCGGAACTTCTTGAGTCAAACTCTCTCTAAAGTTGGGATTTCCGGAAAAATCGTTACGGATGGCGCATCTTGCGGAGCGCATGAGACGACTGGTTAATTTGGGCGGTCTAGGCAAGATCGCGATTGAAAACCGGTCGGACGCCAAGTAACCTCACAATACGGGAGTTTAGAGGGATGTTCCGTATCTATCTAATTTTCCCGCCTTGCCATTCCTTTCTAGTCAACGGTGGAAGAATCAATGACTGTTTCGCCAAAGCGTCGCCTTCGCGGTTCTAAGGATTTTAAGCGTACCGACAATGCCCTCGATCGCAGCTGGCTTGTGCGTTCCCTTAGGATGGAGTGGCTTGAAAAGCGAGAGTTGATGGCCGCCGACGTCGCCATGTTCCAGAATCCGTTGATCGCGTACGACGTGGACGGAGACTTCGCTGTGTCTCCGTTAGACGCGTTGACGGTGATCAACCGGATCAACGAGGACGGGACCGGGTCGCTTCAAGGGCAGGCGCCTGGCGATAGCGACGGTTTCATCGATGTGGATGGAGACAACTCTCTTTCCCCGCTCGATGTGTTAGGTGTGATCAACTACATCAACCGAGGGGAAGGCGAGAACGGCCCCACGAAGTTGGCGGCGGTTCGCTATGAATTTTACCGTGTTAACGCGGATGGGTCGCTGGGCGCTTTGATCCCTGATGCGAATCCTGCGACGACAGAGCCCGATGCGGTCATTGGAACCGGCGAGCGGGTCGTGGTTCGAACCACCATGGCGGACCTTCGATCTCCCGCGACGACGTCGACGACAGCTCGAGGCGTATTTAGCGCCTATCACGACTTGAATTTCACGAATGCCGACCAGTCGACTGCCGAGCGTCTCCAGCTCCAGTGGAGCGACTATTACCGCATTTCGTTTAGCCCCCTCGTCTTTGGCGGTAGCGTGACGTTCCGATGGGGCGATAAAACCGCGACCGTGACGCCGACCCTCTCGGGTGGGGCGATCAGCGCGAGTGGAACTTTGGAAGCGGTCCGCACGGCGATGAACAGTCTGTTCGGTGCTGAGAATGTGCGTGTGAACCCAACCGACCCTTTCACACCGGGTGTCTCCGTCATCAACCCCATTTACGAAGTTCACTTCCGAGGTAGTTTGGCACGGCAGGACTTGTCTCCCAATTTGGTGATCGACAGCAGTTCTCTCAATGCACCGAACGGAGTGACTCCGATTACTTTGGCAGGGGCACCCAGTCTCGATCCAGAATTGGAAGTCATCACACGTGCTGCTTTAAATCACAATATCGACAACGGATCTATCGTTAGCGCGGGAGTTCCTTCTCCGATCGTTCGATATACAAACGGTCCCGCTGGCGCACTGCTTGATTCCACCGGCGCCACACGTACCGTAAACCGCTTGGGAGGTTTCGCAAATGTGACGTCTCCTCAGGACCCTGAGGTCGCTCAGCGATACTTGGGTGTGGTCGATGCGATGTTTTTGGGAGCGGGCCAAGGCACGATCCTTTTGAACGGATCGATTACTCCAATTGCTACCGGTGCATCGGGTAACAATCTCGGGATTGCACTTTTCGGTAATGCTGGAGATCGGGCTGAGTACTTGACCGCCGACCAAGTCGTTTTGCCGACCGGAACGATCACGATCATCGACCGCTTGAGTGCGGTCGCCGACACCTACACCTTCCAAGAAGACTTGGGAGGAATCACCCCGCCTACTATTATTCTCAACAGTCCCGGGGTTCTCGATAACGACATCAGCCGCAATGAGGCGGGAGCTTTTGTTCCTGCGTTGCAGGTCGGCACTGTGATTACGTCCGTAGAAGCCATCGTCGGTGGAACGGCAACCTTGGTATCTAACGACACGCAGATACGATTCGCGCCGACTGCTGACTTCAACGGTCAGGCGATCCTGCGTTACAACATCCGCAATCGACTTGGTGATACAGCCACAGGTACCGTCACCATCAATCTCACACCGGTGAACGATGCGCCTCGCGTGATTGGAAGTTCTTTCAGCACGACGGAAGATATCCCAACTCCCGGTTTGGTTTTGACCCCATCGCAAGTCTTCGTGGCCGGTCCTGCCGATGAAGTTGCAGCACCGAACTCTCAGACCGTTTCGTTCACTGCGGTCAGGACCACCGCGGCAACCAATGGTTCCGTTTCGCTGACCGGCGGCAACGTTCAGTATATTCCTGCTGCAGATTTCTTTGGTACTGCGACGTTCGTCGTCGATGGCCAAGATAGCGCCGGAGCGATGACGACCAATATTACGGTCACTGTTACTGTTTCTCCTGTAAACGATGCTCCTGCTGTGGTGACGACGACTTACACCGTCGCAGAAGACAGCGCTGTGACGATCAATTCGTCGCAGATCTTTACTCCTGGACCTTCCAACGAATCCTCGCAAGCTGTCACTTTGTCGATCGTGACTCCTCCGGTCGCCGCGACCGGAACGGCGACGATCAATGCTCAGGGGCAGTTGGTGGTTACTCCTGCTCCGAACTACTTCGGAGTGATGAGCATTCGTGTTCGAGGAACCGACAATGGAACAAATCCAAATAACCAAAGCACAGAAACCGATCTGACCATCAACGTGACGTCCGTCAATGACGCGCCGATCGCAGTGGACGATACCGGGGCAGCTCGCTTTACGGTTTTGGCCCTTGGAACAGCGACCGAACTCAATGTTCGCCAGAATGACCTAGCTGGTCCTCCGCCCGAGAGCGAAGCGATCACGGTGACCGCCGTGACCACACCCAACATTGGTTCGGTATCGGTGCAAAATGGCAGCGTATTCTTCACCGCTCCGACCGATCCTGCGGTGTTCGGCCAAACCGCACGATTCAGTTACACCCTCCGTGATGTAGCTGGGCTCACCGATACTGCAGACGTGGAAGTCTTGATTCTTCCTCCTGCATCTCCTTACGCACTCGATGATGACTACCGTGCGAATGCCGCACTCCAGATCAACGAGAACGATAATGGCGACGAGTTTACTTTCGACGTGCTCGCCAACGACTTCTCGAGTCTTCCCGCCACGCGAGCCCTCACGGCAGACCCTGTCCTGGTGAGTGGTGAAGGCGTATTGGGACGGTCTGGAAACCTCATTACCTACCGTCCGCCAGCGAATTTCTTTGGTGAAGTCGTATTCACTTACGAGATGACCGACGGTGATACCGTTGTCGAGCCGAACGAGCGACGCATCGCGACGGCTACCATCAACGTGGTACCTGTGAATGATGCACCGATCGCAGAGGCACGTACCGTTGCGGGTATCGAAGATACAGCGCAAACCATCACGGCTGCCTCGCTGAACCTTAGCTCTGGTCCTCGCGAATCGGACACGCTTCGATTTACTACTGCCGCCATGGTGGACCCCACCAACGGAACGGTGACGCTGGAAAATGGTAATATCCGGTTCACTCCAGCCTTGGACTTCGTCGGACCAGCCGTCATTCGCTATGTGGTGACCGACAATGGCACACCGAATCTCCCTTCGGCAGAGAGCTTTATCACCATCAACGTAGCACCTGTGAATGATGTACCGGTCGCCGTTGCTGACAGTGTTTCCACGGCGGAAGACACCAGTTTAACGATCACCATCAGCAGTCTGCTAAGCAACGATCGACCTGGACCAGCTAACGAAGGAAGCCAGACACTCACGTTTGCTCCCGTGGTAGGAACCGTGAACACAACCCATGGAACTATCCGTCAGTCCTCGGTGGGTGGCGAAGATGTATTGATTTACACTCCGAACGCAGACTTCAATGGATCGGATAGTTTCACCTATCAAATCAACGACGGACAATTGGAGAATTCGACTGCTTCAGGAACCGTGAGCATTCGAATCACCGAAGTCAACGACGCTCCGACTGCCAACACCATTACGAAGAGTGTCTTCGCGGGTGTGGCGACGGTATTCGATCTGACACCCGAGTTGGCGGCGATGTTCAAAGGTGCGGCGAACGAGAGCAATCAAACCTTGCGAATCGTGAGCGTCACACAAGGAAGCAGTCCGCTAGGCACATTGGTCCTGAACGCAAACGGAACTTTGACCTACACCGCACCTCTCGGAACCGAAGGTCGCGAGACGTTTAGCTTTGTCATCGAAGATAACGGTACCACCAACGGCGTTGCAGATCCCAAACGAGCGACTGGTTCGTTCAATGTCGATATTCTCCCCTTCATCCCCAGCAGTTTCCGCGGATTCGTCTACGTGGACGATAATACCAACGGAGTTTTAGATGAAAACGAATTGCGCATCAGTGGAGCGGATGTAACTCTGACGATCGCGGCAGATCCGAATATCCCTGGTTCGACCGCAGTCCAGCGCAAGGCGGTTACCGAGGCAGATGGCAGCTACAGCTTCGATCTCCTACCACCCGGTGCCTATTCGGTTTCGTATGTCGTCCCCATCATGACGGTAGACGCTGCGGGGGCCAACTCGGTGACACGATCGATCGTCGCCCCCGGTGACGTTAACGAAGTTGTCAACTTTGGAGTTCTCGGTGTCACGGCACGCTACTCCCATATCCTAGAAAACCTTTCGAACAACTATTATCTCCGCGATGGTGAATTGCGAACGAAGGGGATTTATGCAGCGATCGGAGCCGATGGCAATTCGGAATGGACGATTGCTCGCGGAGGATTTGAAGGAGACTCGTTCCACGAAGTCGTCCTTAGCGACGATGGCACCAAGGCGTATCTCACGGCAGTTCGCGGACCTAACCATGAGGTCTTTACCGCGACCCTTTCCAAGAGTCAGTTCGTTCAAACGATGGACACCGATACCGGCAACCGTATTGTGCGCGTCCTGGCACGCAGCTCCGATTTGAGCTGGCAGCGTGTCGACTTGGCCGCCCCGCCGGCGACCGTGACGGCTCGAAAATACCTCGATGCCGTGGATGAACTGTTCGCAACCGAAGGTTGGTAATCCCGCGGGGGAGGCCGATCAGAGCGTTGAAGATTCGAAAAAGCGAGGTGATGAGCCTCGCTTTTTCTATTCCCTATAACCCGCACACTCCGCCAAATCGTTGCAAGTATTGGGGTTTTCCGAATCGATGCAGTTGGGAGAGACCGCTCTGGAACCGAACCCGGTGCATGATGGAGAAGCCCTAAACAAGCCTTTTCCGGAGTCTTACGACTGTGAGTGTAGGTTCTCTCGCCAAGCCCGATTCCGACTTGAGCACAATCGATCCTAGAAGCACGCCGACCCAACTCGCCCAAGACTCACTCGCATCCGGCCTTGCGTTTATGCTCGTTGCCAATGTCGGACAGCGGGCAATCGGTTTCTTTCGCAATCTTAGCTTCTGCAGATTTCTTGATGATGGCGGCCTTGGACTCTGGGCGCTCGCCAGCAGTTTTCTACTTCTCGCAGCCCCTCTCGCTGTTCTCGGATTGCCCGGCACGTTTGGCAAATTGATCGAAAGCTATCGACTTCGCGGTCAATTGCGCACCTTCTTGCTGAGAGTGATTGTGGTAAGTGCGATGGGTGTCGCATTCGTTTCGACATTGCTCTTGGTAGCGAACCCATCAACTGGCAATTGGATCTTCGGCGCTGAGACAGGCCTGAGTGCGATGAGCATCTTAGTGATCGCATTGCTCAGCGTGGTGTTATTCAACTCCACCACCGAGTTGCTGAATGGCCTTCGAAAGGGGCGCGTCGTCTCCGCGATGCACACCGTTAACTCGCTGAGCTTTACAATGTTCAGCGTCTTAGGTCTATGGTTCTGGCCGGATTGGCGAACCATTCTCATTGCATTCGCAGCCGCTTCGCTTTGCGGTTTGCTTCCTTCCTTGGGGAGCTTGGTATGTGTTTGGAGAGAGACTGGAGGTACATCTCAACCGTTATCGAATCGTGCGATGTGGAATCGAGTGGTCCCTTTTGCGCTGAGCATCTGGGCAATGAATCTTCTATCGAATTTATTTGATGTCGTCGATCGATACATGCTTTTGTATCTGGCACCTTCGCAGGAAATCGGTGCAGCCTTGGTCGGCCAGTTTCACAGTGCGAGGATCTTGCCGCTTCTACTAACGAGCCTGACGATGATGTTAAGTTCGCTTCTTCTCCCCTACTTGGCGGCGGACTGGGAGAGCGGCAACAAACATCGAGTGAAAGAGGCGCTCCAACTCACGTCGAAACTTTCCATGGGGTTCTTTTTCCTGCTATCGATCCTTTCGTTGGTCATCGCTCCTCCATTATTTCATCATTTTCTCGAAGGTCGCTTTAGCGAGGGATTGGCGATCATGCCTCTTGCGTTAGCCCACTGCTGTCTCTTGGCCACGGCGACGTTGCTACAGAATTACTTCTGGTGCATTGAGAAAGGACGAGTAGTCGGGTTCATTCTCGCGTTGGGGCTTTTGGTCAACCTTGGTCTCAACGCTTGGTGGGTTCCAATTTATGGTCTTGAAGGAGCGATGGCGGCGACTGCGTTGGCGGGCGCGTTCATTCTCCTTATGACTTGGTGGTCCCTGTCTTGCCATGATGTTGGATTGGATCGAACCAGCGTTGTCTTAAGTCTCCTGCCGGTGGTGCTTCTGTTGGGTGCCTTACCTTCGATGTGCGTCGCAGCGGTGGTGATTGTTTTGACCAGTCGTACTTCGATCATTCTTGGACGAGAAGAAAAAAAACGTATCGACGAAGCGATCCTTCCCCAACTCCGTCGAATCGGGTTACCCATCCGAACTTTATGGCACATCGGTTAGAATCCTTTATTCATTATCCAACTCTTACCCCATCATCAAGATTTCATGGCATCGCATTTCACTGAACCACCACGAATCTGTTGCATCGGTGCAGGGTATGTAGGCGGACCCACGATGGCGATGATCGCCAAGCAATGTCCCGATATACCCGTTCATGTCGTAGACTTGAACTCTGCTCGTGTCCAAAAATGGAACTCCGATGATTTACCGGTGTACGAGCCGGGACTGGATTCGATTGTGAGAGAGGCGCGAGGCCGAAACCTTCGCTTCTCGACGAACGTCGAGCAAGCGATCCAGGAATCGAACATCATCTTTATGGCCGTCAATACACCGACCAAATCCTTCGGCGTGGGAGCTGGGCGCGCGGCCAATTTGGAGTTTGTTGAAAAGTGCGCGCGGACTATCGCAGAACATTCGACGGGCCATAAGGTCGTCGTGGAGAAATCGACACTCCCTGTTCGAACCGCCGAAGCCATCAAACGAATCCTGCAGAATTCCGTCAGCGGAGCCACCTTCGATGTGCTCAGCAATCCGGAGTTTCTCGCGGAAGGAACCGCAGTTCAAGACTTGCTCAACCCCGATCGAGTTCTCATCGGTGGCGAATCGCCCGCCGCCATCGAAAGGCTCGCGTCGATCTACGGTCGGTGGGTAGCACGTGAAAAAATCTTAACCACCAATCTTTGGAGTAGCGAGCTTTCCAAACTTACGGCGAACGCATTTCTCGCTCAACGCGTCTCTTCGATCAATGCCATTTCCGCTCTGTGTGAAGCGACAGGTGCCGATGTGGATGAGGTGTCTCGAGCAATCGGTACCGACTCTCGAATTGGCCCCAAGTTTTTGAAGGCATCTGTTGGGTTTGGGGGCTCCTGCTTCCAAAAGGATATTTTGAACCTGGTTTACCTATGTGAGCATTTCGGATTGCGTGAAGTCGCGAAGTATTGGGAGCAAGTCGTGACGATGAACGACTACCAAAAGCGTCGCTTTTCCGAGCGAATTGTCCGCACGATGTTCAACTCCGTATCCAATAAGCGCATCGCGATCCTAGGTTTCGCGTTTAAAAAAGACACCAACGACACACGTGAATCGGCCGCAATTTACGTCTGTCGCGACTTGCTCGAGGAACGCGCTCAATTGGCGATCTATGATCCTCAAGTGAGCGAAGAGCAAATTCGGCACGACTTGTACAAGGCATTTGAGAACTCGCTCGGTGGACTTTCCGATCTCCATCGCGAACTGATCGAACGCAATGTAACCGTGTGCGAAACACTCTACGAAGCGGCGGACAAAGCGCACGCACTGACGGTACTAACCGAATGGGATGAGTTCAAAACCCTAGACGCGGCCAAAGTACTACGATCGATGCACCGCCCAGCGTTCGTCTTCGACGGACGAAACATCGTGGATCGTACGAGCTTGGTGCAACTTGGATTCGAAGTGCATAGCATCGGCAGATCGCCCGATATGGCTTAGTCGCGGCTGCTCTGAATTGATTCACCCTGAGAGAGCTCGGTTTCGCTGCATTTTGTTTTCCCGTCTTTGAAAACATCTCTTAGACATCCCGCGGTTAATACCAACGCGCAAAACATAAAAATGAGATTACTGGGGGTGCGAGCCGTCCACTCCTCCCAAGGTAAAGGGTAGCGAAAGAATCCAAAATTTAGCCCAAAGTAAACCCAAGTCGCTGTGAGCAATGCTCTCGACGCAAATTTGCTGGCTCGTTCTCTTTCGGCGTTGCGTGACGAGTACCAAGCGATTGCTGTCATGAGGCAAATCGGCAAAGCCCCGTAAATGATCCACGCGAGAATCAGCGGAACCTGAGGTTCTAGGTATCCCAATTGGCGGATCGTTTTGCCGGCGATAGGAATCAAGACGATCGGTAACAATATAAAGTAGGGAGCTGCGAACCCGCGGCATATCAGGACGATGGGCAGGAAAAGGAGGGAGAGGCCGTCATCGTAGAGATGGCTGAGAATGGGCATACCGGACGTGAACTCGGCCAACGCAAGGAGAATCGCATGTAGCGATAGAAGGCTGTACTCCCAAGCCCCTCGTCCCATCGCTTCGTCAACCGGGTTTGCTCTCGGACGAATCTCATTGCGATGCAGGTAAAGTCCGATCGCTAACGTTGCCGCCATGATCGCGCCGAATGCAATCTCCATCATGTTCCACCAATTGATCTTTGCAGTCCAAGCTAGCGTGTGGAACCACTCCCGGTTCCATCCATAAAACGCTTGGAGGGACTGCCCGGCTGGGAAGCCGACAGCGCCCCCCAATGCGCCCCATAACCCGAGCTTCAGAGCGAGACGGTCAACGCGAAACCAACCGAGATAGAACAAAAGAGTGCTATAGCAGAATAGAATGCCTCCCCAAACCTCAGGACGGGGCTTCCATTCGTGATCGGGGGACCACCGCCAGTCGCTCGAAAAGTAGATCCACGGGAGCCGATGGTTTTCAGGATCGAACGGGCAATTGATAACCACAACTCCTATCCACTGCGCACCGTAGAGCAGCGCGAGTACAAAAACCCATTCCCACCAGCGATAGTGAACTCCGCTTAATCCAGCGCCCAAAAAAGTTGCCGCGATTCCAATCCAAAGTCCGCCTTTGATCCCAAGGCCAAGCATCCCCCAGAGCAGCGCACCCCAATTCCCTACCAGTTTAGGGTCGTGTGTCAGTCCAGTCGTTTGACCATACGTCATCGAACCTCCTACCCCGATGGCAACCGCGAACATCGCTGCAGCGCGCGCACCTGAAAGAGATCGAGCGTTGGGTGTGAAGCGAAGCAATATCGCTAGTCCCACAAGGACTCCCGCAATCATTGCACCCGTCTCGTGTCCGTATTGCCCTCGGATCCCCCAGCCCATCCCCCCAGCAGCTGCGCACATACCGATATCCCCCAGAACAGAATTCCGGGAGTCGTTGCTCGTGGATTGGAATGCAGAGGAATCACCGTCCATATCGGAGCTGTTGCTCATTGGCCACCTCGTCCCATCAAACGATCAAAGCGGGGGTTAGATAAATCGTCTAGGAAAAATGAATCCGTACATCGGCGAGTGTCGCTGCTTCTTCGTCGCTGTGGGTGACATGAAGAACGGTCATTCCTGATTGAAGATGGATCTCTTTCAGCAATGCCTGTAATTCAAGGCGAGTCGCTTCGTCTAGGGAACGGAGCGGTTCATCCAGCAACAGGACTTCAGGGTGAAACGCGAGGGCTCGTCCCCAAGCGACCCGCTGGGATTCCCCTCCGCTAAGAGCTTGTGGATAGTGATGCAGGAGGGAAGCGATTCCAAGTTTCTCGGCTATTTCGGGAACCCGTTTACGAATCCTCTCTTGACTCCAAGGCTTCACTCGCAGGGGAAATGCGAGTTGTTGCTCAACGGTCATGGTCGGGAACAGTGCCAAATCTTGGGGCACATGCCCCAGTTGGCGATCCGCGACGGCTACATCGGTCATCTCTTTGGAACCGATCCAAATCTGTCCCGCCGCGATCGGCTTCAAGCCGCAAAGGGCTTCTAGGACAGTTGTCTTCCCGACCCCTGTCGGTCCCATCAGTACGCCATAACACCCCGATTCGATACGAAATGAAACGTGCTCACGACGAAAACTCCGTGAGCATGCAGTCACGTCGATGAGCTCAATCATGCCGCTCTCTTTCCACCGAACCATCGCATCGCAAACAATTCCTACGTCCGCGACCCCTAATCGAACATCATTCGCGACTTCATTCACGTTCGATCGAAAAGCCAATGTTGCCGATTCAAGATCACGCCAAAGGTTCGCTCTCTGCAGCATCTGTCGCGTTTGTTGACCGACTGCCGCCGTGTCCGGATTGGCCTGAACCAATCGAATTTTTGGCTGGAGAAGTGAACTCCATCCGGTGACGCCTTTTGGATTTCCTTTTCTCACTGCAAGACCGATGCGCATGGTGGCGATTGGAAAGACCTCGTCCACCAACCCCTTCTGGGTTGCAATTCGCAGGTAACTGTCGTCCGCAGGAAGGAACAATGCGCCAGTGCGCGCGATTTCCAACTGCGCCAAAAGAGTTTGGGATGCACCAAAATGCATCACAACACGATTCCCTGTCTTCGCCTCATAGAGTTGGCAGATCTCTTCAAGCACCGCGCGGTTACTGGACGCAACATAAAGTTGCACCTCCCTCTCACCCTCGCGGCTTTCCCCCAATCGTGAATCACTGCAAGGTGGAGCCGATCGAACAAGCGAAATCACGATGCCAACGGCTGCAAATAGAGAAAGCGCTAACGCAATGAATACTTTGGCCATCCGCGATCTCAACTCACTGTGAAGAAACCAGCAATGCCATTCGACGGCGATACGTTTCCTCATCCAATCGGTCTGTTAGAAATTGGTATGTGAGAATGTACTTCTCGATTCTCGCTCGATCCTCGTGTTCGTACCCTTCCCGATAGGCAACTCGATCGAGGCGGTAGTTGTCTTGCAAATCCAGCAATTTTGCGGCTCTCGCAATCGGGTTGCGTTGAAGCAGGACAATATAGTCGGCGTAAGACATCTCGCGTTGATGCGTCAAGAGTTGAACTGCTTCGCACGCTTCCAGGTCGACGCCAGCCTCGATCAAGTCCTGCAGTGTGGCGGCCGTGTCTTCCAAGACGTCGTGCAGTACGGCCGCCTGTTGAACCCGAGGATCCTCACTCATCATCATCATGCGGAGCGGGTGTTGAATGTAATCATTCCCCTGCTTGTCTCGCTGACCACGATGGAATCGGGTCGCGAGCTCGATCGCCCTCTCCAGGGGGCTCTCCAGATCGGATGAAGGCGGTTTTTCCAAGCTCATCGATCATCGTCCAAGGAGTCGTCATCCAAGGAGTCGTCATCGAAGTCCGGGTGCATCGGATCGTCTGGGTCGAGGAAGAAGTCTCCCAAACCGTGCGGTAGAGTATTCGCACCCAGAGAACGCGACTTCCGCTCTCGAGCCGACTGCAAATCCAACGCATCCTCTCCAAGACAGGAGACCAATGCCTGCCGCCAGACTTGATCCTTGGCGACCGGGTGAGTTGGGTCTTGCGCTAATAGTTTCATCGCGTACCGGAGTAGTTGGATACCATCGCGCGCGGAATAGTCCAATTGCAAGGAATGCGATTGCTGCAAGAAGTCGATCGTCAGCGTTAGAAGTTCTTCCGCAGCGAAGGGGAGATGATACTTCAAAATTGCCAGCTCATCGTCCCGGTTCGGGAAACCGACCGCGAGCGATGGTTGAAGCCGACTCATGATGTAGTCGGGAATCTCATAAGTCGAGTCATCTTGATTCATGGTTACCGCGCATCGGAAATCGCGGTGGGCTTGAATCGAGACCCCAGCCACAATCGACTCGATATATCGACGATGGTCCAGGAGTGGAGCGAGAGATGCCCACGACTTTTCATTCATCCGATTCCCTTCGTCCAGAATGCAGACTCCTCCCTTGATCATCGCGGTGACCAAGGGAGACGCATGATAAGCAATTTTTCCATCGCTCCCTAAGATTGGGGTGATGAGCAGGTCTTCTGGTCGCGTGTCTGCGGTACACTGGTAAATGTACAGAGATTGATTTCTCGCTTTCGCAGCAGCCATCGCCAAGGCGGTTTTGCCGATGCCAGGCGGGCCGACTAAACGAGGTGCGAGAGGGAGATCTTTGTCATCGACAACGAGCCAACAGGCCAGTAATTGCCGCAATACCTCTCCTTGACCGATCCATTGCAATTCGTTTGTAATCGGATTGCTGAGCGTAAGGCTGACGCCATCGATTTGAATTTTATCCTGCATAACGGTCGATTGGATTTCGGACTGGCCACGGAAAGTAGAGAAGAACGGGACGGGATTCGCATGCAAAAGGATTGTACCAGATTCGACCACGGAGTATCCCCAATTGAGCGATAGCTTTCGTTTGGATGATAAAGTGACCCTGCTGCCCGTCGTGCATCGCAGCGGCGCCAACGCTCGAGCCGTGGAGGAATGGCTGCTTCAGCATCAAGTCGATTGCTTGGCCGTCCCGCTTCCACCCTCGTTTCGCGAGTCGGTGCTCGCCGGAGTGGAGCAGCTCCCAACGATTTCCTTGGTCGCACAAGCCCCAGCGGCCAGTTCGCGTTGGGAGGCGGAGCAAGCTTGGCTCGATTCCGGAGAGTCGGAAGACCCCGATGGCGACCAGGACGAAGAAGACTCGGAACTCGCTCCCTTCTCGGGCGAGTCCCTGCCGTATAGCTACGTGCCGATCGACCCGAGTCAAAGCGTCATTGCTGCGATTCGATATGCGATGGGGGAACGCATCCCCATTCGATTCGTGGATCTCGAAACGGACGTTTTTACAGGCGACGAGGAATTCCTAGTCCCCGATGGATTTGCGCTGAAGGAAGTGCCTCTGGATACCTACAACGCGGCGATCTTAACTACCGTTCCGCGTCCTCAGTCCGAGCAAGTCTTGGCGAGGATCGAATCGATGGCCTCCAAGCTGCTTTCTCTCCGCCAGCACTACAAGAAGATCGTGATGCTCTGCTCGGTGGGGCATTGGCCTTGGCTACGTGAAGCCTACCAACGACAGCTAGCTACCCCATGGGTGGCCGATGGGGATTTTCATGACGAGCCAGCGGTCAATCATTCCGTAGAGGAATCGACCTTAGTGTTTCTTCTCGGAGAACTCCCTTACATCACAGCAGTCTACGAGCAGTCGCGTTACGAACTTTCCGACGACCCGCATGCTGCTGCCATCGACGGAGTGAAACGTTTGCTCCTTTCGGCGCGAGCTTCCTATTTGGCAGATTTTGGCCAACGGGCTCGGCGCATTTCGCCCCTCCTGCTTTCGCAGTGCTTGAAGTACATCCGCAATTTGACATTGCTCGATCGGCGGCTCACCCCAGACATGTACACGTTGGTTTTGGCTGCGAAACAAACCTGCGGTGACCAGTTCGCAATTCACGTTGCGGAAACCCTCCGCAACTATGCGTTCCAAGAACCTTTGCCGTGGTCCTCGGTCCAGATGGGGATTCATCAATTGCGATTGCCCGATGGAGAGGTTGTCCCCGCCATCAGCCGATTAGGGCAGCACCTTGGCGAGTGGCGAACCCTTCAGCTCAATCGCCGTCCGCTCAAAGACGAGTCCCGGCAGTGGCGACTCCAGTGGAATCCATACAAACAATGCTCTTGGCTACCCGACGATGCGAAAATCGAGAGCTTCCGAACGCGAGTGATCGAACGGGCTCGCGCACTGATTGGAGCGGACTTGGCACGGAGTGAAAAATTCACAACGAGCTTGATGGATGGTATCGACATCCGCGAAACATTGCGTCACTGGTACGATGGTCAGCTCTATGTGAAGGTTCAGCCACCCAGTGTGGGAACACTGGACGCGTGCGTCTTCATCTTCGATCCTAACCCCGACCCGAAGGTCTATTCGTGGCAGACGACTTGGTTTGCCGAGTTTGCTTGGGAATCAACTCTCGCATTCTATGCGACCGACTTCTCTCGCGAGATCCTTGGTCCAGGCATCGCGGTCGCGACGTACGGGGGGGCGATGTTTCTGTTTCCTCCGAAACCGATACCGGACATTTGGAAGGATCGGGATCTGCAATTCGCTGATACGCTGGAAGAAAGGCTGATCGCAGCGGCATGCAAACATTCGGAGGCAAAGCAAATCGCTCTCCTGTCACCCATTGCACCGACTGCTTCGTGGCGGCGAATCGCCAAGCAATTCGGTAAATCGCTCGTGCATGTCCCGCTGTCGCAATTCAGCGACGCAATGGTCGCCCAGTTGCGAACCGTCCATGTTCTCAACGGTCAAGAAGTTCGCAGTTATGCGGCCCACTTTATTCGTCAAGCATAGACGAGAATTTCGACGTTACGGCTTTGCTGGAGGGGGCTCGAGAATCTGGAACTGGATGTTGCGCATCCAAACCTCGCTCCCGTGATCCGTTAGCATCAGCTTGCCACGAAAGGTCTTTCCGAATCCATCGGCATCATTGAACTTGCTCGCCTGGTAACGACGATCCCAATCGGAATCTCCGATCGTAGCAGAAACGATCTTCTTCCCATTGAGCCAGTGTTCCAGCTTTGGGCCTTGCGCGACGATCTTTGCTGCATTCCATTCGCCAGCGGGATGAAGCAGCTTTTCACTGTTGGGTTCGTAGAGATCGTAAATAGCTCCCGTACTGTTCTTGGGTTCTACCTTTTTGGCATGGTGATCGTCGTAAATCTGGTATTCGAAACCAAGCCACCTGCCTCCGTAATTCCGCACTCGATACTTGATGCCGCTATTGCCAGACTTGGCTACTTTGAAGTCAAAGCTCAGTTCGAAGTCGTCAAACTCTTCCTTCGTGAGCAAATTGCCACCGCGAGGTATCTCCGCTCCTCGTTGGAGGTGAATCTCACCTGATTGGCATTCCCAAGCAGCAGGCGCTGGCTTGCCATCGAACGCTTGCCATCGCTCCATGGAGTCGGAAAGGAACGGGCTTTTGGTCGGTTCATCCGAATAGCCCCGATCGGAAAACAAAAAGAAAAGGGCTGGGAGTGCGAACTGCAACACAATACGCAGGTGTGACCTAGGCGAGAAAACCATGGCGAGACTCGATTGGAGAACAGGAGAGGACGGAGCGACTTAGGTACCGGGTAGGATGCTTCATTATATCTACCGCGAAATACGCCGCTCGCTTCCTGCGCAAGGATGACAACGGCCAGTTGAACTTTACAATACAAGCCCTCGAGAACCAAACAAGGAACCCAACTCCATGTCCCATGCGGATGCTCCGCTAGAACTGATCGAATTGATGGCTGCTGCCCGTGATGCGGCGACCAGGGCTTACAACCCGTATAGTCAATTTTCGGTCGGCGCTGCCATTCGTACATCGAGCGGACGAATCTTTGCCGGATGCAATATCGAGAACGCCTCCTACTCAGTCACTCTCTGCGCCGAGCGGGTCGCCGGTTCTCAAGCGATTTTGCAAGGTGAATTCGATTGGGAGAGCATGGTCGTTCTATCCCCCCAACGTGTTTCACTCTGCGGCGTTTGCAGGCAGTTTTGCCATGAGTTCGCACCAAAGATGCGAGTTTGGACAGGTTTTCTACTCGAAGATCCCCGTCTGATCGGCCCAGTCATCCTCTCGGATCTGTTGCCGGATGGAATGACTTTGGATCCTCGCAACACTCCATCATGACCTCTAACTTATCTACGTCGGAGTCGCTCGATCAAGCGTTCGAAGCGAAACGGAGCCGTTATGTTATCGGCATTGATTTGGGAACGACCAACTGTGCCGTCTCGTACATCGATACGAGTCTATTGCAATCGAACGACGGTCCTCCTCTGGTCCAGTCCTTTCGCGTCGAGCAGATGATCGACTCCGGGACTCGACAACATCGAGAGACTCTCCCGTCATTTCATTACGAACTTCAGTCAGCCGAAAGATCGGGGGTCGATTCTCGATTTCAATTTGGCGGCTCCAGTCATACGGGAATCGTCGGAACGTTCGCGCGCGACCGAGGGCTGGAAATGCCGGGTAGAGCGATTGCCTCCGCCAAAAGTTGGCTTTGCAATCCCATGGTGGATAGGCAAAGCGACCTTCTGCCATGGGGAGCCGACGAGGATGTCGAAAAGCTCTCTCCCGTGGAAGCGAGCCGTCGCTATTTGGAACATATTCGGCGTTGCTGGGATCGCGAACATCCTGATGCGCCGATGCAGGAGCAGGAGACGATTGTTACCCTACCAGCCTCCTTTGACGAACTGGCGCGGCGATTGACGATTCTTGCAGCTGAGCAAGCGGGGTTGAAGCAGCTGGTGCTCATCGAAGAACCGCAAGCGGCGTTTTACGCGTGGTTGGGACGGCACGAACAAGACTGGATGGAACGCATTACACCCGGTCAGACTATCTTGGTGTGCGATATTGGTGGAGGCACAACCGATTTCACGTTGATCCGTGTCGTCGATCGAAGCTCGGTTGCTGCCACAACCATCGACCAACGCGATCAGAGCCAATCTGTCTCAGAGAAGCTGGAGAAGAACTTTGGCTTGCACCGAGTTGCCGTTGGCGAGCACCTCATGCTCGGTGGAGACAACCTCGACTTGGCACTTGCGCGCTGGGCAGAGGCGCAGTGGATTCAAGATTCACCGGGAGGGGAAAGCCTCAAACCCCGGCAATGGGATGCGTTGAAGCTCCAATGCCGAGGTGCGAAAGAGTGTTTGCTGGGATTGGATCCGCCCCAGGAGTATCGACTTAGTATCCCAGGAAGCGGAACCAAGCTCATTGAGTCGGCGCGATCGGTGGTGATGACACTCTCCGAAGCAAAAAATTTACTGGTGGATGGCTTCTTCGGATTCGTTGATTTGCACGATCGTCCCAGCTCGGTCGACTCTGGTTTTCAAGAATTCGGACTTCCCTACGCCGCTGACCCCAATGTGTTGCGCCACCTAGCAGCTTTTCTTTGGGATCACCGATGGGCGGGCCGCTCTGAGACTCACGAAACCATGACCGATCCTATCGCAGCGCGCCCCGACTGGATCTTGTTCAATGGTGGTGTGCTCGAATCCCCTGCGATCAAGTCGGCGGTCTTGGACCAGATTGCGCGGTGGTTCGGGGCACAGGATGGTTGGAGACCTCGTGAGTTGTCTGGAAATCGATTGGATCTCGCGGTATCGCAGGGCGCTGCCTATTACGGGCAGGTACGCCGCGGCGAGGGAGTCCGAATCGACGCTAGGTTGGCGAAGACCTACTACTTGCAAATCGAATCCGACCCTCCTCGGGCTATGTGCATCATGCCCGCTCAAGCTCAAACGGGAGAACGCTTTTTGTTGGATCAGCATCCCTTGATGCTTTCAGTCGGGCAACCCGTTCAGTTTCCCATGTTCGTCAGCACGACGCGTCTTCTGGATCGTCCAGGTGATGTGGTCGAGATCGATCCGAACCAGATGGTCCCAACCGCTCCGATCCAAACGGTGCTCGAGTTGCCACGGAGGAATCAGCAACGAATGCTCCCTGTGTTGCTCGAATCCGAATTGAGCGAGATCGGTACTCTGGCCATTCAGTTACGGGTCGATCAGCGATCCGACGAGCATGAGTATTCCGAGGCCACGCCTGAAACGCATGCTCTGCCCTTAGCATGGCGACTGGAGTGCGACACACGAGGCGAATCAACGGGGCTTCGAAACAGATTGCAAAAAGCGGTCGATATCGCAGTGCTTCGCAAGGCAACACAGGGCGGGACACGTGTGTTCGGCCCCGAGTCGATAACGCCTCCCAAGGAGGCTTGGGAGGCATTGAGCGAAGAAGTCGGCTTGAATCGTCGCGACTGGGAGCCTGCAGTCCTGCGCGAGATATGGCGCGTGCTGATGGAAAATAGCGAGTATCGAAATCGATCTCCGGAGCATGAAACCCGATGGCTCAATGTTCTTGGCTGGTCCCTGAGGCCGGGCCTTGGCGTTCCCGCCGATAGTTGGCGCGTTCAGTCGACGTGGAGAGCGGTGCATAACAAATTGGTGCACCGAAATGCAGCGGTCCAGTCCGAAGCGATCGTGCTGTGGCGTCGTATCTCGGGTGGATTTACGAGCGGCCAGCAAACAGCTTTGTATCAGGATGTTTGGTCAAAGCTTAAGCCAACACTCTCAGGCGGAGGAGGTTTACCTCTCGGGAACAACGTGGCGATGGAGTTGCTTCGATTGCTCGGATCGCTGGAGCTGTTGTCGAGTCAGGACAAGGAATCGTTGTTGGAAACGCTGATTGGTTCGCTATCAAAAAAACGATTGGAGCCGCTTGCGACTGCGATTCTTTGGACGGTGGGTCGATTGGGGACTCGCGTTCCGTTGTACGGCGGTTGGGATCAGTTGGCGCGGGCCGAGAAGCTGGAGAGTTTGTTAAAGAAGCTAGTGTCCAGCTCGATCGTAAAGAGTGAATCGGTTCGCGCGGCCTACTCCTTGTGCTTGATGCAATGTGCGCAGCGAACGGGTGATCGACGCCGTGATATCAGCCATAGCCTGCGGCAGCAGATCCTGATGGAGATGAAAGCCTTAGCGATGCCGGAGAAGCATTGGCAGCGAATCGAGGAAGTGAGCGCGAGCGATCAAGATCTCGATGCCATTGTCGGCGAAAGCCTTCCCCTCGGATTCTCCCTCGCCGGAACCACGCAGTCGTAGATTGAAAAGACCGAAGATTCGTTGGAGCGCGATTCAAGCGGACGAAATAAAAAAACGGTCCAAGAAGGACCGTTCGTGCTGTTTGAAGATGCGTTAAAGGAAATCGGCTTGCGGCCGCGTGCGGACTAGCACGCCGCCGTCAAACGCTTGGCCAGCTTGTTGCGGCGGCGTGCATAAGCACCCCCGATGACCCCAGCCAATCCGAGCAATGCCATCGACGAAGGCTCAGGAACTGCGGTGAAATTCAGCGTCACACCGTTGGTACTGGAACTCCAGGTGAAGAAGCCCTTTGTAACATCGGGTGCTGCACCTGCCAAAGTGATGTTGCCGAAGACGCTGCCTGGAGCGGCAAAGGTTCCGGTGAAAACATTCCAGCTTTGGTTGGTGTTCCAAAAGGATGCGTCGATCGCATTGGAGATGTTGAGGACCGAGGTTGCTCCACTGTTGATCGAGAGCCCCGATCCACCGGAAACAGCTACCGTATCGAAACCGGTTGTCGTGTTGACCAAGTCCCACGAAAAAGTCGAGCCGGAGTCAAATGCGAGACCGCCGTTGAATGCAAGCGAACCGGCACCGGATACACCCGGGCTCAATGTTCCACCGTTTTGGATCACAACGGAGTTACCAAACGAACCGAGACCAGTCAGCGAGGATCCGGCTCCCGAGACGGCGGTGGATCCATTGACGGTTACCCCGGAAGCGACTTCCACACGACCTCCGCCTGAAAACGACACCGTCGATGCGCCCACGTTGTTGTTGAGACGAACAACGCCTGTCGCATCCGAATTTGTGATCTGCAAATTTCCGCCACCTGTAATGGCTCCGACGTTCAGCGTAGCAGCAGCGGAGTTCGAAATCGCGACATTTCCTGATGTATTGGAAATGCTACCTATGGTAGTAACCCCCGTTCCAGAGTTCGAAATCGATACACCCGCAGCGCTCGAAATTCCGCTCGTCGAAAGCGTCCCTGTGCCTGCCTTGGTGAGCGTCAGCACCCCTGCGGCGTTTGTGAGAGTGCCAGTGAACGAAGTAGCCCCAGTTCCGCCTACCGAAACTGTCGATCCCGAAACCGTTGCGTTTCCGATCGTGACATTCCCGGTCGCGTTCGAATTTGTGATGGCCAAGCCCGCGTTGCTTGTTAAAGATCCCGTGAAGGCGATTGCACCAGTACCAGACTTCGAAATAGTTAGGGCCGATGCAGCGGTGTTGCTCACACTCCCACCGAATTGAAGACCGCCAGTTGACGTTGCAGAAATGGTCTTCGACCCCGCGCCGGAAAAGGTAACGCCGGCGTTGATTTGCTGATTATTTCCACCGAGATTTTCGAGGAACGAGTTGGATCCCTGCAATTGCAGCCCAACGCCTGAGAATGGACGGAACGTATAAGCGCTCGAACCGGCTGCGAAACGAACACCGTTGGCGATGTTTGCTCCACCCGCGAAATCGATATTCTTCGAGTTGGCACCATTGTTCACAAACAACGCTGTGCTTGAACTAGTAGGCACCGTATCAAGCAACCAGTTACTGCCATCGGACCAGTAGTAGAAAAGTGGTGCGTCAAGGGTCGAATCCCCTTCCCACGTCTGGCCGATCGCAAAATTCCCGAAACTGCCTACTGCAAGCGTAGCTATGCTGGCTACTAAGAATCTCGCCAATCTCATGTTGCCCACCTCAGAATTCTTCAAGGTTGTTAGATACTAGGGCCTGAGTTTAAACCGTTGTGAAAGATTTGCAAAGGTTTTTCGCTCCAAATCGCGCATTCCGCAAAGTTCCTATTACTCCTAGGGGAATGATGTTTTCCCGAAGATTGGGTCGCCATTAGATAACTGCGATTCTAACGTTTCGAGCCCTGAGACGATCCGGTCGTTTTTAACGTCTCTATTCCGAAATATTGCCCATCCAACCTGAGGCTGAAATGTTCAATTTTGGGCAAAGTTATGACGTTTTCACGGTGCGTAAGTCCCGTCTAACGGTGTTGCGGTCGAATTTCGCCTCTTTTCGTAAGTTTTTTTGCGTACCGGGAGATGCGGATTGCGCTTAATAGGAATGGTTGAAGCGATTGTCTAAAGTATCGCCGCAATTTTCTTTCGCTTCCGACATGTAGCAGATACAATCCAGGTGTGACGTACACATCTTCGTCAGTAGATTCGAAGGGTTTTTCAAAAATGGTTGTCCGCAGAAGTCGTGGTTTCACTCTCGTTGAGTTGCTAGTGGTCATTGCAATCATCGGGATTCTGGTTGGTTTGCTTCTTCCCGCAGTTCAGGCGGCACGGGAGGCAGCGCGACGGATGCAGTGCCAAAATAACCTCAAGCAGTTTGGTCTCGCTGCATTGAATCATGAAAGCGCACTCAAGTACTTCCCGCCAGTGATTCACTCAAAGGTTTTTCCTAGCAGTGCTGGCCCTGTTGCACGTTCATCGGCTGCGAGTCTTCAAGTAGCGCTTTTGCCTTATTTCGAACAAACAGCGGCTTATTCGCTCTTCGACATGGATTACAACGTCGAGACCGATATTCCAATCTTCCCAACGATTGTTGACAAGCCTAACGCGAATGCTGCTGCCAGAGTCACGGAAGTCCCGAGCTTCCTTTGTCCGTCAGACGGTTCGGCGGAGCGGATTAACAATTTCGGCCGCCTCAATTACCACGGTTGTATGGGCGGGGCAAACCTCTACGGCGGAGCGACCTTTAATGGTGTGTCGTTGGACGGCGTTTTTTCTAAGAGCAGGCCAACCAACCAGGTAATGAGAGGTCCGACCTTTGGAGAGATCAGCGACGGAACCAGCAACACTTCGCTCTTTGCAGAGGTTATGAGAAGCACGAGTGTCGGGGTGAATAATAACACTACAGCATTTCGCGGCACAGCCGCGTATACGGGATTGCAGCTGGTGGACGGCAGGACGGTACCAGAATGCATGCCAGGTGCCAGCTCAAGTAACGTCCACCGCGACACCGGCTTGAAGTACTACATCTTCCTTCCGAACAATACGACCTACACCCACTCACTCCCTCCCAACTGGAACAAGCGAGTTCAGAATGTTGCTCAGCAACGATACAACTGCGCGAATGACGCGGTTGTTGGCGGGTTTGCAGGCTCCCAGCAACACATGGCTTCATCGAGCTACCACACGGGTGGAGTGAATGTTTGCCGTGCGGACGGATCGGTTGCGTTTCAGTCCGATTCCGTGGATTTTGGTGCGTGGCAAGCCTTTGGAAGCCGAGCTGGCGGCGAAGTGGTCAATTTGAACGATTAGTCGGATCGACAGCAAACAGAACCAAAGAAAGGCTGCCTCACCAGGCGGCCTTTTTTGTTATCCCACACCCTCGATGGACGCATGTTGCGACCATTTACTCAGTGGTTTCTTAATGAATCCTTCTCGAACTCCGTCATGACCCTCGACCATTTCACCTTGTTGAATCGGCAACTGCTCGAGTGCCTTCAAGCGGACGCAACCTCCCCTGTCGCAGCATTGAGCAGTATTGTCTCGGGAACCTCTTTGGGGGAGCGGATTGCGAAAGCCCCTGCCTGCATTGGCTCATTTCAGCACCTTGATTCGATAGTTCGCGCCGCTCTTCAGCGGCCATCTCTCGCTCTTAGGTTTCGCTCCGTGGAACGAGAAATGCCTGACGACGCGGTGCATGCGGACGAATCGATTTCAACGATTCCAAACGACGTTCGGGCTCTGGTCTTGCTTCGGGCGATGATCGCTGCGGCGAATGCGGATGGAGAGATCGATTCCACCGAGCTAGTGCAGATTGAAGATAATTCAGCGCGGTTGCAACTCCCCGAATCCGCCCGCACTTGGCTTCGATGTGAGCTGAAAACACCTCGCAATGTCTACAGCATTGCCTCCATCACGGAGCAGCCCGCCGACGCGGTCGCCGCCTACATCGTCTCGCATTTGATTGTCGATCACCAAAACGAAGCCGAGCAAGCATTCCTCGATGAATTGGCAGGCGCTCTTCAACTCACGCCACGCATGGTGATGGAGATTGAGCAAGTCCTGCACGATCCGACCTGATCGAAAGTTCTTGATCACCCTCAGCAACCAACTATTTTCCCGAGGGTGCAGCAAGGCGAACCACTGAGTCCGTTCGTTTTCCTTCAACCGCACGTACCCGGTGCGCGAAGTGGGTTTATTGGCCTTCGCGGAGGACCTTTAATACGCTTTCAAAATCAGGCGGAAGGGGGGCGTTAAATCGCATCGGCTCCCCTGTCTTAGGATGCGCAAATTCCAGTTGGTACGCATGAAGCGCTTGCCGTTCCATCTCGATGGTGTCATCCCCAGGACGGGCTGGAAGTCCTTGGGCGACGCGGCGAAGCAGCTGACCTCGGGTTACCTGTGCATGGCCTCCGTAGAGGCGATCGCACAAGACAGGACAGCCAATATGGGCCAAGTGCAGTCGGATCTGATGCGTTCGCCCCGTTTTCGGTTGAACCTCCAGCAATGCGTAACCGCGGAATCGCTCCTTGACCTCAAAAAACGTCGAAGCGTCACGGCTCGATGGATGCCCGGAACGAATCGCCATCTTTTCTCGATGATAGGGATGATGACCAATCGGCTGATGAATCCAATCGCGATCCCGATCCAGCGAACCCGACACGATCGCCATGTATGTCTTTGTCACATCACGAGCTTCGAACTGGGCACTGAGCTTGAAGTGAACTTCGTTGGTCTTCGCAATCGCAATAACGCCGCTCGTATCGCGGTCCAGGCGGTGAACGATCCCGGGACGCGTCGCACCTCCCGCATCGCTAAGCTGTTGAAAGTGGTGTGCGAGCGCGGCCGTGAGAGTGCCTGACCAATGCCCCTTCGCTGGATGTACCACCATACCCGCCGGTTTATTGATGATCACCATCCCTTCGTCTTCGTAGAGAATGTCGAGGGGGATGTCTTCTGCGATCGGTCCATCGGTCGGGGGGGGAGGAAGCAGATCGATGGCAACCTTCTGTCCCGCGAATACCTTGAACGCAGGCTTCACGGGCCGACCGTCCACCGAGACTTGTTCTTCCGTAATCAAACGGCGGAGAAAGACGCGGCTGTACCCATCCAGTTTGAGGGTCATGAACAAGTCGATGCGCTTTCCCGAATGCTCTTCGCAAACTTCGAGAAGGACATCGCGCCGAGGGGGGAGCGGGTCGGTATTCGAGGGAGCTAGCGGCAGGGAGGGATCCTGTTCGGAACCATCCTGCGGAAACTCAATCTCATCAAGAGGCAGAACCATCTTCTTCTTCCTCTGTGCCGTCGCACTCCTCATCGCATCCGGATTCGGAATGAAGCAAGCCCGGTTCGACCATAACCGCTTCATCGGATTCAGGATTGATCAATAAACCGAATTCTTCGGACATCGGGCGGAGCAAGGACTCGCCGTCGACCTCGAACAAGTCGACCGACTCCCCTTCAATTTGATCGGCGATCGAATCAACAAACAATTGAGCCGCTTCGCTATCCATGAAGGCGACGACGGCTGGGAACTCTTCGGTCTCTACGACCAATGCCGAGAGAGCATCTTCATCGTCCTCTTCGGAGGCGAGCGCGACGAGAGTGAATCGCTCGCTGCGGATCCACTGATCGACCGCGACTTGATCGTCGTTATTGATCGCCTGGATCAAGCCTTCCAAGCGGTTGTTTTCACTGCCAGCGTTAGTCATTGCGAAGTCCTTATTCGTTGAAAACGGATAGTTTGACAGAGGACCGCGAGACTGGCTATCGCAAGCGATCAGAAATCGTTTGAAAGTTGGCAGGGCTGATCGGGGGAGGAATTGCGGTCTAATTACCCTTACCTCTTCCCTTTGGTGGGTTTCCCGGCCAAAATGACAATTCTTGTAATGTCCTGTTCTATGCTTCCTGTCGGAGAGTCCTCCATGTCACAATCGTCTCGCCGTTCCTTTATTCAGAAAGCCGCCGCTGCGAGTGCAGGCGTGGCTGCAGTCCCCTACTTTCACACCGCTGCCAATGCGACGTATGCCTCCCCCAACGACCGTTTTAAAATCGGATGTATCGGGGTCGGTAGCATGGGAACCGGGGATGCACGCGGGCATGCGAACTTCGGTGACATCGTCGCGGTTTGCGATGTCGATTCCAATCACATGGATCGCGCACGCAACGATGATAAGATCGGCAAAGGCAAGGCGGATGCTTACAAGGACTATCGGAAGCTCCTTGATCGCAAAGACATCGAAGTAGTCAGCATCGTTACACCGGACCATTGGCACACGAAGATCGCTATCGAAGCGCTTCAAGCGGGTAAACATGTCTTCTGTCAAAAGCCTTTGACGCTCACTCTGCAAGAAAACCTACTCATCCGCGCTGCTTGCAAAGCCAATCCGAAGTTGGTCTTCGTCGTCGGAACACAGCAACGCTCGGATAAAGATCGATTTCTTCGCGCCGTCAACATGGCACAAAAAGGTCTGCTGGGTGATCTGACGCGGATCACGTGCGGCATCAACGGCAGCCCCACGGGCGGTCCGTTTGAAAAGGGGACACCACCCGCCCAACTGGATTGGGACATGTGGCTCGGGCAAGCTCCGAAAGTGGACTACATCGAAAAACGATGCCACTACGAGTTCCGCTGGTGGTATGAATACTCCGGAGGCAAATTCACCGACTGGGGAGCCCACCACATCGATATTGCTCTGTGGGCAGCCAAGCTCACCGAGCAAGGTTCTGGGCCCGTCGAAATCGACGGCCGCGATGCCAAGCATCCGGTGGAATTCAAAGATGGTAACCCGACAGTCGACAACCAATACAACACCTCCCACGACTTCAATATCATCCACAAGATGCCGAACGGTTTGGAGATCGTGGTGACCAGCCGAGGCCGAAACGGGCTTCTCATCGAAGGCTCCAAAGGACGTATCTTCGTCAACCGGGAGAAAATCGAAGGACAGCCCATCGAAGAGAATTGGGACAAGGACGCGTTTACCCCAGAAGACTTGGTCGATCTCTACAAGAGCAAGAAGTTTGAAGGCCACAAACAGAACTTCTATACCTGTATCCGCGAAGGGGGACTGCCGGTGTCGGACGTTTACTCGCACCTTCAAACGATGAACATGTGCCACTTGTCCGCCATCGCCGGCCGCCTGAATCGCGTGATCAAATGGAATCCGGCGACTGAGAAGATCGAAGGTGATGAGCTCGCCGCCTCCATGCAAGCTCGAGTCCAACGCAAAGGTTTCGAGATCCCCGTCGTCGGCTAAGCGACGCGCCAACATACCCATCCCACTTCGACTCAACGGGAGGCTTCGGCCTCCCGTTTTTTATTTGATGCACACGAATCATTCGTCTCCATTCCATCACTCTTGCCTAATTGGATGTTTTTTGACGTAATGGTGTTTAGAGGCGCACAATGTGCCATTTATGGGGTCGTGTGTGTGTTGGTGTAAATTAGCAAAAATAAGCAACCTTGGTTTGTGTTGTGGATCTTAGGCCGCTATTCTGATTCTGGTAATGGATCTTAGGTGGTTCTTTCTGAGCCGTCCCTGCAATTTTACAAGGGTTTCGTTTATGAGTCTTTCGCGAAGCAAATTGCGTCGAGCATTCACCTTGGTGGAGCTGCTCGTCGTCATTGCAATCATTGGAATTCTGGTCGGGTTGTTGTTACCTGCAGTCCAATCTGCGCGCGCTGCAGCACGGCGCATGCAGTGTGCGAACAACGTCAAGCAAATTGCTTTGGCCTGTCACAACTTTGAAAGCGCCTACAAGGCTCTGCCAGCCTGGACGTTTGTTGCGGGCGCGACGACCGGAGCATCCGGTCAGCGCCCAACAGCGCTCGGGTCCGCGCACTTCCAGCTTCTGCCGTACATCGAACAGAATGCGCTCTATAGCAATGCCAACGGAATTAGCTTTGAAGTTCGAACAGGGAAAGTCCCCTCGTTCGCTTGTCCTGACGATAGTACCCTGAGCGCGGCTGGTTTCGCTGGACGTGCCTTGACCTCGCATACGACTCGGACGAGCGTGGGTGGAGTTCCTTACGGTGGTACAACGTACGCGATCAACGCCCAAGCATGCAGCGCTGGATTCGAGCGAGGGCATCCCACACGCCTTGCTGGAAAGTTCTCGACGATATCCGATGGGCTGAGCAACACCATCCTTACGGTGGAGCGTCAGGCCGCGTGCTATGGGCACGACTTTCCACGAGCCGGGCAAACTCCGAACTTGGGTACGGGCTCGTTCACCTTTAGTATCTGGGCACGAGGAGGTCGGCACGCCACGTTTTCTCCATGGATCGACGGTGCACCCGCGGCGGCCGACTTGACCCTCAACAATGGTTCCGCCACAGAAGTCAACGCGGGATATACCTGGTGGGACTGCCCCGTAATCAATGCGACCCTTCGGAATCCTGCTAACTTCGCAGCAGGTCCAGGACCTCGTACCGACCCAACCTTCCGAAATCCATTCAACGGCGTTCCGAATCCTGGCGGAATCCAAAATGGTACGACCGAAACCGGATGCGATTGGCGTCGGCCTCAAGCGATGCACAATGGAGTCATGACGGCTAGCTTGGCGGATGGAAGTGTTCGAATGATTGCAGCCAATATCAATGTCACCACATTCAACCTGGCTTGCACGCCTTCGGATGGAAATGTACTCGGATCGGATTGGGAGCAGTAATGAGCCGACTTATCGCTTTGTTCTTCTTGATCGGTTTGCTTGGCTGCGGGCCCGGCAAACCTGCGCTTACGGAAATTTCCGGGACGATCACCTTCAAGGGGGAGCCTATCCCCGCGGGCGATATCAGCTTTACACCCGATGTATCGATATCGAATGGTGAGTTACGTATGTATATGGTGAAGGACGGGAAGTTCAATTCCGAAGAAACCCCCGAGAGCGGATTGCTTCCGGGTAAGTACAAGGTCCGGGTCAACGGATACGACGGAGTTCAGATTCCTAACTTCTACAGCGGCAAACAAATCTTCAATGCGGTCGAGATGGAGATGGAGATCGCACCGGGAGAAAAAGTTGCTAAGGATGTCGTGATTCCCGAATCGGCCGGACAGAATGTGCGGCACATTCCCACCGCGGACTTCTAAGGTTGTCGATTCCATAAATCCCTACAAACGGTACGAACGCTCCCTGCTTCGTGCCGTTTTTTGTTTGCGAATCAGCGGTACCGCGAAAGCATGGAGTCGCTAAGCTTATGAACTCGGGATTCAACAAGCCTCGGTTCGAAAACAGCCTAACGATGTCACAACAAGTACTCCGCCCGGTAGCCGTCCAGCGTCATTTCACCAACAAAACACCTGGAAGCGTCCTTTACCGTTGCGGCGACACGGTCGTACTCTGCACGGCTTCGCTCGAAGAAAGAGTTCCCGATTGGATGGTGGGAAAAGGCAAGGGATGGATCACAGCCGAATACAACATGCTACCTGGCAGTACTTCACCGAGAAAGTCTCGTGAACGGGCAGGTAAAGTGGATGGTCGAACCACCGAAATCCAACGATTGATCGGTCGGTCGTTTCGCGCAGTCGCGGATTTGCAGAAGCTAGGTGAACGATCATTGACGATCGATTGCGACGTCCTGCAAGCCGATGGTGGGACCCGAACCGCTGCTATCACCGGTGGCTTCATTGCGCTCGTCGATGCCGTCAACTCCGTTTTCGCGGATGTACCTCGTGAACAATATCCATTGCGAAGCAGCGTCGCTGCGATCAGCGTAGGAATAGTGCACGGTGTTCCGGCTCTCGATTTGGATTACGCAAAGGACGTCATCGCCGATGTCGATATGAACGTCGTCATGACTGGCTCCGGACGGTTTATCGAAATACAAGGAACTGGAGAAGAAGCGACATTCGACGACGCTGAGCTGGGTTCGCTCTTGTCGTTGGCCAAGCAAGGAATTCAGTCTTTGACGAAGGTCCAAAAAGAGGCGCTCGGCAGCGGTTGGCGATTCGATTGATGCCCTGTCGATATCATGCCATCTCTCAAGAACAGTCCCGAATCGGGATCCACGGACGAATTTCTCATTCGCACTGCTGAACTCCTTCATCAGCATGGTACACCCTCTCATCGTTTGGAGAGAGTGATGACTAAAGTGGCGAAGACACTCGGCATTCAAAGCGTGTTCTTGTACACCCCAACCGCCTTGATCGCTTCTCTCGGCGAAGGGAGTAGCGAGAGAACTTATATGCGACGGGTGGATTCAGGCATCGTGGATGCCGACAAGCTCATTCGATTTGATGAGACGCTCGAACGCCTTGAAGCGGGCCAGATCGACGTCGCGAGCGCGAGACGAGAACTCGAGGCAGCCGCCTCCGCTCTCCCTCCTTATTCGGCGTGGCTTACCGCGATCGCATGCAGCCTCGGGTGCGTTTCCATCGCCATCTTTTTCGGAGGAGGAGCGCCGGAAGTCATCGCGGCTGGGGTGATCGGATTGGCTATCGCCGGCTTGGAAGAACTGCATGCTTGGATGAAATGGGAGTCGGGACTTTTGTTCCCGGTAGCCGGATTTGTGGCTGCCATGGCCGCGATTTCCGTTTCGAAATGGGTTACTCCACTCGACGATCGTTTGGTGACGCTCGCTTCGCTGGTGATTCTGCTCCCCGGCTTCACCCTTACCATCGCGCTCACAGAATTAGCCGTCGGCCATTTATCCGCCGGGGTTGCCCGATTAGCTGGTGCGTGCGTCACCCTCGTTACGTTGTTCCTCGGAGTCGCGATCGCATGGAAACTGATGGAGGGCGTGCGTATTCCACCCATTCAAGCACTTCCGCTGCCGGGGTGGTGCAATTGGTTAGCGATCGCCGTAGCTCCCATCACGTTTGCAATCTTGTTTCGCGTTCGAGTATCGCAGTGGTTGGTCGTTCTAACAGTGTGTTGGACCGGATTCTTGACATCGAGATTGCTCGGCGAAAAATTTGGTATCGAAGTAGGTTCGTTCGCGGGTGCGATTGTTGTCGGGGCTGGTAGTAATCTCTATGCACGGCTTCGTGACCGACCTGCCATGGTTCCCCAAACTCCTGGAATGATCTTGCTGGTGCCTGGCTCCCTGGGCTATCGCTCCCTGTCGGCCTTGCAAGAACGCGAGACCCTCCAAGGCATTGACTTCGCTTATGGAATGGTCTTGGTCGCCATGTCGCTCGTAGGAGGATTGCTCGCTGCCACGGCCTTGGTTCCGCCCAAACGCATCCTCTAACGCGAAACGGTCATGCTCTGGAATATGCCTTGCGCACCAGCACAAGGCAAAAGATACAAGGCACTTGGACAAGGTTCGTTTCTGTCGATGGCAAAGACGCTCGGTTTTCAATAGCCCCGGTCGTCAATAGACGCGACCGTCCGAAAGCACCCTAGTGCTACGAAGGGATCGAGATAGGTTCTTTGCTGTCTCCGAACCGATCGGTTTGCACTCCCGATTGCTGGAGCATCCAAAGGTATAAATCGCATAGAGGAGTGTTCTTCGGATAGCGCCAATGACCACCCTTGCGAATCTTTCCACCTGCCTTCCCTACGAACACGATAGGTAAGTCGTCGTGATTGTGCCGATCACCGTCTGAGATGCCGCTGCCATAGACCATCATGCAATGGTCCAAGAGCGTTCCCTCTGCTTCCTCGACTCCCGAAAGATGATCGAGTAGGTAGGCAAAGTGCTCCATATGGAACGTGTTGATCTTTTGTATCTTCTCTTGCTTCTCAGCGCTCTTTCCATGGTGGGAAAGATCGTGGTGCCCCTCGGGGACACCAATGTCGGGATAGCCAGAATTGTTTCCTTCGTTGCGGTACATGAAGGTGAGGATACGGGTTGCATCGCTTCGAATCGCCAATGCGGTGAGGTCGAGCATCAGTTTGCAATGTTCGCTCCAGTCGCGAGGGATACCTGCGGGACGGGGGTATTGCGGGAGGCCATTCTCTCCTATTTGCAGTTTGTCATTGCGGACCAATCGGTTCTCGACGTCCCGAATGGCGTAGAGGTACTCGTCCAGTTTTCGCTTGTCCGCTGCCCCCAGATCCTTTTGCAACGACTTGGCGTCCTCCAACGCAAAGTCCAACACGCTCTTGCGACGCACAGCTCGCTCGGTGTGGTTCGTTCGATCGCTAACTTTCTCGCCCGAACCAAACATGCGTTCGAAGAGAGACGCCGGGTCATGTTCTTTTGCCAGCGGACTGTTCTCGGTTCGCCAAGCCAGGTTACTCGAATAGGCGCAGGAATAGCCCGAATCGCAATTTCCTGACTGCGCGGAGCCCTCCGTTCCCAATTCCAACGTTGCAAAACGAGTTTTATTACCAATCGCTGCACCCGCGAACTGATCGACAGAGATGCCGTTCTTGAAATCAGCTCCATCGGTCTTCTTCGGATGGGCACCTGTTAGGAACGCCGCCCCGCTTCGAGCGTGATCACCTGCTCCATCGCCATGGTCCCTCGCTCCATCCAATGTCAATCCGGTAAAGACTGAAACGTATTCGCGATGCTTGGCCAGAGGGGCGAGAATCGGAGTCAGTTTGAAGTCGGTACCATCTTCGGTGGGGGTCCAAGCCGGCATGTGAGCTCCGTTTGGAACCATAAAGAATAACATTCTCTTAGGGATCTCCGCTGCCGCGGACGCTCGGACCGTTGGGATCATCGCATCGAGCAACGGCAAACTAATCGCTGTTCCAATCCCTCGAATCACAGTCCGTCTCGATATCCTTTTTCGGCTCATAGATCGTCCCTCTCCCCTTTGCGTTGGAATGGATCGCTGGCAACGATCTCGTAAATCAGCGTTGTGAATCGATATTCATCTTTCCCAGCTGCGACCATGATTTTGTCGACAGCGCATCGATCGTAATATTCAAGCCCTCGCCCGAGTGCGTAGGTCATGAGCTTTTCGGTAACACATCGCGCGAAGGTCGAAGCTTGCTTCTCCTTCAAGTTCCTTATCAAGTCTCCAGGACCCTTCACGGTTTCGCCGCTAGGCAACTCCCCCGTGGTGTCAATCGGCTCGCCTCGTTCATGAGTACGCCATCGTCCGACTGCGTCATAGTTCTCCAGGGCTAGCCCCAAAGGGTCCATCAGTTTATGACAGCCTGCACAACTCGGATCAACGCGATGCTGCTCCATTCGCTGGCGAAGAGTCCCTGTCAATTCTGTCTTTTCTAGTTCAGGCACTCCCGGTGGAGCAGGAGGCGGTGGGGTTCCCAGCAAGTTATCGAGAATCCACTTGCCCCGTTTGACCGGACTGGTTCGAGTGGGGTTGCTCGTCACCGCGAGGACCGACGCATGCGTGAGGATCCCCATTCGCTTTTGACCCTTGGTGGAAATGAGCCGAAACTGTTCTCCCGCAACGCCTGGAATTCCATAGAAACGAGCTAGCTTCTCATTCACAAACGTGTAGTCGGCATCGAGAAGCCGCAAGACACTCTCATTCTGCCGCAATAAATGCAAAACGAAATGATAGGTCTCGTTCCTGGCCAAGACGCGGATCTCATCGTCCCACTGCGGAAACAAATTTTGGTTCGGCTGAAACTGTTCCAGCTTTCGGAGGTTCAACCATTGCCCTGCAAAGTTCTCTACAAACTCGGCGGCGCGTCGGTCGGCGATCATGCGCTGGATCTGCTTCTTCAATAGGGCGGGCTCGCGGAGCTTCCCCTGGTTCGCGATGGATAACAATTCGGCGTCGGGCATGGAGCTCCACAGGAAGTAACTCAATCTCGTCGCTAATTCGAAGTCGCTGAGGAGCGGGTAATCGTTTCCCTTTTTTACAGCAGGTGACTCGACTTTGAACAAGAAGTGAGGCGAAACGAGAATGGCCTGCAAGCCCACTCGCAACGCCCCTTCGAAACTCTCCCCCGATTCCACGGTCTCGGCAACCAATTTTCCCAGTCGCTTCAACTCATCCGGTTTGACTGGCCTGCGAAAGGCGCGACTGGCTATCGGTCGCAAACAGGCCTCGGCCGCTTGCGAAACACTCGTCGCGACATCCGGTTTCGTGTGAACCAGTCTCTTGTGCGTTTCCGGTAAGGTGGCTTCGACGAGAGGGGTAGGGGCTTTTTGTCCAAGCACCTTCACGTCGTGAATGGAGAGATTGCGATCCTGTGCTGGTTTCCCATCTTTGGCTTCCACATAGAAGTCATTGAAGAACTCGAGCGTGATGGTCTGCGTCTTCTTGCCTGTCCCTTTGATCGGCACCGTGTACGTTTGCACGTTCCCTTTCGGTTCGGTCGAGACAGAGACCTCACTCACCTTTTTGTCATCCAATAGGACGCGGAGCTTGGGCGGTTCGTCTCCTGCGGGAGTTCCACTCAGCCCCATCTCGATTCGGAAGGAGCCTCGCCAAGGGAGCGACTCTTGGAAGCTAATCTTTCCATTGGAAAAAAAGAGTAATTGCCTACCATCGTATTTCCCTCCACCCTGAGGCTCTGCATCCGAGAATTTGACAATCGACTCATAAACAGGTCCAGGTTCCGGGGCCATGATGGATTGGTCGGAAATCTCTTCCGCCGCGCGAACGTATTTTTCCATCAAGATGGGAGGCAGAGCCAGAACATCCCCGATGTTGTCGAAACCATATCCGACGTCATCGCCCGGAAATCCCGAGGCCGGTTGGTACTCGATTCCCAGCAAGTCTCGAATCGTGTTCTGATATTCGACCTTGTTGAGTCGACGAAGGGTCACACTCCCTGGGTTGGGGGTCAAGCCGCATTCGATGTCGTTGATGGTGGACCGAATCCAATCGATCAGTTTCTGTTTGGCTTCTTTCTCGAGAGGCGTCGCGTCCTCGGGAGGCATGTCCCCGAGCTCAATTCGCTGCAATACCTTTTGCCAAGTGGAACGTTCCTTCAACATCGATTTGGCAGTCTGGAAATGACTAAGCGCCAAGCCCCCGTCTGCCTCGGCCCCGCTATGGCAGTCCAAGCATGCTTGCTTCAAAATAGGCTGGATGGAGGAAGCAAACTCTTTGTCCTTCTTCGCCCAATCGATTCCTAGCACACTAGGAGTTGACCCAAACGCAAAATGCATCGCAGCCAGGAACAGACAGCTAACAAACCCTCGCATGGGTAAAATCAATGCTCCAGCTACGAGTCCTGATCAACGAACGCCCAACCAACACACTCCCAGCCAACAATCGTTTAGGCAAACCAACAATCGTTTAGGCAAAGAGGTACATTACATCCCAGAATGTCCTCAATCCTCGGGTGGTTTTCCCGACATAAGACATTTTAGACGACAAAAGCCCCTCGGGCGAAATGGAATCGAAGCGAAATGACGCAAGTTGCCACGACAGATGAACTTATCCAACGAAAATGCGCTGCCTGCGAAGGAGGGCTCCCTCCCTGCTCCCCCGAGTTGGCACGCGAGCAACTCGCTCACTTGGGCGACTGGAAACTCGACGAGTCGGGAAAGTCTATTCGCCGCGGTCTCCGTTTTCGGAATTTCCTGCAGGCGATCGACGCTCTCAATCGAATTGCTGAGCTGGCGGAACAAGAGCAACATCACCCGGACCTCCATCTCACTAGCTACCGCGTCTTGACCATCGTATTGACCACCCACGCCGTCTCCGGCCTCAGCGAAAACGACTTCATCTTGGCCGCAAAAATTGACCGCTTGATCGGAACATCCTTTGCCGACGCCAAGCCAAACCCATGAGCGTTTCCTCTTCTGAACCATCGCTCCCCATTCGAAACATGGATCCCGCTAGCAAGGAGATTGTATGCCACAGGATCGCGATGGAATTTCCGAACTCCCAAGGGGATGCTGAACAGGTTCTTCGAGGACTTGATTTGCATGTTCGCACAGGCGAAATCCTCACGCTGCTCGGACCGAGCGGGTGTGGAAAAAGCACGCTCTTACGAATTCTCGCGGGATTGCTTGTCCCGACGCGCGGAGAGGTCCTGGTCCAAGGTCAGACGTTCCAGCAGGGTGGCAAGGAACTTAAGAACCGTCTGTCGTTCGTCTTCCAAGAGCCTGCCCTCCTGCCCTGGCGGACTGTATGGGAAAATGTCTCGCTTCCGCTGCAACTGCGAGGAGGTCTCCGTGCCGCGGCTGCCAAGGATTCCATCGAACATTGGCTCGACGTGGTAGGCCTATCGTCGAAGGATTGGTCGAAGAAGCCAACGCAGCTATCAGGGGGGATGAAGATGCGCGCGTCGATTGCGAGGGCGATGACGACTCAGCCTCGCATTTTGCTGATGGATGAACCCTTCGCCGCGCTCGACGACGTACTGAGGTCCCGTTTGAACGATCTCCTTCTCCAAATCGTGGCGGAGGAGAAATGCACCGTCGTTTTCGTGACACACAATATCACCGAAGCTGTTTACATGAGCGATACGATTGCGATCATGGACCAAGGGAAAATCGCGGAAAGTCTCGAGGTTCAATTCTCATCCCCCCGAACCAAAGAGCTTCGCAGCTCCACCGATTTCTCCCGTTACTACGGCGCGGCGTCCGCTTCTCTATTCCGGAATGGAACGGGCGATGAATAAGTCGTCGATGCATAGAATCGCAGTCGCTTGGCCAAAGTTTCTTCTCCCGGTTGTCGTGTTTCTTTTGGTATTAGTGACCTGGGAAGTGCTGGTTCGCTGGCTGGAAATCCATAAGGTGATTCTGCCTCCCCCGAGCGATGTCCTCTCCGAAATGGTGCGCGAGCGTTGGACTCTACTGCGGGGTGCGTGGATCACTCTTCAGTCGGCAGCCGCGGGATTGCTCTGCAGCGCATTGGTCGGCAGTTTGGTAGCGATGATCTTTAGCCAGTCCTCCTGGCTCAGGCTTTCCTTCTACCCCTATGTGATCTTCCTGCAAACCGTTCCCATTGTGGCGATTGCCCCGCTGTTGATCCTTTGGTTCGGAAACGAGTTTCGAACCGTGGTCCTGGTCTCTTGTATCATCAGTATTTTTCCAATCATTTCCAACGTCACGAGCGGGCTTCTTTCAATCAATGAGAATTTGCGAGATCTCTTTCGCATGCAGTCAGCAAGCCGGTGGCAAACGTTGATCAAGCTTCGGATACCGGCGGCGATTCCACAGCTTATTCTCGGTCTTCGTGTGAGCAGCGGACTGGCCGTGATCGGTGCAATCGTCGGCGAGTTCTTCGTGGGGGATCGGGGTGCCTACGAAGGACTGGGGACGATCATCACGGCTCGGCAAGGAAACTTGAAAACCGCCTCGATGATTGGGGCTGTCATCGCATGTACTCTCTTAGGACTGGCTCTCCTCTTTTGCGTTCAACTCCTCAACCGCTGGATTTTGAAACGATGGACGCAAGGAGTTGGCTTCGAGTCCGATCATTAAATCACGAAGGGAGATCGGACCGCGATATACCCGCAATGAAGAACGCAAACTACGAGCACGGTCCAGCACGAGGGGATGGACACTACGAGAATCGGGATAAATCCGGATCCGCCATTCGCACCTGGAGTTCGGTCGCCTTGTTCGTTTGCTGGTCCTTGTGGTGGGGAGGTCTAACGTTTTATGCAGCCGTGGTGGTGCCAATTGGTACAGAAAGGTTCGGGAGCTTTGACCAAGGGCTCGTTACACAGGAGGTGACCCGCTATCTTCACGTGTTGGCTGCGATCGTAACCGGACTTGCTTTGCTGACAGGCCTCGTCGAGAAAAACAGACGAAAGATCCTCGCAGCCCTCCTCCTGGGAATCCTCACGGTCGCTCTCACGTACCAGCACAACGCGCTCACTATCCGCATGGATACAGCGAACGACACGGTCACCGACGATTTTTATCGTATGCACGCGATCTATCTTTGGCTCACGACCGGACAGTGGATCGTTGGTTTGCTCACTATCCTCCCCGCGACGCTTACGCCGACTCGGTGCCCGACCGCTACCTGATTCTCGCGGCTTGAATCCGGTAGGCCGACCCACGCGGCGGATGGCCCTACCTCCGATTCCCAAACATCAAAACAGAATGGGCTCGTCGCCGGATGGTTTCTCTTCCCATTGCCGACGAATTTCCCGGAGACCATACGCGCACATTTCGAACTGCTCGCTGAGCCGATGCAGCAAGTCGCTCGAAGCAGTCTGCTCATCGTCCGATTCGATTTCGCTCGCGATCTCGTACGCTTTCTTTCCTTCATGGCAGTAACTGACAAAATGATCGGATTTGTCGGTCTGCAACCCCCGCAAGGACTCCGGATAAAGACCGGTCCAGAACAAGGTAAAGTCCCCGATATGACGGTGCACTTCTCGCTTCGCCATCCCGACGCGATGCTGTGCTTCAGCCATCATGGTAACGACTTCCGTCGCCCGTCTTCCGTTCAGCTGCCGAATGCGATGGAGCGCGTCGGTCTTTGTGAAGCGAATCAGCAAATTGCTGACGTAGGTAACGAGCTCGGTATCGGTTACGCCCAACTGAGAATAGAATGCGTACTCGGACAAACCTGTAAAAAATCGCTCAAGCAGCTTGCTGCTCGGGCTGGAGGCATCGCTTTCAAATTGCATAGAAAGTCGCTCCCACTTCTACCAAACAAACGGACACGCTTTGTATTAAACTATTCAGTCCGTCCCGGTGAAGTCAAGACAATTACCTATCCTGTCCACAACTTTTGCCACCCCTACGATCGGAACGACTCGGTGAACCGATGTCTGTCGCTTCCGGCAATCTCCCTCCTTCGTGTGAAACCCTCCCTATGCTATTCGATGCTCACTTGGATTTGGCACTCAACGGTGTCGATTGGAATCGAGACCTTCGGCAAACCGTCGAGGATATTCGGGCACAGGAAACGGCATTGCAAATGCCGGAAGCCGGTCGAAGAACCAATACACTTAGCCTTCCCGAACTGCGTGAATCGGGGCTCGCCGTTTGCCTGGCCACTTTGCTGGCACGATTGGAGCCCCAGATCAACCATTCGTTCGGTTGGACCAGCCCAGAGGCTTGCTACGCGATGGCCCACGCGCACTTGGCCTACTACCGTGCGCTCGAACGCGCAGGACACTTGACTTGGATCCGATCTCGAGCCGATTTGCAGTCGCACGCAGATCGATTTGCCGCTGCCCCAGCGATAACCCCACTCGGAATTATCTTGACCATGGAGGGGGCGGATCCGATCCTCACGCCTGACACGGTCTTCGAGTACCATGCCGCCGGCCTGCGAGCCTTAGGCCTGACGCACTATGGGACCAACCGCTATGGTGGTGGTACGAATAGCCAAGTCGGATTAGCGGTCGACGCCGTTCCTTTGTTGAAGCATTGCGAGCAACTGGGGATTACCATCGACATGACCCATCTCTCCGACATCGCGTTTTGGCAAGTCCTCGAGCATTTTCAAGGTCCGATTCACGCGAGCCATCAAAATGCGAGGGGTATCTGCAATTGGCAACGCCAGTTCAGTGATGCCCAAATTCGAGCCGTGATCGAACGCCGAGGTATCCTAGGGGTTGCGATGGATGTCATTATGTTGCAAGAGGGGTACGTGCGCGGGGTTACCCCCCCGGTTGTGACCCTCGAAAGAGCCGTCGATCAAATTCGCTACGTGGCGGACTTGGCCGGATCGATCGACTGCGTTGGGATCGGATCCGATTTGGACGGTGCCTTTGGCAACGAACAAACTCCGGTTGGACTCAGCCGCTACCGGGACTTGCTTAAAATCGAAGATATCATGCTTCGACGCGGTTTCACTCCCGAGGACGTGGAAGCGGTATTCTTCGGCAACTGGTTCCGATTCTTTATGCGCATTCTTCCGGATGAAGAATCCGCCAGCCAGGAATAGCGATCGATGGATTTCGGTTACACTCAATACGGTTGCGCTTGATCGATCGAACGCTCGCTCGATCGAATTCGCCACATAGAGCAAATGCACCCAGCAGATACCTATAGCAATTGCTAACGTTCTTCCTCGATGTCCCAAGCATCGCAGAGTTCCCACCCATGTCCCCTCCGACTCGGATCTTCTTTCTCTGCCGACCGTGCATTCCGTTCGCATGGATCCTGGGAGCCATTCTAGGACTGGCTATGCACGGGCTGTTCCCGAGTGGATTGCCCGCGCAAGACGCAGCCCAAAACACGCCGCAAAGTACGGTCGACTTCAATCGCGATATCCAACCGATCCTCGCCGAGCATTGCTTGGAATGCCATGGGCCTGAGACGTCCGAAGCGGGACTGGATCTCTCGCGGCGGGATACGGCGACTGGGCTTCTCGAGAGTGGCGTTCGAGCCATTGTGGACGCAGCCCCCGATCAAAGCGAGTTGTTGCGGCGCGTCCAAGCCAGCGATGCGGATGTTCGAATGCCTCCCCCTGATCATGCTCCGCTCAAACGGATCGAAGTCGAAAGGCTCCGCCGCTGGATCGCACAAGGAGCAAGCTACGATCTTCACTGGGCATTCAAACCGTTGATGGACCTATCGCAACTCGACTCGACTGCCAGCGAATCGACCGTCCATCCGATCGATCGATTCGTGGAACGCGAGCTGGCTACGGTCAACGCCTCCCTCTCTCCGGAATCCGATCCACACACCTTGATCAAACGAGTCTATCTCGATCTCCTCGGATTGCTCCCGAATCCGGAAGAGACATCCAGCTTCGTCGACGCGTATCGATCTGCTAACAGCTCGGAGAAAGAAGTTCTTTACGAACAGCTGGTCGATCGTTGTCTAGCTTCTGCCCATTTCGGCGAACGATGGGGCCGGCATTGGCTCGATCTCGCGCGCTTCGCCGATAGCGATGGCTATGAAAAGGATCGAACCAGGCCTGATGCCTACGTCTATAGGGATTGGGTGATCAACGCCTGGAACCAGAATATGCCTTTTGATCAGTTCTCGATCGAACAACTTGCTGGCGACCTACTTCCCCACCCTACTCCCCAGCAACGCATCGCGACCGCATTCCATCGCCAGACGTTGACCAACACCGAAGGAGGGGTCGACCAAGAAGAGTACCGAATCGCTGCCAATTTTGATCGGACCGACACTCTCGGAACCGTTTGGTTCGGACTCACGATCGGATGTGCGAAATGCCACACCCACAAATACGACCCCATCACGCATCGGGAATACTTCGAACTCTTTGCATACTTCAACGAAGGTGACGAACAGTCGGAAGAGCTCCCGATCAACCTATCGAACCATTCGCCAATACTGCCCGAACTTTGGGCGGTCGAGTCGCAATTGAAGTCGCGTTATGGAGAGCTTGTTGAAGCTCAGCAAGCTTGGGAGCGCGAGCAACGAGAACGAGTGGAAGCAGACGAAAACAAATCGCTCAAACCGGAAGATCTGCAATTATCCAAAGAAGTCTTCAACGCCCTCAAGATGTATCCCGAAAAGAGGACCAATGAGACCCGCGAACTCTTGTTCGGGTTCTTTACGGATCGGGACGACGAGGTAAAGCGACTCAAAGCCATCCACAAAGAATTGTTGGATCGCTCTGGATCGCCCGTCATGTCGATTCGTGTCTTCGCTCCATCGCGGAGCAAACGCAAGACGCATCGATTGGAACGCGGGGATTTCTTGTCCCCCGCTGAGCGCGTTGATCTTGGTATTCCTACAGCTCTGCTCGATGACAACTCCGGCAAAGGTGCCTTGCGAGACCGATTGGAATTGGCCAAGTGGATGATGGGGCCGTCGAATCCTCTCACTCCCCGTGTGGTCGTGAATCAGATTTGGCTACGGTTGTTCGGACAAGGAATCGTGCGGACAGTCGGGGATTTTGGTGTTCGCGGAGAAAATCCCTCTCACCCCGAGTTACTCGACTGGCTCGCTACCCACTTCCGAGATCGATTGGGTTGGAATACGAAAGCCTTCATCAAGTCGATCATGCTGTCGCGAACCTATCGCCAATCTTCGGTGCATCGTGTTGATTCGAGTACACAGGATCCACTCAACAGACTTTTGTCGCGGCAGAATCGATTGCGATTGGAAGGGGAAATTGTTCGCGATATTTCGCTCCAATCTTCAGGCCTTCTGTCGCGAAAGATTGGTGGTCCCAGTGTCTTTCCTCCGATGCCTCCCGAGCTTGCTAAACTCAGTTACGCCAACAATTTCACTTGGAAAGTAAGCGAAGGCGAGGACCGGTACCGACGGGGGATGTACACCTTCTTCAAACGAACCATTCCACACCCGACCTTGATGACGTTTGATTGTCCCGATGCGAATGCTACGGCAGTTTCGCGAACGCCATCCAATACGCCTCTGCAAGCTTTGGCATTGCTCAACAACGAAACATTTCTCGAGGCGTCCGTCGCTTTAGCCCAGAATATTCTCTGGGCCCAATCGAGCGAGGATGAACGTTTGAGATTGTGTTTTCTTCGCTGCCTGGCGCGCGAGCCGAGCTCAAGTGAACGGATCGAACTGCGTGGGCTACTGGAACGAGCCCGTGTGATTTACCGCGAAAATCCAGCTTGGGCGAGCGAGCTCCTGTCGACTCGGCCCGATAGCGAAGGTCCAGTTGCCGAATTGGCCTCATGGTCTATCGTCGCGCGCGCCTTATTGAACTTGGACGAATTCATCACCAGGGAATAGCCATGGACCTCCATTCCATTTTGAAACATCCTGAGCTATCCCAGTTTGTCCAACGCGATTCCCGGAGGGTCTTTTTGGAAAACGCAGGGTATGGAATCGGAGCCTTGGCGCTCGCGGCTTTGGCCAGAGAGAACGCTGACGGCGACGAACCTACGTCTCGCAGTACGTCCGATCCGGTGTTCTCCATGAATCCGAAACCGCCGCACTTTGCACCCCGCGCGAAGCGATGCATCTTTATTTTTCTGGAGGGGGCGCCCAGTCAAATCGATCTTTATGATCCCAAGCCCAAGTTGGTGGAGTTGGATGGTCAACCATTGCCCGAATCGATGACGCAAAGCGTGCGCTTTGCCTTCATCAAGAAAGAGTCCGCGGTGCTCATGGGGTCGAAGCGAGTCTTCCGCCAGCACGGTCAATGCGGCATGGAGTTCAGCGACCTGATGCCCCACATCGGATCCTGTGCGGACGACATCCTTATGGTTCGATCGATGCACACGGATCAATTCAATCATCACCCCGCGCAGTTGACCTTGCTCGCAGGCCGCCCATTCTTCGGACTACCGACGATGGGATCGTGGCTGACCTACGGGCTAGGGAGTCCGTCTCAAGATTTGCCAGGATACGTCGTCCTTTCGGCGGGACGGGGAACCAGCGGTGGGGCATCCCTCTGGTCGAGCGGAATTCTCCCTTCCCTTTACTCCGGAGTTCTCTTTCGAAATCAAGGTGACCCCGTGTTGAATTTGGGAACTCCAAAAGGGATCCCACCCGAGTTGCAACGAGCAACGGTCGAAACGTTGAGCCAACTCAATCGCAACCGGTTTGAGCAGCTTGCCGATCCTGAAATCCAGAGTCGAATCGCCAACTATGAACTGGCTTTCCGAATGCAAAGCGCTGCACCGGAGCTCATCGATTTGAAGGGCGAGACTCGCGAAACCGAGGAGGAGTACGGTATCCACCGAGAAGATCCGCCGATCAAGGCAGACCGAGCGGGAGGTAAGGGGCAGTACAAGCAATTTGCGACGAACTGTTTGTTAGCGAGACGACTCATCGAGCGTGGGGTTCGGTTCGTCAGTTTGTTTCATGCTTCGTGGGATCATCATTCCAACTTGGACAACGAATTGACCTTCAATGCCGGCATGGCAGACCAGCCGGTCGCAGCATTGCTAAACGATCTCAAACGACGTGGCTTGCTCGATGAGACGCTGGTCATCTTCGCGGGGGAATTCGGCCGAACGCCTCTCGGTGAAAACCGGCTTGGGTATAGCAAGGTGACAGGCCGCGATCACCATCCGTTTGCGTTTTCGCTTTGGATGGCAGGGGGAGGTGTTCGCGGTGGGCTTACCTATGGTGCCACCGACGAGATCGGTTGGTCGGTTATCGAGAAACCTGTTCATGTCAACGATTTTCATGCGACAGTTTTGCATTTGTTCGGCATGGATCATCTGAAGCTAACGTATCGTCACCAAGGCCTCGACGCGCGATTGACCGGAGTGGCAGGGGACGTCATCCACGATTGGATTGCGTAGTCCACTTCCGTTCCACCGAGAGGAGCGTGCATTGCTTTCTCCTACTCCATCCACGAGACTATACAGCCTCTCATCTATTCCTATTCATCGCTTCCGATTCCAATTGCCGAGAAAGCAACCATTATGGCCAAGATCGCAATCGTCTACTTTTCCGCCAACGGGCACACCGAGCAACTCGCACATGCGATTTCCGATGGGGTGAAATCGCAGTCTGGAGCCGAGCCCGTCGTGCTTGCCGTGCAGTCGTCGGATATCACCAACGGCCGATGGAAAAACGATTCTGTCATCGCTTCGTTGCAACAGGCCGATACGATCGTCTTTGGAACGCCGACTTACATGGGAGGGTATGCTGCCCAATTCAAGTCCTTTCTGGATGCCTGCAGTTCGATTTGGTACTCGCAAGGCTGGAAAGATAAAATGGCGGCAGGTTTTACCCACTCGCTCGGGCTGTCCGGTGACAAGCTCAACACGCTCAACAGCCTTATGGTCAATGCGATGCAACACGGAATGGTGTGGGTTGGAAATGCGGTCATGACCAATTCGAACTCGGTCGAGGGTCTCAATCGCCTTACCTCTTACTCCGGCTTGATGGCCCAATCGAATATGGATCAACCCAACATTGGACCTGGCGATCGGCAAACCGCCGTTCTTTTCGGAGAGCGAATCGCTCAAGCAACTTTACGCTGGACCCAGAAATAGATCGGATCGTTGGTCATGCATACCTCTCTGCATCGTAGACATCTTCTCCAATCGACCGCGGCAACATGCTTGGCTGCGTCGATTGCCAAAGTGGCGCCCGCCCTCCCGGCTGATGAGCCCTTTTCCTTTCGCTATTTGCTGGGCTCCTCGCTCTACGGTTATGCGTCGATCGAATCGATTCTCCGCGAAGCGCCGAAGCTGCAGTGCGCATCGATCGATCTTTGGCCGCGCGTGCATGGTGATCAACGAGAGCAACTGGATGCAATGGGCGAAGAAGCCTTCCAGCGACTCCTCGAGGAACACCATCTCCAGCTCGGGTGCATCACGCAGTACAAACTCGGGCCCTTCGGTCTGGCGGATGAGTTTCGATTGGCCAAGCGGTTGGGATGCAAGACTATTGTGACGGGAGCCAAGGGGCCTTCGAAACTGCAAGGATCCGAGCTTCGCGCTGCCATTCGTGACTTTCTCGAACAGTTAAAACCCCATCTGGCCATCGCAGAAGAGTGTGGGGTGGTCTTGGCGATAGAGAATCATGCCAACAACTTGATGGAGAGTGAAGATTCGCTCCGCATCTTTGCAGAGCTTGCGTCCGCGGACAATTTGGCTATCGCCTTTGCACCGTATCATCTTCCTCAGGATCCCGATCGCTTGGCCAAGCTGCTTGAAGAGATTCTCCCGAAAGTGAACGTCTTTTACGCGTGGCAACATGGCAAAGGAAGCATGACGAAGCAGCCGAGGGAAGACGAATGGATGCAACTGCCAGGATACGGTACGCTTGATTTCAAGCCGATGGTCGATGTGCTGCGACGGGGCAAATATCAAGGATGGACCGAGCTATTCATGCACCCTTATCCACGCGGGTTGGCAATCCATGAATCCGTCGAGCAGTCGACAGCTGTTTTGCTCCAGGCGAAACGGCATCTTGAGTCACTTCTTTAGTCGATGCGAATAACGATCTTCCCGAAGTGATTGGCAGCGGCCAACGATTCGAACGCTTGAGGGGCCTCGTCAAACGAATAGATCGAATCGATGACGGGGAGGATGGGATGCGATTCCAGAAATTGGTTCATCGCGATGAAGTCCGCACGGGAACCGACATAGATCCCGTCGAGCCGCACGTTGCGAGCCAGCAGCGGAAAGAGGCTGGCCGTCGGGGGGCCAAATCCGGTGAGAACTCCGATCAAAGCGATGTGGCCGCTGGCAGCCACCGACTTCATCGATTGTTCGAGTGTTCCGGGACCACCGACTTCGACGACGTGGTCGACGCCTCGTCCATCGGTATCTTTCCAAACTTGCTCGGACCAATTAGGAAATTCTGAGGTGCAGATGGTTTTCCAAGCCCCCAAGGCTTCCGCCCTCTCAAGCTTCTGTTTGCTCCGCGATATGACGATTGGTTTTGCACCGTGTGCGACCGCGAATTGAAGAGCGATGACCGACACGCCCCCGGTACCGATGCAGAGGACGGTTTGGCCGGGAAGCAATTGCGACCGAGAACAAAGGGAATACCAAGCCGTAAGGCCCGCGCAGGGGAGTGTGCTGGCATGTTCGTAGGAGAGGGAGTCGGGGATGCGAACCACCCCGGTTTCGGGGAGATCGATGACCTGTTGCAACATTCCGTCGAGAGTTCCGCCGAGGTCGTTTTGATGGTGAGAAAGATCGAATGGGCCGGACTGCCAAGTCTGGAAAAAGCAGCCTGCGACGCGGTCACCGAGTCGCCACTGGGAGACATTGTCGCCGAGAGCGATGATTTCCCCTGCACCGTCGGAGGTAGGGACACGGCCGTCGACCTGCCTGCCAGCCAGGTTTTTCCAGGCGATCAGGTCGCGGTAATTGAGCGAGGCGGCGTGGACCCGAATCCGGACGTGGCCAGCAGGGGGCTGGGACGGGAGAGAAATTTCGGAACGGACAAGATCGTAGGCGGTCGGATTCTTCGAAAACTGCCAGGCAATGTGGTTCATAAAGGGCTCCGAATGGTGGAAAATGCGGTTCTCGACTTGTTCAGTTAGAGCACTTCGATATGCTTTTGAACAGTCCGCTATTCGGAGGGTAAGCGAATGGCTAGCGGCATCATTGGAAATGATGTGCCCCGTAAGGGGTTGCGGGTTCGAGTCCCGTGCCCTCCGCTTGTTCGCCTGCATAAACCATGTCAGAATCACCGTTCCCCCTGTGATTTCCTTGGTTTTCAGCGTTATTTTGCTCAGCATCGCAAACGCTCGCGGTGCTGCTTTCCGTGCTGTTTTGGCTGTTCACCGTGCTGTTTTCCGTGCGCGGCTCCGACGCCTTCTCGAAGTCCCCATCGGTCACTAGCAAGTAGCTCTTCCGCGCGATGGTCGGAGAGTTCCCCAACCACATGCAAACAACGTGCGTCGGGAACTCCGCTTCCAACTCGGTTTGACGGCTGGCCCGCATCGAGTGGAAGAGTCGCTTCCAGGGCTCAACCTGGGCCTTGGCGAGCTTCTTTAGGAACTGGGTCCGCAGGTTGGAGTTCTTCCATCCGTTGCCCGTCTGGGCTGCCTCTCGATACGCCTGCTTGTTGACGACAAACTCCGCATCGAGGGGATTCCTACGCCTGGCCTCGACGATGAAGGGCATCAGCTCGGGGAAGATCGGGCACTCGCGCACCCCTCGCCCTTCGTGGTGCTCCACCTTGGGCTCTCTCACCCGCATTCGCTTCCTTTCGATGTCCACATCCTCCCAGCGAAGGGAGAGGACTTCGGAGGGGCAGCGAAGGCCACCATATCGCGATAGAGCGACGATGAGCTTCCAAGTGGGCTCGCATACCCCAATCACCTTATCGATCGTCTCACGCGATACGAAGACGTTGGATTTAACCGAACTGGCCGAAGTCCGAATCTTGGCGAATGGGTTTCGCCCGATCAACTCCCGATCGATCGCATCCTCGAAGAACTGGCGAGCGAATCCGATTCGCTTATGTATCGTGGTCGTTGCCATCCCGTGCGCTTTGAGTGATTCGTGGAAGTCCTTGGCGTGCCCGGCTGTGATCTCATCGAGGTGAATCCCGTCGGGCATCCACTTTTTGAGATTGCCCACAACCTGGCGCCATACCTCCAGCGTCCCCGGCTTCCTGGCCCCACTCATTCGCTTCATGTAGTCATCGAGGAAGCTGGCGAGTGTTGGAACTCCCTTCTTCTCTTCGGCCTTCTCCAACAGCCCGACGTTTTCGAACTTCTTTCGAAGCTTCTCGGGCATCGAGGAGACCCATATCGAATCATCACGCGATAGCTCCCCGGTGGTTACCAGGCTCGACAGGATCGATTCAACGCGAAACTTGACGGCCTCCGCGTCTCGCTTGCTGCACTTGCCAAGCCAAAGCGTTTTGCGCGTTCCGTCTGGGGAGTAAAACAAGACGCGCTTCTTGCCGTCTGCATCGTTACCAATGGAAGCCATGCTAGAACCTTTCAGTTATTGAGGGCGCTCGAGGTTTTCACGTTGCTGGCAATAAACCACTCTCGGGCAACTGGGCCGGTCATCTCGATCCGGTCGTCATCGCCGTTTAGGAAGTAAAACTTCCAGTGATCTGGATAGGGAACGTAGGCGGGCCACGGAAAGGCAGCGCCGCCGATCTTCGCCATGCACATCGATCGCTTAGACAGCTCGCGCCAGTCGATGCCAGCCCGAAAGATCATCAAGCCATTGCCGGGTTCATTGTGATTCACCATCAGCAAATCGAACGCGCCACCCTCGCAATCCCAGTGATCGGGGTATTCGCGATCGGGATCCCAAAACAGCGGGAAGAGGCCTTTGCCCTGCATGAAATCGGCAAGCTGTTTCGCCCTTCCAATGCTTGTTCGTGGCTCGATCAAATACACTTTGTTTGTGGCCGCTACCAACAACAAAACGTCCACCTTTTCGGCTTTGTTCGCTCGCATTATTGAGCCCCTCCATTGATCGAGGAGAAGAGCTTCGAAAGCGACTTTCGATCATTCAAGACGTATCGGTAACGTCCCGTGTTTGGATCTTGGAATTTATCAACGAATCCGAGCACCTCCAGCATCGACACATCCCGGTAGATGGTCCTCTCGCACCAATCGCCCGATGTCTCGATAAGATCAAGCCGGATGTCGTTGAGCGAGCACCCAAATCGCTTTGAGGCGATACATTCCAGCGTGTGTAAGATCCTCTCCGTCATGCGGAGGCGGGCAGCGCCATTGTCTGAGGTAGATTTTTGCGCACCTTCGGTTAGCATAACCATCGTTCTGAACTCCCAAATAGTTTGGAACCAGGCCCTCGGATGTTGGCGCATCGCGGGGGCCGCTTTATTTCATCGGTTGCAAAACAGAATAGCAACCAACACAACCAAGCTTACCCCGTCTGACCAATCTGGTCAATACGGATTCAAGAGGCAGGGAAAAGATTTCGAATCGACTCGCCAAGAGCTTTAGCGATCTCTGGCAGCATATCGACCGACGGGAATCTTGAACCATCCTCCCATCGATAGACGGTTCTCGAAGTGCATTGGTATCCCGTCTGTGTGATTCGCTCCGCTACGTCATCGATCGTTAGCCCAGCCTTCTCGCGCAGCGTTCGCAATCGAACAGCGAAGCGCCCCGAGTAGGTGGATTGATCGATTTCCTTAGCGGGTCTTCCCATTTGTTGGGGCGGTCTTCTCGTTGCTGTGGTCATTTGGTTCAGTCGGTGAAGTGTCAATTCTAGTCAAAAGTACCCAAGTCAGTTAGCCCCGGCTTCTTCGTCTCCGTCGTCGATCCTCAAAAGCGGTCCAGCGAGTTGATAGCGTTGCTTCCATGCCGCTTCGAACACTGGTTGCCCGAAGTAATCTCCAATCTTGCGAGTGATGAAAGCGCCCTTTCCGATGGGGCGGTACAGAACCCCACCGATCTTGATTTTCCCAGGGTGGGGAACCTGATAACCAACTCGCTCAGCGTGCCCGATGACGGTTACCATTTGGCTCCCCGCTCGTTCTTCGATCCACCTCTTGGCCGCTCCCTCGGGCGCTGGTTGTGGAAGGTTTGCGCTGGGTACATCGCTCGAAACCAAGTTGTATTGCAAGTCCTTGCCCCGAAGCTCAACCGACACATAAGCGGGCTCGTCCGTTTCGTATTGAATTGCAGCTTGATACTTCAAGTAGCTTTTGCTCGGGAGTGGCTTTTCGTTTACCAGTGCTGGCGATGGAGCGACATAAGGCGTTGGTGTGATCCCGTAGGGAATCGGAACATTCGTTACTTGATTGCAAAGATCTGTGATCCGCTCACCCTCAACCTGATGGCCTAGCCCCGACTTCGCATAGTCGAAACCGATGCCGCGAAGTGGCGTCAAATGCTTGATGCTTTGATCCCAAGCTCTCCAGCTATCAAGATTATCGGAGACTGGCTGGAATACTCCCGACTCGGAGATCATTGAAGAGCCATCTTCCGCCCCTGACAGAAAATGATAACTGATGTAGAAGCCTATCCTGTTGGAGAAAATGTCATCATCGATTTCAAGCTCTTTGAGGAATAGATCTCGCTTGTTCAAAATGTACTGTTGTCTCTTGTCCACGAGTCCACGAAAGATCATCCAAGCTCGTGACTTGTGCTCTGTAGGTGAAAGCTCGATGGAGACGTTAAGCGTGTTTTCGATCTTGCCCAACGATTTCACTTCTCGGCGAACACGATGCATTGCACGAATATCGACAACGCCCGCAGGCCACGCGTTGGGGCTGGCAATCTCTTTATCCGTAATGGTGTAGTTAGCCGTCCGCTTGTCTGCTGAAATACTCCAATCAACTTCCCGGGTGAAGTTGTCCGGTTTGGTGTGGGCAATGCGATTTCGGTAGAGGTCAACCGTATCAGGTAAGGTTCGCTGACCTTGAACCCGAGTCATTGCGACCGACAAACTACCGCTGATCGTTCGTGTAGTGTATCCGCGGCTGTCGTATTTGAAGTTGATGGAATAGTTATGGCTTGCGAGCCCGCGAAATGCTGGAGATTCTCCGAGTCCATCGCAAATCGGAATTTCGAAGTCACATTCCCATTCCACCTCAACCGCGTGCGTATGCCCTACCGGAACCCAACGAATAAACCTCGGTTTGGGTCCCCATGAAATGTCTCTGATCCCTTGAAGAGAATCATTGATGTACCAGTGAGGCGAGAAGCCGTCGTGACGAATTTCGAGAATCTGCCCAGGCTTGCTAAGCGACTGCCTGGCTCGCTGCATGGTAGGCGCTGCGAACCTATCCGCAATCTGCCATTGCTCATCGGGTTGTTTCGCTGAATTGAACTCATATCCTTGCGAGTTCTCTTCGTTGATAATGATAGTCTGAACTTTCAAACGAAATCGCGTAGCTGTAACAGTCCAGTCCGCTTCATCATAGACGAACTGTTCATCAATCGTGATGTTGCTTCGATCCGGGAACGTGAAGCCGTTGTAGGTGATAACCGATAAACCCATCTTTGAAGATCCTTACTTTTTCTTGATGACTCGGCCTTTAGTATCCAACTCGATCGCCATAACTGCATCGAGAATGCTTAGATCGTTTGATTTCGTTGCTTTGCCCTCGATCGCGTCGAGGATCTTCCTCTGCCTATCCATGATGTCGTTGATCTTGTTTTGAGAAGCAACGAACGCACTAATGGCCGCTTTGTCGTCGGCTGGATTGTTGTTAGCGAGCGCTTGCACCATTGCAATTCGCTTCTGTTCCGAGTCCTCAACAGCGACCGTTTCTCGCCTCTCGGCGAGCCCTAGGGCTGCGTAGTTGGTCATTGTTGAGAGCATGGGCTCGAATGTAACTAAGTATTCAAGAATCTCAGTCCAAATCTGTTGCATCTCGTTGTTGATGTTTGACTTCGCTTCCTCGAAGCTTGCGAGAGAGTCTCCAATGCGACCAGCTCTATCTCTCATGTTCATTTCGGTGTTGACTTGATCTCGAAGACGGGCATTCATAATCGCCCCCGAATATTCCTCAAGTCGGTCGGCCTCATTGCCCAACGTGTCCGCGAATGTCTTCACGGCGAGCCCTGCTACTGCAAATGCTGCGACCACTGCGCCAACGGCTGGAACAATCGCCGCTCCTGCTGCTGCTGCTCCACCTGCGGCCGCCGTTCCCGCTCCGGTCGCCGCTGCACCTGTTGCGCTCGCTGCCGCTGCTGCAACACCTCGGGCCGCTACTGCCTGTGCGAACCTCGGCGATACCCTCGATGCGATCGATGAAGCTGCTCGCCCGATGCTTCGACCAACGCGAGTTCTCCCCGCAGCTCTCACGGCTCGCTGTGTGAATCGACTGGCCCGGGAAGCTACCTCGAGCGCTCGAGATCCTCCGGGCACTCTTCGGATAATCCGCTCCGCTGCTCCCCGAGCCCTCGCAAGTCCTCTTTGAAATGCTGTTGGGGGCGCTGCTGTTGTTGGTTGTGGTTCTTCTCGGGCCGGTGTCGGTAGCACCTGGGAAACTGGGGCAATGTTCCGAGCCTGTTCGGTCGAGATCGGCGGGGCAATCGTTGTATCAGCCTGCTGTGTCCCTCGGTCGTTACCTCGGAGAGTGAGGGCATTGATAAGCCGCTCGATCGGATCGCGGAACGCATCGGGGGCGAACCGATCCACCAAGGCCATGATCGAATCACGAAGGGCGTTGGTTTCCTGGCCGGGTGGTATCGGTGATCCGCCCGCAGTCGTTGGGCTTGCTGTCGTTGGCGAGCTTGTTGAAGGTGAATCCGTTGCTGTTGGGCTCGATGGACTCGATGGGCTCGCGCTCGGCTCATTGAAGTTCGGGGGCGGTTGATTGAATGCGGCCTGTTCCGCTTCGGTCGCATCGACCAGCCTGATTGTTATTCCTGCTTCGCTCATTGTCCGAGCCCTTTCCCTTTGTGTCGTTGTTCCTGGCGTTCCCTCGCCTTCAAGTATCCTGCCAAGGTTTGCTTGGCCCGTATGGTTTCAAACTTCGCTTCCCTGCGGAGTCGTTCGATAAGCTCGTCATCGGAGAGATACGCTAAGCGGTTCTCGCCACTATGCGGGCAATGGTGGTGTGGGTCCACTGTGGGGCTCCCTTCTTCGGTGTGCGTTGGTCGTTGGTAAGTGCTTCGGCAATCGCCCTCAGCGACATACCGCGCCGCCTCAGCTCGTGAATTACTTCGATGGTTTCTTGCTCCCGCTCGTTGGGGAGAAGCGTTTCGCCATCGGGGGCGAGATCGAAACCGTAGGGAATCGCTCCCACCCGTTGAGACTTGGCCCGTTTGTGGGCGAGTGCGAACTTCGTGCGCTCGCTGACTTGATCGCGTTCAAATTCAGCGAGAACAGCGAGCATCCGAAAGATCATCTTTCCCGCCGCTGTGGTGGTGTCGATCTTCTCGGATAGGCTCACCAAATCGGCTCCGGCTTTGTCCAATCGCTCCCCAATGTCGATGGTGTCCCGAGTCGATCGGGCAAGACGGGAGAGCGAATAGACCACCAAGACGGCCTTCGTTTTGCATGCGCGATCGATTGCAGCTTGAAGGCCTGGCCGGTTATCGGATCGACCACCGCTAAGGCCCGCATCGGTTTGGATGTCGAGTAGCTCCACATCGTTCGCCAAGCACCAAGCCGCGATCTTGGCCCGTTGGGCCTCCAGGCTTACGCCTTCGCTTGCTTGGTCCTCTGTTGAGACTCGACAGTATCCGATTGCGGTTTTCATGCTGACGCCCTTTTGCGGTGCTCTTGGGCCTAGTTGGTGTTCGAACGATCGAAAACCATTTGGTGGCCCACGAAGTAGTTGACGCCGCTATTTGACGGGGGCGTTTGTACACCACCGGTCAGTTGCGTACTAAAAGCTCGCTGATGGATGTCCGTTTGAACCCCGAATGTCTGAAGAATCATCTTGCTATCCAGCGTCCCAACGCTATTTCGATATAGAGCGTGGTTGCACTGCGCGAGCTTGAGAAGCTGATCTCCGACGACTTGTCGAATCTCTTCGAGAAGATCCTCCGCGTCTTTTTTGATCGTCTTTGCGACTCGCAAGCGAGTTTTGCTTGCGATGTTGTCCGCCTTCATCAATAAACGATTGCGAACTTCATCAAAAGCGTTTCGAGCGACAACCAACTCGTCCCAAGCAATCCGCGCTTCGGTACCAACAGCGACCTTGGCGGCAACAAGCTCGGAAATCTTCGACTCTATCAATTCGACGGAGTCCTCCCCGCTTCGTTGTGTCGCTATGATTTGTAACTCGATGTCGTTTTCTCGCTGCCTTGCTTGATCGTGTTTAACCAGAAGCCGTTCGCAAACTTCTTTTAGATTCATATAAGCTTGAAACTCGTCTGATTGAGTGATTTCTTCCCTAGCTTGCGACCTAGCGTCGTAATCGTTCTTCCCTTCCCCCTTGATCTTCATAGAAATGTCGACCACGAGTCCCTTATCGTCAGGTAGTGCCCTCGCCTGAATCTTTCGCATGTCCATTTTGACAGTGCTGATTGGCCTTTCGATAATAATCATTCCCTCTTCATTGCCCATAACTTGCTCCGGTGCTGCTTGTTGTTCAAAGTTCTTAGCCATCGTTTCCCCCTTGGTTGGTAAATAAGCCTTTGGCTCACGCCCCATGACGTTTCGCCCCCTGTGTTTCCATCGCCTGCAGCGCTAGCGGTTTGTGGCGTATCTCGTATTCGGGGATCCGTCCCCAGTTCAGAACCGCTATCGCATCAACCGTGCGCCTCAGGTCCGCTAGGATCTGGGTTACCCATAGATCGAGGCCCGCATAGAACGCTGAAAGCGGGATGGACTTTCCCTCCCATGCGCCCGCTCCGTCGTTACTGATTGCGCCATCTGGTATTTCGAGCCCGCGCCGAATCTCCGCGTCGAGGTCTTTTGGATATTGCAGGATATGGTCCGCGTTGCTCGGGAACGAAGCCTCTTCGATCTTCCATAAAGGCTTTCCGTTTTCATCGACGGTTGAGGGCGCGGTTATCACTCCGCCATTTACGCATTGTTCCGCGATCTGCATAGCAACATCACGGGCGGGGATCGGGTTTTCTTGCCCGTCGATGAATACTTGCCCTTCAGGATAAAAGACCCTCCTACCCCCGTAGGCGTCTTTGTGCATGAACAATCGCCGGGTATCGAGGGCCCCACCTCGTAACCACTTTTCCGTCCACGGGCAAAACGCCCCACGAAGGATGGAGTTCGAATACTTTTCGCCGTCCTCGGGTCGGAATCTAACGAAGTAGCAATAAGGAAACGGGATCGGGACGGCTCCACCTTCAACTCCACTCACGCGAATACCCCAAGGCGTCCCGGTCGATTTGATTTCCATGAGTCGACAATCCATCGCGTGCCTCGGGAGAAGCTCTTCGATTTCGATAAGGTTCGCATCGCTCAACCGCAGTCGAACCTCACCCGCAGCCCACCCCCAGATTTGCGAAGTGAGGATCCCGGGTAAGTAGCTCCTCCAAATCGTCTCGAACTGTCGGAGTAACCAATCGGCAATGACAGGATTGCGATGCTCTACGCCTGGCTTCCATAATTGCTTTCCATTCATATCGTAGGCACGGTACGCGAACTCCATCGAACTGATGGGAGCGGCTCGCATCTTCAGGCATAGCCTGACTTCTGGATCCATCAACATCGCTTGGATCGCTTGAAAATCGAATGGGGGAAGATCGCGGATGGTTCGAAAGGGAGGCGGGGCGACATAGGTACCCGTCAACACCTTTGAAACCTCGCCCCTCACCTTGGGCAATCGTGGCTTTTGAATGATCTGGTTCAATGGAAAACCTTCCCTTTAATCAAGTCTTCGATCTTCTCGCTTACCTTGCGCCTCTTGCTCTTTCGAATCCGTTCAGCGAGCACATTGGCGAACGCCGTAAAGAACAAGCACCCGACAAAGAACCCGGCGGATATTCCAAGGCCCACAAGTGATCCATTTATGAAACTGCTCAACATGTTTGATCCTCTCGCCCATCGTCTGGGAAGTAAAATGTCACGCCCGAACCCGGTGGAACCTGCGCGGCTGCTTCTTCTGTGGTCATGCCTTCAGGAATGAGAACGATGGTTCCCCGGTTCTTCGTTTTGTCTTCGACTTCAAGCTTCCTGCCATAACCACGCGATCGACCGAGCGTCGTTAGTGTGAAGATCGATGCTTTGAGACTTCCTGCCTCAACCTTCTCACGTAGCGTCTTTTCCGCAGCGTCTACCAGCTCTTCTCGGAACCCCTCAGCGATCGCTAATAACTTCGGGTCCGCGTGAACTCGCTTTGACACCGCTTGCCTGGAAACATTCAAGATCCTGGCGGTCTCAGCGAAGACGCCTTTGGTCTTCCTCAGCGCGTCCACAAGTTGCGTTTTGGTGAACTTCATAAGAGCTAGCAACCTTTCCGGCTTTGATAAGCTTCGCGAATGGCTCGCATCGTGAGAACGCATTGCTTCGCAAGCCTCTCGCTAGCCCTCTCGTGGTTACCCATCGGGCCTGCCAAGCTTAGGCGCTTGGCCTTGTGTACCTGCTCAAAGCTGGCGAGCGACTGCAAGGCCTCGGCGAGAATCCTTCGGTACATCGACAACGCGAGTCCTAGATCCTCCTCCGCTAAAGCCTCTTCGATAATCTGCTCCCTCTCGATCTTCATCGCGATGGCCGCTTGTCGAAAGGATCTCGATTTCGCTTCGAGCTTCGTGAGATCATCGTTACTCATGCTTCCCATCCTCATTTTCCAAAACAGCTCCCGACTTCTTTGGTGCATCGACTTGTTGAATGCTCACGCATCGATAGCCGTACATCCGAAGCAATCGCTTTAAGATCGATCGCAATCTTTGAAAGGGGTCTGGACCGCCGGGGGCAGAATCCAGAGCCCTGACTGTTATTTGGAATTGCACTGCTATCCCTCCCAGTTCGCTAATCGCGGTTGCGGGTCGATGTACTTCCTTCCGTCAAATTCAAGCATGAAGCTTCCGGCACTCAGCTTTCGAGACTTTGCGACGATTACCTTCATCGCGTCTTCGTACTTATCTTTCTCAACCATGTTGCGATGCAACAAAAGTGCAACATCAGCCTCTTCGAAAATCTGCTTTGACTCGGCATAGTCGCCGGTTGTTGGTTCTCGATTGCTACCATCTGCTATCTTTAATTGCGTCAGCAATACAACCGCGATACCCAACTCAACCGCCAAGTCCTTGAAGGTCTTTGTCCACTCCTTCAACTGAAATCGATATTCCCTTTTTGGGTCCGCTGTGAATCGCTGCAAGTGATCGACGAAGAGAACCTTGATTCCATGTTTCGCCTTCAAGTAGCGAGCCTTCCCCGCGATCGTCGCCGCTGTTTCATTGCCATTGCAAAGCAGGTAATACGGGACTGAATCGAACTTTTTTGAAACGAAGTTTTCCAGGTAGCTCAACTCAGTCTCATCGAACTCACTGCTCGCAAACTGAACTGGGATAAAGTTGGTTCTTCGGCTCAACTCTCGCTCGGCTAGCTCATGGCCCCGCATCTCCATGCAGCAAAACAGAACCGGCTCACCTGAACTTGCAATCTGAAAACCGATCTGACTTGCAAAGTACGTCTTTCCGATGAAGCTCTTCGCCGACAGCAACCAAAGCTGACCCGGGAACAACCCGCCCGTTGCGTCGTCCAGTGAAGCGATTCCCGTGCTAATCGATGGACTCTTGCCCGATCGGATCTTTTCGCGATGAATCTCGATAGCAGTTCTTGCCGCATCAGCAAGCGAGACGCACTTGACCGATACACCCTCCGCGTGTTCGGTTGCCAGTCTGAACCGTTGCAAAGCCTCATCGGTACCCATCTTCGATAGGTTTCCAAGCAATGCTTCCGCAGCCATCGCAATGGTTTCTCGCCTGTGGATCTTTACCAGGCTCTCGACAAAATAGCCAACCGTGCCGGGGCTCGCAAAGCTGTTAACGATCCGTTCTATCTCGTCTTGGCTAGGCAATTCACTTTGCAACTTGAGTTCAACTAGAACCGCATTTGCTTTGAGCGGAATCCCAGCGCCGCACATCGCGGCCATGATCGCAAACATCTTCTGATGGTACGGATCTGCGAAGTGATCGGCGCGAAGGAACGGAAGGCATTCACTTCGGAAAAGATCCTCCCGAAGGAAACCAGTAGCGATAATTGCCCTCTCACACTCAACCCGAGCTTGGTCCAAGTCTCGCTGAACGGCCAACTCCTTCGATCCGGTCGAACTGCCTTGAGCAATCATGCGCGTGCCTCCGCAGCCGCTTGGGCTCGCCGGGCTCGCAATGCCTCCCACTGCTCGGCGGGGGACATTTGGGCCGACAGTTGGCGATTGCATGCGCTTTCCGCTGCTCCAGAAGAGTCCTTCTTCTTTCTATATTTAAATACAGGAGGGGAGGGGCGCGCTTTCTTTTCGGATTCCTTTCGCTTTCCTTCCGCTTTCTCTAACGAATCGTTAGGGTATTTTTGGTTATTCTCTAACAAATCGTTAGGGAATCCTGACACAAAATAGACCCCCGGCCTACGCTTCGCGCCTGGCTCGTAGGTCAACAGTCCAACCTCAACAGCTCGATTGCGAGCCCTGACCAGCGCCGGAACAGAGCCTATTCCAGCGTGTCGGGCTATCTGTTCGTTGTAGTAGTTTGGAGGGTGATTAAACCCTACGCGATCCTCTGCCGCGACGACAGCGACAACCAACGCGAACGCATCGGGACCTAGGGCGACCGTCGCCTCCGATTCGATTACCCATCGGATAAACCGAAGCGCAAACATCTTGCTTTCTTCGCGTTCCGTGCCGTTGTAGATCATCTCCCGATCCCTTCTTCCGTCTTCTGGGCCATCCAGCGCCGCAGCTCGTCGGTCTCGATTAGGTGGATGTTCTTTGATGCTCGGAAGCTCTTGATCTCGCCAGCCTTCACAAGTCCCCAGAGCGTTCGCTGTGAGATCCCGAGAGCCATAGCGGCCTCAGAGAGCCTTAGCGCCATGCGGTCATCGATCGCGGGCATTCTCTTAGCTATGGACATGACTCGCCCCCGATGCTTGATAGACTTGATCGACGACCAGAGAGGCGAGCCGTTTGGTCAAATACACCTCAACCGGATCGCTCGGCCGATGACATATCGGATCGATCGTGATAGACTTACCCACGTTATGGGGTAGTGGGGGAATCGGCGGCAACCGATCCCCCTTTTTTGTTTCTGCGTTTTGCATCGCGAAATCTCTCTTGGGTTATGGGTGGCATCGTGCCAATGTCCTCGCAATGCGATTCCTTTGCATTGCTATGCGTGAATCCTATGAAGCGTTTTGGCGTCAATCTACCGTCATTTTCTGGCCAAAATTGACGACGCGACTATTCGCCAATCAGTACCCATTCGCCATCCATGTAGATCCTGAAAAAGCAATTACATTCACCATCGCCAAAGGCCTCTTTAACTCTCTCGTTGATTCGATCACACATCCGCTTGCAGCTCGTTTCCGCCTTATTGGTGTATTGACAAGCGGTTTCGATGTATTCCAGGGATACACCATCTCTTGTTGGCTTTCCGCCTGTCTTGTTTAACTTCGCGTATCCAGTAAGAACGCACTCAACAAGGTGCCTCTGTGCATTAGTGAGCTTTGGCGATTCGGTTCTTTCTGCCCACCATTTCGCCGCTTCGACGCCCGGTCGTGGATCGAGGGGCGGGGGCGGAGAATCGGTCTCTTGCTTACCAAACGCCTTCAGCGCCATCACAACCGCTTGATGGTGGGCCGATATTGGAGCAAAGTACCTTCGCTCATAATCTGCAAACGATAAGTCTCGATCTGTTGCAAATTCGATTGTTGAATCGATTGTTTCGTCATCGATGCTTAGAGGGTCATAGTTAAGAGCGATACTCCAAGGGAAGTTATTGGTGCCGTTGACATATCCAATGGTCCACGGGCAAAAATCTTCTAGGCCTATCGAAAATGCCTGATACACTGCGGCAGCGACCGCGGTACCTATTCCTGCGGCTGCTCTTACCGTTTTCCTTGCTTGCCTTATCGAGTCTCCCGCTCGTAACTGAACGTTGAAGCTCAGCTTGGCCGCAATCTCTTTATCACTGAACTTCTTGGCCGCATCGTCCAGCTTGGCCGCTATCACGCGAAAACCCATCTCCACGCCATCTAGCGCGAGATTCAACGCATCTTGATTCATAGCCTCAACCCTAGTTAGAGAAAGGGGGCCACCCTCTTGGAACGCGCCAGGGTTGAAAGCACATACCAAGAGAGTGACGGCGATAGCTACTCGCCTACCCCCAAGCCAAAGTGTGGGGATCCTGGCCGCAAAGTGAACTAGCATTCGATCGGATTCCCCAAAGTCTCGATCGTCTCCAAAAGCTGATCGATCGCATCGGAAGGGATCTCTTCCCAGTGCTCGGCGATGGTCCAAAATCGATCGTCATCGACTGCCGCGCTTTTGAGCAGTGCTTCGGCGCGTGCCGTTTTTCGTGCTATGATTCGCTCGGCGTTGCAAATTGCCTGGGAAAGAACAGATGGTTCGAGTCCCGTGCCCTCCGCCTCCTGAGCCAGTGTTTTCACTGGCTTTTTTCGTGTGCGTCAGGCATGACGCGGAGCGTCATTGACTGACGCTCGCAACTGGCAAGCGAAAGTGAACCAGGAAGTAACTTGTCGGGTGCAAGTCCCGATGGAGGCCTTGATGACAGGAACTCCTAGTCGACTGCAAGGGTGTCAGGGGCAACTCTGAATCTGAAGGAAGCAGCAGGCAAACTCTCGGTTCGAGGTACACGAACCGTATACGAGGCGACGACCCGGTGGGCGAGAAGGCACGAAGATTCAAAGCCCAATGTCATTCGGACCGAGTCGGCGTATATGCGGCGAATATACGAGAGGAAAGTTACGCGTCTTACCCTGAGAGATCTACGGGGATGCTGCAAAGCTAGTTGCCTCGCAAGAGGTTACGATGTCACCGTAGAAGTCAGCAGAGGCCATAGTAGTCGGAGGCTTTAGCTGACGAAGGGCCGAACAAGTTTAACCGTTTGGTGCAAAGTATTCGTGATGTGAGGTAGACGCAGAGATGACGGCTGAGAAGCCTGAGCGGCGAACAAGAGTATGCGGCGGAACCGCTGAGGGTAATTCGTACGCGCGTCAAACACTTCCGGCATGCAATGAGAACACTGAACATTCAGTCACCGTCACGATGGAGGAGGTGCTAAGCCGCAGCAATATGTTGCAGGCGTTGAGCCGTGTTGTCGGTAATAAAGGAGCCGCAGGCGTTGATGGGGTGACCGTCGATGAACTGCCAGGCTACTGCCGAGAGCATTGGGAACGCCACCGGGAAGAACTGTTCAGCGGAACGTATCGTCCGAGCCCTGTGCGAAAGGTAGAAATACCTAAACCCGGTGGCAAAGGGATGCGCATGCTGGGCATACCGACAGTGCTAGATCGCTTGATCCAGCAAGCTTTACTGCAAGTGCTCACGAGGCTCTACGATCCAATGTTTTCGGATTCTAGCTTTGGGTTTCGCCCAGGCCGGAGTACGCATCAGGCGTTGGATCGTGCCAAGGAACACATTGCTTCAGGGCATCGCTGGGTTGTCGACATGGACTTGGAAAAGTTCTTCGATCGCGTCAATCACGACATCCTGATGAGTCGCCTTGCACGTCAGATCCAAGACAAACGCATCCTGAAACTGATCCGCTTGTATCTGCAAGCTGGCATCATGGAAGGCGGCATCGTGAGTCCACGCAGCGAGGGAACGCCGCAAGGCGGTCCCTTATCACCGCTTCTGTCCAACGTCCTGCTCGATGAGCTGGACAAGGAGCTGGAACGCCGAGGCCACAAATTCGTTCGCTACGCTGATGACTGTAACATTTACGTTCGCAGTCACCGCGCCGGTGAGCGAGTGCTTAATGGTGTCGAACGCTTCCTGAGCGAGAAACTGCGACTGACAGTGAATCGAGCCAAGAGTGCCGTGGACCGCCCCTGGAACCGCAAGTTCCTGGGCTATACGTTCACGCACCATCACCAACCGAAGTTTAAGGTGTCTCCTGAATCGGTCAAACGCTTCAAGGGTCGCCTACGCGAGGAACTCCGCAAGGCACGAGGTCGCAATGTGCGTACGGTGCTTGCTCAGTTGCAGCCGGTCCTGATCGGTTGGGTGTCGTACTACCGGAAGAGTGAAGTGAAGAAAACGTTCGAGGAACTTGATAGCTGGTTACGCAGGAAGTTACGCGCCATCTACTGGCGCCAATGGAAGCGTCCGCCCAAACGAGCCCGCGAACTGACTCGCCTTGGCATTGACCGCGTGCGAGCGTGGGTCTGTGCTGGCAATGGTCATGGCCCCTGGTGGAATGCTGGCGCTAGCCACATGAATCAGGCCCTGCCTACTCGCCACCTCACGCAACTTGGGCTGATAAGCCTCGTCCAGAAAGGCACTGAGCTGAATCGTCGTTAGACCTGAACCGCCGTATACGGAACCGTACGTACGGTGGTGTGGGAGGACGGCGGGAGTAATCCCGCCTCCTACCCGATTTTGATGCCGAGCAGCGAAGATCGCTGCAAAACCGGACATTAGCGAGTTCCGGCTGATGGCCGGATAAATACTACCGATCAGCCGGTAAGGAATTTGGAGAGCTCATGAGCCTCCCCGCTGGTGTTTGTTTCGGGCGTCCAGTCGGGCGCGGGTCATGCGCTCGCGCAGGCCTCCTTCGGCAAGGAAGGCCTTTTCCAACGCTCGCAATTGTTGGTCCAATAAGTAGTTGGTTTGGTGTATCAGGCAGATCAGGATATTGGCCACGATCTCAGGAGTGCGGGTGGCGAGATAGGTCCTGAAGGTCTCATAGGACACATCATTCTTAGCTCCCAGTTTGCGAACAAACATTGCTTCGCGGGAATCCTTTGCCCAAAGTGGGTGGCTGCCGGTGCGTAGAAAATCTCGGTAGTCCTCGAGCAGTTCTTCTAGACTTGCGCGCGCCACATTCACCAGTTTGATTTCCGTTTCCTTCGACGTGGCGCTAGCCATGCAGCCTTCCAGGATATTCTGTTTACCAGATCGAGCGGCCTGTACCATCTGGTCCACGGTGCGGTCGCGTCGGTCAAGGAATCTTTCACAGAAGAAGACCGTACCGTCGTATACGATGCGGGCCTTGCGGAAGGACAGTAGATCCTCGTACCCACCGTGGGCAGGAATGAAGCCGTTCATGGTTGATCTCACGGTCGGGTGTGGCACTTTACGGGCAAGTGCGGGGCGATTGTTCCGGCATGCCGGCTTTCGAGAAAAGACCTGATTAATATAAGACTTATAGGACCCATAGGCCATATGGGACCAATAAGACCAATAAGGCCAATAGGTCCTATGAGTCCTATGAGTCCCATCGAGCGGGGCTGATATCTAACGAACAAAGATAAGCCCGATAGACGAGTCAGTTTGTTGGAAACGATTTTGCAACAACGGATTCGCGACACTCTTTTTGAGAAGCTCTTGCGGATGGGCTAGATGCCCATATCCGCCAGTCGTTCGACGACTTGCGAGACAATCTTGGTCAGTTGCGGATGGTTCACCTCCAACTCGTCGACCCAAGCCTGAAGGCGGGATGAGAGGCTGCTGTCGAGCGTGTTTTCCCCGCTCGCTTCCAAGGAGTCTTGAATCTCCTGCGCGATACGCTTGAGCGACTCCCGTGTCTCATTATCCAGCTCGGAACTTGTGTGCAGCTGTTCATGGAGACGCTGCAGCGTTTGAATCAATTCGTTCGACATACTATTCCTCTCCCTCACGTGGGAATGTGTTCCGATGAATCCAGTGCTTGGTGTGGTGGAATCGGAATCCCACGACCGTTTAAGCTAATATTCCTTGCAAGACGTTGCCGTGAACGTCCGTTAATCGCATGTCGCGGCCGCCAAATCGAAACGTTGACTTGGTGTGATCGATCCCCAGCAAATGAAGCATCGTTGCGTGGAGATCATGCATCTCGCACTTGTCACGGATCGCGTGGTAACCCCATTCGTCGGTTTCGCCGTAGATCGTACCACCCTTGACCCCGCCACCTGCCATCCAGATGGTGAATCCAAACGGGTTATGGTCGCGACCATCGGCGCCTTGCGCAAAAGGAGTTCGTCCAAATTCGCCTGCCCACACCACGAGGGTGGAATCGAGCATGCCTCGGTCTCGGAGGTCTTGCAAAAGAGCACCGATCGGTTGATCGACGGCTCGCGCGTTGGACTCATGCCCTTCTTTTAATTTGCTGTGCTGATCCCAGCGGTCTTGACCGACGTTGGGACAAGTCAGCTCGACAAACCGAACTCCTTGCTCCACCAATCTTCTCGCGAGAAGGCACTCTCGACCGAAAATACGAGTGGGCTCGTATTCGGCATCCAGTCCATACATGCGCTGGGTGTGAGCCGTTTCTTGACTAATATCACAGAGCTTAGGGATTTCTGCCTGCATGCGAAATGCAAGTTCATAATTGGCGATCGCGGATTCGACCGGGTCGCTCTTTCCAAAGAAGTCTCGCGTCTCGTGGTCGAGCGTCTGCAGCAACTCTAATTTCCTGCGCTGACGCTCGGGCGACTTCTCCAACGGAGTCACGTTCGCGACGCTCTGGCCATTCGGACGCAGTACCGAGCCTTGATAGGTGGCCGCCAAGAAGCCGTTGCCAAAGCAGTCGAGGCCGCCGGGCGGTGTGAGTCCGCCGTTAAGGACAACGAATCCAGGAAGGTTCTCGTTCTCACTGCCCAACCCATAGGTCACCCAAGCTCCCATGCTCGGTCTTCCTTGCAAGCCGCTTCCCGTATGCAGGAAGTAATTGGCGAACGTGTGCTCGGGAAACTGGGAAGTCATCGATCGGACGACCGCTAGCGAGTCCACTTGTTTGGCGACGTGTGGAAAGAGCGAGCTGACCTCGATGCCCGATTCGCCATGCTTCTGAAAGGTCCAAGGAGTTCCGAGAACCGTGCCATTGTTGTTGAACTGGGTCGGTGCTACCTTGAAGAAATCAGCGGGGTTCTTTCCGTGGTGTTCGGTCAGTAGTGGCTTGGGATCGAAGGTGTCGACCTGCGAAGGCCCACCGTCCATGTAGAGAAAGATGATGCTCTTGGCTTTTGCGGGATGGTGCAGCGGGTGGTTACCGCGACTCGATGATAAACCATGCTTTTGAAGCATCGCCGCCAAGGCTATAGCACCGAAGCCATTCGAAGCTCGCTGCAACCACTGACGTCTCGATACGATCACCACTGCAAATATTCCTCAAGGGATTCACGGATGCCGTCAACCGGGGGAGTAACTCCCGTCCAAAACGCGAAGTTCGCCATCGCTTCGCAGACCATCCATTCTACTGGCTCGATAGCCAGAAAACCACGATTTAAGAACTGCTCCCTCGCTTTTCGCCCTTCGGAAGAGAAGGAGGCGTCCAAACAGGCAATCCGAGGAGAATCCCCCCAACTCAAACCCAATAGAGCCTTGGAAGTGGCTAAATCGGGGACGCGTTCAAAGACGACGGCCGACCATGCTGCGGCTCCCTCCGAGTCAAACTTTTCATCGGTGCTTAGACTTGTTCCGGGAATCCACCTTTCCATCTCGCATTCCAGTCGAGGTCGCGACATGACCAGCGAGTCGAAGAGAGATTCTGATCCGACGAACAGCGTTCTCGCAATCTTAGCAGGCACCTCGACGTCCGATACCGAATCCGACGCGAACTCGCGTTTTTCAGGCAGGATCGGTGCATCCAGTTGTTTCGGAGCCGCGTTGTCGATGGCTTGCCAAATAGCGGTTGGGAAGAGATTGTCCCCCAGCCAAGAATTCCCATCGGATCGGGCCACGGTCACTCGTTGGAGTCGAAGCGCGGACTGCGTGACCGTATCGAGTTTGGGAATGATAAGCGACTGGAACGGTTCCAGTACTACCAAGCCTTGCATCCCGAGCGCTTGGACTCCGCGTACTGCGGCGTCGAAGCTCTCTTCGGCGACTTGCGATGTGAAGAATCGCCAGTCCAGTCCGCAGTCCTTCGCAGCTCGCGACATCACGAACTGCGTTGGGTTGCCAGCGACGGGGTTGCCGATGCAGCAGACGATGGGTTGAAGTGCGGGTTGCAACGTCATGCGCGGAGCTGCGGATCTAGAACGTAAACTGGAGAGTTCCCAATCGCTTTTTGGTCTCCGCCATCATCGCATCTTCCGCGGCTTCGCTGTCCGCTTCGTAGGTAACCGAGAATCGCAAATGCGGTCCGGCGTCATCCCACGGAACGGTGACCATCGAGTGCTGCGTGATGAAGTATTGCGATGCTTCCTCGGCATTGGCGAACGATGGACCGCCCGCGACGCCGGTTGGCGACTTCGTGTAGAGGAAATAGCTTCCGCCAGGTACGTCGCATTGGAATCCGCATTCGCGGAGGCATGCGACCAGTTTGTTCAAACGACGGCGATACTTCGCGTTGATCTGAGCGGGAATTTCAGGGGAGTCGAGGCCAGCGATCGCGGCGCGCTGGATCGCTCCGAACTGACCGCTGTCGCAATTGTCTTTGACATCCGCAAAGGCCTGGACGATCTTCGCGTTTCCGCAAACCCACCCAATTCGCCAGCCGATCATATCAAAGCCTTTGCTCATCGAATGGACTTCCACCCCCACGTCCATCGCGCCTGGAATTTGGAGGAAGCTCAACGGTTCGCCTTGGAACGTCAGCAAGATGTGGGCGGCGTCCTGGACGATGATGAACTTCTTCTCGCGAGCCAACTCGATGATTTGTTCGTAAAACTCACGTGTCGCGACTTGTCCCGTCGGGCTGTTGGGGTAGTTGACCACCAGCATCTTGGTCTTTTCCCAAATTTCATCCGTTACTTGGGAGAAGTCTGGGAAGAACTGGTTTTCGGGAAGAAGGGGGAGGCGGTGTACCGTGCCGCCATAATAGCGAGTGTGCGTGCCTGCGACCGGATAGCCCGGGACGGTCATCATGGTGATGTCGCCAGGATTGATGAAACAGGCAGGTAGCATCGACAAAGCGGTCTTGCTCCCGATGCAATGGTTGACTTGGCTGGCCGCATCGAGTTCGACCCCGAACTGGCGTTTCATGAAGCGAGCGACGGCTTCCTTGAAATCGGCCGTCCCGTTGTCCATGTAGCCTCGGTTTTCTGGACGGTTGATTTGGACCGCCATCTGCTCGCGTACCTTGGTGTTGGCCATGGAATCGTTCTCGCCGATCCCGAAGTCGAGGAGCGTGCGATTGGGGTAGTCCGCCAGCGCTTTCCGTTTCGCACGCTTGATTTTCTCAAACTTGTAGATCTCGTTTCCTTTGCCGTAGGAAAGGCCGCCAATGCGATCTGCGAAGAGCTCTTGAAAATAAGGATCTGCCGAAGCGATAGGTTCAGAAATCGTTGCCATAAGAGGGTGCACTCTGTTGTCAGTCAGGGTCACAAATCGAGAAACAATAGAATTCACCTCCATCATAGGTGATCAACCCGATTTGTCGATTGCAGCGGTCAAAGGGGCTGACGGACTTGTTGCACCAAGAGAGCTGCCGACTGGCTGCAACAAAAGAGCTCACGCGCTGGGCCAAGAAGAGCAACGCGGCGCAGCATTCGAAGATTCGTAGGTCGCGACCGGCTGGCAGTGCGCAACGCTTACGAAGAAACGATGCTGGAGACGCGCATCCCCAGCATCGTGTCAAAGAAGAAAGCTGTGGCTGTCCAGCTAATTATTTCTTGCGGTGACGGATCCGCGCTCGCATCCGTCTCTTCTTTCGACCAATCTTTCGTCGACCGCGTCCTGTCTTCTTAACACCCACGAGCAGTAGCTCCAAAAAATGTTGTTTCTGTTACGTTGCTTGAAATTGGAGGGGAAGAGCGTACCCACCTCCGCACGATTCGGCAACCCCCAAATTTACTTACCAGATGGTGAACCTGGCCGTTGGGGGGGGCGTTGTCCTCCGGTGGTTCCGTTGGCAGGGCGGTTACCTGGCGTGTTGACGGGGCGACCTGTCGGGGAAGCCGAAGGGGTTTTTGCATTCGATTTATTGGCGGAGGGGGCGGGCTGCTGGCTAGGGAGCTTGGCTGCCCGAGCGTCAGGAGCACCTTCGGTCAAGGCCTTGAGGGCATCCTCCATATCTTGCGTGAAATGGGCCCCTCGTTTGATGACCTTACCATTGCGATCGACCAGAATCGTAACGGGGACGCTCAGTACCCCAAGCCCAACGGCGAGATCGCTCTCAAAACCACTTCCCTCGTGGATATGTGGCCATGGGGCAAAGCCGGCGGGAATGGAGGTTGCCGCTTTCTCGCGATCGGAATCCAGGTTCACCCCAACGACCCCAAAGGCTTTGGGATTCTTTGCCAGTTCTTCCCGAATCTTCTTCATGTCCTGCTTACAGGGCTCGCACCAAGACGCCCAGTACTGAATGACGACTGGCATTCCCGCGAACTGCTTGCTGTCAAAGGTTTTGCCGTCCAGCGTCTTGCCGGAAAGACTGAAGGTTCTTCCCTCCAAGCTCAAACGGGCGATGGCGCCGGATGCTTTCTTTCCTTCGTTGGTCGAAGGGAACCCGTCTGCTACCTTCTTGTACCAAACTTGGGCTTCTTTCTCCTCGCCGGTTAACTCGTGATTGAGAGCGATTTGAATCATCGCATCCGCGGCGTCCGGGCTCTCCGAGTACTTCTCGACGTAGGCTTCCAAGTTCTCCATGTGATCCCCTTGGAGCTTGGCAAAGTTCACGTTCTCACCCAAGCTCTTGACTTGGTAGTCTGTCGTCAGAACACGGTAAGCGACGTAAGGCATGAGGTCCTTGCCACCAGGAATGTTCGGCAGCTGGGCTTCGAACGACTGCAATCGCTCCAGCCCTTCGGAATACTCGCCTTGCATCGCCGCCGAACTCACCGAGTCGACAAACTGCCGTACCCACAGTTCCATTTCGGATGTCCCCTTCGATGCATTGATCAAGCGGACCATGGTTTGAGCTCGCTCGTCGTGCAGTTGGGATAGTTTGCTGTTGTCTCCAGCTGCAGCTCGGATTTGGGTATCGATCTTCTCCAAATCGGAAAGGAGGGACTGCATCTCTCCGGTCATGCCGCTAGACCCCTCCTGCGTTGTTACCGGTCGACCACCTGCTGCGACCGTCGAGGGGAAAAAGAATCCACTCTCTGCAATCGTAGCCCCGTCGCTAACCGATTTTGGAAGATCGGCCAGTTTCCACGTTGCGCCGAGTTGCACCAACGTTCCGACCATGAGTTGCTGACTGGTCCCGTCGTTATCGATGATGGAAATGACGTTCTCGTAAGCGACAACATCCTGGGTTGCACCATCAGTACCTGCTGGTACTACGCCCGGCTTGTCGGCGGCAAAGTGAGCCCATTTCGTTGTGGATTGGACTAGCTTTTGCGAACGCGCGAATTCGGCGAATCCCGTACGGGCCGCGAGGACTCGCTCCACCAATTGCTTAGCCTTTTCGTCGCCAAGCCCCAGTTGCTTGATCTCTTGCTCGGAGGGGAGAAGGCGGCGAAAACGGTCTTCATCCTTCGTTTTGATGGCTTCGACCAGCTCGATCGTCACCTCTTCGGGCGAAATCATCTTCCACGTATCGACGGTTCCATCTTCGTTTTTATCGATTCCCCAGCGCGTTCCGCCCGTCCCCAGCCATCGATATTGGTCGGCCGTGGCATTGAAGTCGCTGTCGATATCTCGATAGATCTCGATGCCATCCTTGAAGTAGCACCATTGATCGACTTGTCGGTCCCCGTTGGCGTCGTTGAATCGGCGAAGCATTTGACCATTCGGGCCGAACACCGTCAGGCCATCGACGCCGTTCTTGGATTCGTAGCGGCTGGTGCAGCTCTCGGCTTCCTTCTCGCCGACTTGGTCGTAAACCACATTGGATTGGCGTGGCTTGTATCCCAACGCCTTGGAAACTTGTGGGTCGACATCGACTCCAGAAGCGGTTGGACCTGCGACGGACAGCACGATTGCAGCGGCAGGAATCGAAGCCCAACGGCTCCATGCCAAGTTGCTGCGAATCCATCCGGTTAACCATACTTTGGGTTGTTGACTCATTCCATTGACTCCAGAGCAGTCCAGCGAGCCGCGACGCAGCTCGAAAGACCGTGCATTGAGGTATCGACTAAGGCGCGCGCGTCCAATGCGTCATCGCTTCTCGCGCGGAGTCTAGCAAAAGGGTTCAAGCCAGTCCAAGACCATTCAAGGGGATAAGCTGCGAGGTGTTTGAAATGCCAGCAACCGCCAATTCCCAGATTCGATCTCCGGTACCAAATCTCCTATCTCCCCCTCATGACGGGATTCAAAGATAGCAATCGCGGCCGTCGGGACGTCCAAGTCGCTTCCGGCTAGGGCGCTCATCAAAATTTCCATGCCTGGATTGTGCCCGAGTACCAGCAAACTCTCCTCGTCGGCGTGGCTGTGAAAGGCGGAGCGAATGGCGTCCCAAATGACACGAGGCTCCGCGAGATAAAGGGCGTCCACCCACTCGACACTCCCATCACCAGGGAAATCGCTAGGCAAATCGTTGGATAAACCCCAGGCTTCACGCATCCTTTCCAATGTCTCTCGCGTGCGCACCGAAGTGCTGGAAAGAATTCGGGCTACGCGGCGATCCTCCGCATGTAACCATTCACGTAGCCAATGGGCCATCCGGGGGGCCGCATCCTTCCCCCTCGCATTGAGCGGTCGCTCCTTGTCGTGGAGGCCTGGCTGGCTCCAGTCGCTTTTGGCGTGCCTCATTAATATCAATTGTCGGTGCACGGGATGCCTTTCTACAAATGGATTTCGTGAATGTTAGCACATAGGGCTCCATCCTGACCCGTCTTGCAATCGTTCGAATCGGGGGGGTAGGATCCGGATTGCCCCGCACTCGGCGCGGCCCGGGAAGTATTCCCAATCCCTCTATTTCCTAGAACTCTGTCACCTAGATTATGCCTTCCACCGAAGAAACGCTCCAACAGGCTTGGAAAATTCACCAACAAGGGAACGCGGCGCAGGCGGAAAAAATCTATCGCGATGTTTTGCAACACGAGCCGAATCACGCGAATGCGTGGTGCTACTGGGGGATCGCCATGCACGATCTCCGTCGCTATGCACAAGCGGTCCAGGCTTACGAAAATGCGATTCGATTGCAACCCAACTTCCCCATCGCTTGGAACAACATGGGGAACTCCTTGCGGTACATCGGGCGAGTTGCCGATGCGGACGCGGCGTTTCAACACGCATTGGACCAGTCGCCGCAATATTTCAATGCCCTGCGAAATCGAGGCACTCTCCACGCGTGGACTGGCCGAATCGATCTGGCGTTTGAGTACTACTATCAAGCCATGCAACTCAACCCGCATGATGCGGAACTACATCGCAACCTCGGTGTAATTCATCTCTTGCAAGGAAACTTCCGAGAAGGCTGGAAAGAGTATCGCTACCGTTGGCAATGCGCGGAAGCGATCCAACACCGATACCCACAACCGAAATGGAACGGGGAGTCTCTCGAAGGAAAAACAATTCTCCTTTACGCGGAGCAAGGCCTCGGGGACACACTCCACTTCGTTCGGTTCTCGGAGATACTAAGCAAAAAAGGAGCGAGAACCATCCTCCATATTCAACCGCAACTCTTAGCCATTCTTCAGCAATGCAAAGGGATCGGAGAACTGGTTCCCAACTCATTACAAGTCGAAACACCGTTCGATTACCACTGCTCTCTAATCGACGTGGCGGATATCCTCGGAATCGATGCCAGCAACATTCCTTCGCAAGTTCCGTATCTATTCGCGAAACCTAGCTTGATTTCCTTTTGGGCCAACGGTTTGCAGCGAGCAATCCCCCCTTCCCCGTTTCGAATCGGACTGAACTGGCAAGGAAATCCTGACCATCAAGCCGATATGTTTCGATCTTTTCCTTTGAAATCGATGGAGTGTCTCGCTGAATTGGATGGCGTGCAATTGATTAGCCTGCAGAAAGGCAAAGGGACGGAACAGCTCGAACATTGGCAAGGCAAGAAAATCATCTATTGCATGCCTGAAGAAGTGGATCAGTCGAGCGGTGCGTTTATGGATACCGCCGCCATCCTGCACGCATTGGACTACGTTGTCACCAGTGATACGTCTCTCGCGCATCTGGCCGGTGGTATGGGTATCAAAACTTGTTTGGTGCTTGGATTCACTCCCGATTGGCGTTGGCTGCAGTATCGCTCCGATTCTCCGTGGTACCCAACGCTTCGAGTGTTTCGACAGACAGCTATCGGCGAATGGAACCCGGTCTTGCAGGAAGTCGCAGAATTTCTTCGAGGCGAGTTTGCCAAACCTCGTGTCAACTGATGCTCATGCTTCGGGCAATCCACTCGTCATTACAATTCAATCCGTAGAGCCGCTTTCGGTAGACCTGTTTTGCAGGGGATGGGCATGAAGGAGTACGATCCGAACGATTTTGCCAATCGCTTGATTCGACACAAAAAGTATCTGATCCCTGCTGCCAGCTTGATGCCGTGGCTTCCTCGCGAGCCCGCTCCAAAAACCTTTGCGACGCTGGAAGAGGCCTGCAATAAAATCGTGCTCGCTGAAGCTGCTGAGGTACCGGAAACAACCGTTAAGGTTTTTCTCGATGGTGGCGTGCACGAGTGGAAAGTGCCGGGAGTGCTGGAGCATGAGCAATCGCTCTATGTCTTACCAGGCGGTGGTTGCGTGGGTCGAAATGGATGCCTTCGTTCATCGGATCAACGTGCTATCCGCGACACGGCGTTCATGGGCAAATATGGCGTCGAAGGTGTGAAAGCCTTCTCCAGGCTAGATCCTCGGCATTGGATCCATCGCCAGCGAGGAAACCTCACGGCGCGCCGATCTATTCCGACACCGCAACGAGTTCCCGGCTCCGCCATCTCGATGAACAACTGCAGCTGCCACAATTTTTTTCACTGGCTAACCGAAGTCGCTCCCCGCGCTTTGGCCGCAATGCAGTTCGGGAACGAGGAGGCGATGACGTATATTGTTGATCATCGCAGCGCCTACCAACGGGAGATACTTCAACTCCTTGGGACCAAGCCTTCGCAGTGGATTCAACCGCACAGCCACCTTCATCTCCAGCCGGATCAGCTTTTGTGGTGCAACGAACCGACTTCGCATTTGCTAAGCGAATTCGCAGCCCGAATCCAACTCACCGGGAGACCGACGAAGTCCCTGCCTAGGAAAATCTACATCAGCAGAAGAAAGGCGGCGCACCGGAATCTGATCAATGAGCAAGAGGTCGATTCGCAATTGCGGTCCGAAGGATTTGAATGTTACGACTTCGAAGCTTTACCCATCCAATCCCAAATCGAACTGATCTCTGCCGCGGATTCGATCGTCGCATTGCACGGCGCGGCGCTCGCCCACCTGATTTTCGCCTCGCCGGGTACCCAGGTGGTTGAGATCTTCCCTGCATCGAGGCAGAACTACGACCTCTATCCACGAATCAGCAGGATGCGCGGGCTGCGACATTCCTTAGTTCTCGCGAGCCAGTCGAAGCACCGTCAGCAAATCCACGTGCGGTGCAACGACTTGTTCCGTGCGTTGCAGGAGTCGTAGTGCGTCGACCCGTCGTGGGAGGCAAGACGGCTAGCGTCCCGTTTGGGCGGGTTGGGCTCGTTTGGAACTCCATTTGGGAAGATAGAGCTCGCTGTATTGGGCGATGGCTTTTACCAGTTCGGAGGCGATTCTCGATCGGCTTTCTTTGGTTCGGTAAACGGCTCCAAATTCAAGCTGCATCGCATCGATCCCTACCGCTTGGTGACTTCCATAGGTCTGTACGATGTAGCCGCCCGTAAACCCAGCTTGCTCTTTTCCTTCGAATGGATCCGGGTGAACGATCCAGCCCGCGGACTTTAACAAGCCGAAGAAACTGTCGCTCCCTTCGTGCGCGGATCGACCGAAGTCCCGAATCAATCGCGTGACGGTCTTACCATTACTCGTTCCTCGAAAGACGGTGTCGCGGCGAGAACCTTGGCCGTGTAGGTCGAGCAGAAGACCTTGCTGGTGCTCGTTGAGTATTTCTTCGGTGAAGCTCGCCATCGAATGGTGATAGCGATTGTAGACCGATTGCATCGCCTCGTTTTCGAAAGCGATCGAGGAAGGGCGATTCGGATCCAAGTACTTGCGATGGGTGGCGGAGATAACAAAGTAAGGCTTCGCTCCAAACTCTTCCGCAATGGCTTCGACCACCTCCATCGCTAATTCTTGGGTTCCGCCATCGCGACCGACGAAAAAACCGCTCGGGCCGGTTTGAAGTCCCTTCCCTTCGCGAGGGGCAACGCCAGGGAACCCAAGCGATCCACCGTGCGGCGCGGAAATGAGGATGGGAATAGTCCCTTTACCCACCAGAACCAGTTTCTCGAGGTCAGGGGTTGTTTGGGTGGGACTAGGGACGGGAGCAGAGCGAGTGGGCTCGGGAGGTGGCTGGCTCTGGGCGAACGAGTTCGACGTAACGCAAAGAGCAAAAAGCAAGACAAGGGGGTAGGTCCAGGGCTTCCCCGACCGTGGCGAAAAGTATGCCGGGGGCTGGTTCTGGCTACGCATGGTTAAGACTCTTGCGCTGGAGGATATTTTTCGCCTATCGCCATCCGAGCTGGTTTGTAGGTGCGGACATCCCACTCCAGCTCTTGCGGCAGGAAGTCAAGTGGAGTGCGTTCCTCCAGCTCAATCGCGAAGAGCGATCCATAGGGAGCGGACTGTACCCAGTTCTGCAGCAGGGTTCGCATGCCATCGGAATCCTCTTCCCAAAACGCGTAGGGAGGGCAGCAGAAAACGACCCAAGGCAACTCGGGGAGCCGCAGAAGTGGCAGATTTCGGTCCATCGAAGCGCTCCATCGCAAGACGTCGTTTTGGATCACGACCAAGCTGTCTTCGACTCCTAGGGTCTTCGCATTCTTCGCGATGTCTTGTGCGGCACCTCGCAAGATCTCGAACAGGACTGCGGCGGAGGAGCCTCTCGAGAGTGCCTCGAATGCCAGAATTCCAGTCCCCGCGAAAAGATCGAACGCAATCGACTCCGGAAGCGTACCTCCGAGCAAGTTCATGACAGCTTCGCGAGTCCGATCCTTCATCGGTCGAGTTCTCGGATCGACCGCGAATTGGATCTTTCGCGACCGAAATTCTCCGCCGATGATTCGAAGGTTTGTTTTTTCCAAGGGATTTCTACTCGCGGGACAGAATCGATAAATGAACTTAGAATATGATCGTAACCCAATCCGACCCCCTGACTAGAGTCTTCTGGATGATCAGAACCTTGATTCGCTCCCACCATTCATCGCCAACTGCGATTCCTTTTTCCTCGAACGCCATCTGGAGAGGGTTGGTTTTTGTCACGGGCCGCTGCCGTCACGCGGCTCGGATGGGGGTGGTGTTACTGTTTCCCGTTTCCGCTGCGTACGCGCAGGTCCAGCCACCGACTGTCGACTCAACTCGGCCCAGTATTCGCTGGGACGACGGCAGTGTTCGGCTATATGACGGGCAGGATCATAGCGGTCATGATCATGCTGGACATTCGCATCCGTTGGGTGAGGAGACCCGCGAAGAACGCGCGTTGAAGGCGAAGATGACTCCCGAACAACGCGCGGAGTTCGATCGAAAGAAGGCGGAAGCGAAATCGCGTGAAGCTCAGGCGAGAGAGTCGCGATTCGCCTTCATCCCGGATGAAGACAATTCGGAGGAGGCCAAAGCCTACCGGGTGGCGTATGCCGAGTTTCAAAAGGCGGTAACGGAATTGATCATGGCCATGAATCGACATTCGCTGGCCTACGAGATCAACGATGCCAAGCAAAAGGAGCTGGATGATCTGTGGAACTCTGCTCTCTCGAATTGCCACGAAGCCCGTCGCATTTGGATTGAGCAATGCGCGAAGACTTATCTGTCCGATAAACAAAAGTACGCATCTCTTGGGCTCTCGCTGAAAGAGATGTTCTTATTCGATACTCAGCTCGATCGCGTCGATGCTTGGACGACCTCGCTCGCTTCGATGCTCGAACTGGAACCTAGCCTCTTGGACGGAGAGCTTCTCCTTGAACTCGTGTCCGCTTGTATCGCGAATCAAGAATACGACTTAGCGATAGCCGCTGGAGATATACTGAAACAGAAGCAGGAGCTGGTAGAATCCCAGCTTCTATTCCTCAGCAACTTGCCACGCATGAAAGAGACTTGGGAAAAAGAGAAAGCGAAACGTGAAGAGGAGAGCCAACGGGATAATAACCCAAAGATTGAGTTGGCTACTTCCAAGGGAAGGGTTGTGATCGAGCTTTTTGAAGACGATGCCCCCGAAGCGGTTGCGAATATTATCTATCTCACGGAACGGGGATACTACAACCGCAAGTCCTTTTTTCGGGTTGAGCAGCACATGGTAGCGCAAACCGGATGTGAAAAAGGAGACGGCACAGGCGACGCCGGTTACACCATCCGAGGTGAGGCAACTTCAGAGTCGTATCGTCCGCATTTGCGAGGGAGCTGCGCCATTGCGCTTGGGGCGAAAGATGGCGGACCGGATCCTGATAGCGGGAGCTCGCAGTTCTATATTGCGTTCACCGCACTGGAACACTTGAACGGCAAGTACACGGTGTTTGGGCGGGTGATCGAGGGTATGGAGAATGTCGCTTTGTTTCGCCAGATGAATCTAGCCGATGAAGAAGAGAAAAAATCCCAGAAGAACCCTGACTTTATTATTGAAGCCAAGGTGCTCCGAAAACGCGACCACGAATACAAACCTACTCCTGTGCGTGGGAAGCTTTTCCGCTGAAGCAAGTACGCTTCGTTCGCTTTGGCTCTATGCCAAGGTGAATCCACGCCTCGTTGCATGAGAAATGCGGTTGCGATGCAAGACATCATTATTGAGAAGCCGTACCAATTCGTACCTCCCCACCGCGGGAACTGGTTGCCTTGGTCGATTCTGAAGCTTGGACTGGTGAAGCGATACCTAAGAAAAGCGGAGGGGGTCGTCTCCGTGCGGCTTCACGGTATCGATCATTTGAAGGAGTCCAAACGGCGTGGGCATGGGATCCTGCTTGCACCGAACCACTGTCGGTATGCCGACCCGCTCGTGATGAGTTATGTCGCGGAGGAGGCACAGACGCTGTTTTATGCCATGGCAAGCTGGCATTTGTTTGAGCAATCCCGTTTTCAGCGATGGGCCATTTCGACGATGGGGGCGTTTAGCGTTTATCGCGAGGGCCTGGACCGTCAGTCGCTTGATTTGGCCGTGGAGATTCTGTCCGGTACCGAGCGCCCCTTGGTGGTTTTTCCGGAAGGAACGGTCTTTCGTACCAATGATCGACTGCAGCCCCTGCTCGATGGAGTCGCGTTCATGGCTCGCACGGCTGCCAAAAGGCGATCGAAAGAAGGTGACGGGAAAGTCGTGATCCATCCGGTGGCGATCAAGTACGTGTTCCACGGTGATTTGGAAAAGGCAGTCGATCCCACTTTGGATGCGTTGGAAAAGCGGTTGACCTGGCTCAAGCTCAAGGAGGCGCCGTTATTGCCAAGAATCCATCGAATGATGAAGGCCATGTTGAGCCTGAAGGAAATTGAATACCTAGGAAGTTCGCAGACAGGTACGTTTGAAGAGCGACAGCAACGGTTGATCGACCACCTTCTAAGTCCCTTAGAGGCGGAGTGGCTCGGCAAGTCGTTTCCGGAAAATGGACTGATTCCGCGGATTAAATCGCTTCGAATGAAAATCGTCCCGGAGCTTGCGACAGGAGAGATTACGGAATCCGAGCGAGAACGCCGATGGATCCAGCTGTCCCAAATTTATTTGGCGCAGCAGATCGCCTCGTATCCAGTGGATTACCTCGTTTCTCCGACGACGGACACGCGGATTCTGGAAACGATCGAACGATTGGAGGAGGACCTCACCGATCGAGCGAACGTTCATGGCCCGCTCGAGGCCATTATCGAGATCGACGAGGCGATTGAAGTTCCGACCGAACGCGTACCGCGAGGTGAGGAAGATCCTGTCATGAAGCAACTTCGAGAAAGATTGCAATCCATGCTTGACCGACTCTCCACGGAAGCCAACAGCATCAGCATTTCTTAGTCGATTGGACGCAATGGTCGAGTCTCTCAAGGAAGACAGCGCAAGCGAACTGTCTGTGAAATGGAACGAGGGGCTGCACCTTCCAGAGTTGGATGGAATTCGCGGTTTTGCGATCCTTATCGTTACCTTGTACCGCTATTGCAAGGAAATGGATCCGACGGCGAGCACGGCGCTGGCTTGGATCAAGCGATTGTCTCCTCTTGGAGAGAGAGGAGTCGATCTCTTCTTTGTTTTGTCGGGGTTCTTGATCACCGGTATCTTGCTCCGTACTCGCGATCGACCGCATTATTTCCGTAACTTTATGGTTCGCCGGGCTCTTCGGATTTTCCCCCTCTATATCCTGGCATTGATCGTTTGCTTGTACGTTGTCCCGCGACTTGGGGGGCCTTCGTCTTTTCAAGTCGCTGCAGGGGAGCAGGTGTATTTGTGGACATACATTTCGAACCTTCGAATGGCTTGGGTGAATGAATGGTGTTTTGGGCCGCTCGATCATTTCTGGTCGTTAGCGGTCGAAGAGCACTTTTACTTGATCTGGCCGGCGATCGTGTATTGGATCGCACCGAAGCGACTGTTCAGGCTTTGTCTCGCTTGGGTCGTTTTGGTGCTCGTGGCGAGGACCTTCTTGGCTAGGGATGCCGATTACGGAGTGGCCGTGGACGTCCACACGTTTTTCCGCTCCGATGCCCTATCTCTCGGAGGTATGGCCGCGATTGCCATCTATGCCAACTACCAGCCTAAAGTGTTGAAGACGGCGGCTGCAATTCTCGCTCCCCTGTTGTTTGTGGTTGGGATCGCCATTGCATGGACGGGCAAACGGTACTTTGCCATCCCGAATACCCTCATTCCAATACTCTTTGTCTGCGTGCTCTACTGGATGATGCATAGGTCGAAGCACGACGTATGGAATCGTATCACCCGTTGGTCCCCATTAAGATCGCTCGGCAAGTACAGCTATGGGATGTACGTCATTCAGTTACCGTTGGTGACTCTCATACCGGCATCTTCCGTGCTGCAATGGGTGCCAGGCTCGGGTTCGGCGCTCGTTTGGTTTTATCTGTTCTATGTGTGGATTCTGTTCGGATTGACGTATGTTCTCGCGTGGCTTTCGTATCACTGCTTTGAGAAGCATTTCTTGGCGATAAAGAAGCGTTTTGCATAACGGAAGACTTACACGATCAAAAGTAGAGAGGCCTTTCTAGGCGTTCGCACGTTTGTCTGCTAAGAAATGAAGTTGTCGGTACATTGCCAAAATCAAGGGTGCAGAGACTTGTTTTCTCGCCGCAGCGCGGATCGCATTGCCGTATATGGCTTCGACTTCGATGGGGCGTCCTGCCAGATAATCAAGTCGCATGGAGCTGTCATAGGGAACCATGTCGTCGGTATGTTCCATCATGTAAGCGATGAAATCGGTCTCGATCGAGTGGCCGCATTGGACAGCGGTCTCTCGAACTTCAGACATAATCGATTCGGCTAATGCGCGCGAATGGGGGTGGCGCATGATCGAATCCGTACTGGCATTGAGAATGACCGAAAGCCCATTGAACGGGATATTCCACATCAGCTTGCGCCAACGGGCAAGCGACAGATTTTCCGTGGTGTTGCATTCGATTCCGGTTTGGCGGAACAACTGGCAAATGTGGTGGAGGACCTCCATATCAGGTCCCGATTCGTCGTCGTTGATACCACGGTAAGGACCCATGAGGATTTTGCCATAATCCAAATGCTTGATGTGGCCGGGCCCAACTTTATTCGAGCACAAGAAACAGCAGCCTCCTGCGACACGCCCTTCACCCGCCACCTCACGCGCTCTTTGTTCGACATGCAATCCGTTTTGTAGGACTAAAACCAACGAATCCGGATGCATCAACGGTGGGATGAGTTTTTCGAGCAGGTGATTTTGCGTGCTCTTCAGAGCGATAATGATGCAATCGCACTTGGGCATTTCTTCGGGACTGCTGTAGGCATTGACCTTGGGGATATGAAAGTCCCCGAGTTTACTATCCACGCGTAGACCATACTCCCGAACAAAGTCGACATCGGAGTGGAGTAGGAAATGGACTTCCTGACCGATCTTTGCAAGAAGTCCTCCGTAGAATCCTCCCAAAGCTCCGGTACCCACGATTCCGAATTTCATCTCGATATATCCCACTAGCGCGAAACAGTTCTACTCGAAGGCCGTTTGATCAGTCCCTTCATTTGCAAGACGCTCAGTGTACTGAGTACGCGGGACACGGGTAATCCTGATTTCAATACGACGGAATCGATATCCGTAGGGAGCGATTCGATGCATTGCAGTACGCTTTGCTCGATTTCGTTTAGCTGCAGCTCTGCTGGGTGCGACACTCTCGCACCATTCTCCAACTCAATACCTTCAACGAGGGGACCAAGATGTTCGAGGATATCGTCGGCATCTTGTATAAGAATGGCTCCATCTCGAATGAGACGATTGCAGCCGCGGGACATTCGTGAGGTAACGGCGCCGGGAACAGCGAAGACATCGCGACCTTGTTCCCCGGCATGCTGGGCTGTGATCAAGGAACCCGATCGATCGGCCGCTTCAATGACGATCACGCCTAAGCTCAATCCGCTGATGATTCGATTTCGTTGAGGGAAGACACCTGCCTTGGGTTTCGAAAATGGGTGAGTCTCACTGAGGATGGCGCCGTGAGATGTAATTTCTTCTGCGAGCACATCATGTTCGGGTGGATAGACCTCGGTCACACTGCTACCCAGTACGCCGATCGTTCGCCCACCAACCTCCATCGCGGCGCGATGGCATATCGCGTCAATGCCGCGAGCAAGTCCGCTGACGATAGTGAGGCCTTGGCGAGCAAGCGATTTGGCAATCCGTTCGGCCATGGTGGCACCGTAGCTGGTGCAATGACGAGTTCCGACCATGGCGATAGCAAGCGAGTCGTTGGTCTGCAGCTTGCCTCGGAACATGAGAAAGAGGGGAGGGTTTTCCAACTCCAGCAGCATACGAGGAAATTGGCAATCACCGGGAACGAGGATCTGCACGGAATGTTCGATGCAATGTTGTTGGACAAGTTCAAGCAGGTCGCTTTGTGTGCCTTCTCGGATCAATGTGGAAAGTTTGGGTCCGATTCCGCTGACCTTTCCCAAATCTTTGAGCGTCGCGTTGGCGACTTCGCGCGCGGAACCAAAATGATGCACCAATGCGGCCAACGTGCGAGGCCCTACCCCACCGATAAGAGCGAGTCGTAGATAAGGTTCGCGATCTTCCTTCGGAACAAGGCGAATAGGAGGTATCGCGACTTCAAACGGAGGGGCATCGGTGTCGTCGAAGCACGGGCCGTCGGTTCCTTGCGGCGGGACCAATTCGTCAGAGTCGAACAAAGATTTCGTGACAAAATCATCGGGCATGATTCTTCCTCGGGGTGAGAAATCTGCAATCGCATGAGCCTCATTGTATCCTAATTTCTTTTTGGCGCCCCCTTCCCCACTCTTGTATCTGGGGTCTCGAGACGCTCCAATCACTTCTATGCACAGGATCGTGCCCGGCAACCCGAACGAATCGTCCCTTGTTTTGCCGATGTTTTCCCTTTCGCCCAAGGAATTCAGATCATGCGCAGCGCCCGCGCCGATATCTACCGTCCCGACGAAGTCGCTACGGTCCACACCATCGCCACCATTGTTCGCAAGTACTTCTTGCTCGGCGATGATGCTCTCACCCGCAAAGATCACAGCCATCGCGGTCTCTGGATCACCAAGCAGATCGAGGAGCAAGCCCAGTACTTTGGCATCGACGTCCTAGGTCATGCCATCATGAGCAACCACTTCCACTCGGTCTTGCGGTCTCGCCCCGACATTGTCCAAGAGTGGGACGATACCGAAGTGGCCAGGCGCTGGATGTTGATGTGTCCCAAGAGGAAGAACAAAGACAAGACTCCAGCGGAGCCCAACGAAAAGGAGCTCGATGCGATCCGCACCAAGCCCGAGAAGTTGAAAGAGATCCGATTGCGGCTCAGCGATATCTCGTGGTGGATGCGCATCCTTTGCCAGCGAGTCGCCAAGCGCGCCAACCTGGAGCTCCAAGAGACGGGCCGTCTCTTCAATGGCCGGTTCAAGGCGGTGCGGTTGCTCGATGACGAAGCCATCTTGGCCTGCGTGAGCTATGTGGATTTGAATCCCATCCGCGCCCAGGTAGCCCAGACGCTCGAGGCATCCCAGTACACGTCGGTAGCCCAGCGGTTCGCAGCCCTGAAGCAGGAGCTCGCCAAGTCAGAACCGCCCCCGGAGGGAACTCAAACGGAATCGCCGCAGTCCCCAGCGCCCAGCGAAGATCCTGCCTTGCCACAGCGTCTGTTACCAGACGCGTATTTAGCCCCGATAGAGCTGATCGATGAGAGAGGAAGCCAGGGGAGCAAACCGAGCAAGACGAAGAAGCGTTGCAGTGACAAGGGCGTGGTACCGTTGTCATCGATGAACTATATCCAGCTATTGGATGCGACGGCGAGGATTATCCGGGAAGGCAAGAAAGGGTTTACACCCGAGGAGGTGCCTCCGGTGTTGGAGCGGTTGGGATTGGATCCCGAGCGTTGGATCGACTACACGACCCATTTCAGTCGAATGTTCTCATTGGCGGCTGGAAGTGTGCGCAGTATGAAGGAGGCTCGAACGCTGGTCACCCAGCGGCAGATCTACTGTCCGCGATTCCAGCGACCTTCTTAAGAGCTTGTAGCCGTACAGGCCGCGAGCATCTTCTTCTTTGAGAGTGACCCTTGGAGCGGCACTGGGTTCGCCGCTGCGCGCCTCGAGAGTCAAACGGTCCAAAAACCCGTCTTTGACCGCCCCTCGGCCCCCATTCCCCTCGAACCACCCCCTCTCGCCCCCACCTTCGGGGGGCCACTCCCCACTTCCCACCCCCAGTGTCTCCCAGTGTCTTGTGTCAAAAAATGGTGAGTGTCCCCAGTTGTTGGTGAGTGTCCCCAGTTGTTGGTGAGTGTCCCCAGTTGTTGGTGAGTGTCCCTGTTATTGGTGCCTGTTATTGGTGAGTGTCCCTGGTGGATGGGGGTAGAGGAGATGTGGTTGCTGGATGGAGGGGGCTTGGATGGGGGGGCTGGATCTTGGGGCTGGATCTAGCTAGGAAGACGCTTCTCGAGAGAAGCCGATTCTTGATAGAACGAAGGTTGCCGACAGAACGAGGGTTGCCGAAAGGGCTAGCCAAAAAGGAAGACTCGTCAGACAGTCTCTCCAAAAATTCGAGAGATCTCGACGCTCCCAAACCGCAACACGTCCACTCCCATTGACCGA